>JAFYQH010000044.1 GCA_017547205.1 Bacteroidaceae bacterium | reverse complement strand
GACTGCAATGATAATAATTGTTGACTTTTTCATATTGTTCAATGTTTTATTTTAATAATCAATCATGTTTCAGAACCTGCTGCCGGCACCGCCTCCGCCGAAACCGCCGCCTCCGAAGCTACCGCCACGGAAACCGCCTCCACCGCCGAATCTGCGGCCGCCGATGCCGCCAATGACGACATGCCCACCTCTGTTGCTGAGGTCATCGGCATGTTCCCTGCGGCTGAATGTATGCCCGCAACTTGAACAGGTGTAGGTATTCTCACGCACGATATACCCGTTGCATCGCTTTACGATGCGTGAATTTACTCTTTTTATTTCGTGCTTACCGCACTTGGGGCAACGGCTATTGTACCATACCAGCAGGAAGATTACCAGACCTCCCCCGAATATGAGTGTAACGAAGACTGCCAATGCCATAATCTCTTCATCCTCCTCGTCGCTCCCGTCATTCACCATAGAGCCGTCGAGATGCCCGCACACGGCACGTATACCCTCGACCATGCCGGCATCCCAGTCATCATTTGCAAAGTGCCCTACCATGTGACGTTGCTGTATGCGCTTGCATATGGCATCGGGCATTACGCCCTCGAGACCATAGCCAGTGGCGAACTGCACACAGCGTTCTCCGGTAGAAAGCAGTATAACAAGACCATTGTCACGTCCCTGCTGCCCCACACCGTTCTCCTTTCCAAGACGATAGGCAAAATCAAAACAATCGCCGCCCTCGATGTCGGTAAGCACTGCCACCACAACCTGTATTCCGGTCTTTTCCTCAAGCGAGAAGAGAAGGCTGTCCATAGTTGCGACAGACGAGGACGAGAGTATATTGTCGGGGTTGCTGACATAACGTGTTCGGTCCTGGAGATGCACCATGGGCACATCACCAACCTTGTACACTCTTGCTCCGGCATGGAACAGAGGAGCAAGGGCAATCAACAACAACAATAGTTTCCTTATCATAACATTACATTCTGTTCAAGCCGTCGCGGAAGCTTCCTGTCATCTTCTCGCTGTCGGTTGAAATTTTCTTTATATCGATACTCCGGAGCAGTTTCTCCAAAGCCTTGACGCGCGACATATTGCCCTTCTCCTTTGCTTCGGCAAGAAGTATCCTGTACTTCTCGAACTGCTGTATGCCCTGCACAAGACGCTCCCAACGTATTGAACTGATGCTAAAGGGATATATCACATATGTGTCGCCGGCCGGCCATGCAGTGAAGCGCGAATCCTTCTCGGGAGTAACGGTCCAGCTGTTGTAGGCCCAACGCAGATAACCGTCAAGGTCCTTGGCAAGAGCCTCCAGAGCTATAAACTCGGCATCGGCCGGGTCGGTAAAAGTAAACAGGTTGGGATACTCGGCACTGCAGCAGGTGTAGTAGGTCGATACCTTGCCCTGCGCACGGCGGCTTGCTATAAGTTTGGGAGTATATGCCCCGTAAGCGAATATGTCAAGACAATAGTCATATATGTCGGGCTCTATCTCGGGGTGATAGTTGCCGGCCATTGATATCTTCATCCCAGGCGCGTGCTCCTTTATGACCTTTATAGCCGCCTGCATCTGCTGCAAACTGCGCTCGTCCATGGAGATGAAGGTCTTTTCGAACCATCCCTTTTCCTTCAGGTGTGCGGCAAAGGCACTGAGCATACCGCCCCAGAAGTTGGAATAAGCCTCATCGCCCGGAGCGCAGACAATAAACTTGTGGGTGTGTGTCGCCTGGTCGTAATAGCGGAACGAGAGCTTCCATGGAATCATGGAGAAACAGGTTATCTCCTTGTCGATTCCGCACGACATCATGAACTCGACCCAACGGTCGAAGATTGTGAAGTCATAGAGCCATGTACCGTCGGCTTTCTTTATCCATGTCACCATACTGCCGAACGGGTCGTATGTCTGGCCGTCCCATGGGCGGTCGATAAGGGTTGCAGTAATGGCCTTCTGGCCTGCTGATGCAAGCTTGAGCATATAGGGACGCAAAACATCGAAATGCTCCTTGCTCCATACCTCGACATTGTGAACGCGTGCCACTGCATAAGGGTTCTGCCACAGGTCGAGATGGAATACCCACTCCTTTGGCGCCGGCAACACACGGTCGAGCACCTTTACGCTGTAGGCATGTTTCTTTGTCTTGCCGGCAGATGTCACCTCGACACAGCCCTTATATGTGCCTGGCTTTACATCCTGCGGAACCTGCACCGTGAGCCAAAGGCCACGTGATGTACCAGCCTCGAGCATTGTGGGGTTATCGCCTGTTATGCGGTCAGCGACAAGGTTCTCGCCATGCGCGTCAACCTCGTGCTTGCCACACCCTGTAAACTTATCCGTTATCACAGGCTGCACAAAACCTCCCACTACATTCGTTGCAGGAATCACATTCTTACCGCTCTTGAGTTCACTGAACGCATAGCCTACAAGCTGAGTGGTATCGGCATTGCTCACGAGCAGCTGCAGGTTCACACGTTCACCACGCCATGCCACAGCATTGGCTACAGCCTTTGTCTTTATTACAGCACCGGCCTCTACGGGGTAGCGTGTATCGACATTACCCCATTTTACCGATAACTGAGCCATAGCCGGCAACATTGTTGCCGCTAGGGCAATAACGACAAGAAACCTTTTTGTCATAATGCAGATATCTTGATATTATTCTACGATTTCTGTTCCGCTGAACGCAAACTCCTTACCAGACACATAAGGAGCAAGATTATCGGCCATTCGGGCACTGAGCACCATAGAGCCACCTTCGATGGCACCGCTTATCTGGGAAAAACGGTACTGGTCGGAAGGCGACTTTTCTGTATTCATATATGGGTCGATATCGGTTGCCGCAAAAGCGACAACACCACCCTCCTCTATATACGGCATCTCCTTCACAGTTATATCAAGGACAAGCTGCATGTTCGGCGCGAATTTTACATCCTTCATGACAACATCAACGAGGGAAGCAGACCTGTCAATTACTACATCAATCGTAACCTCTTTTTCAAAATCTCCCACCAAAAGATTTCCTTTGTAGCTTTTTTTCCCATCGGATGGTTTTATCGGAGTCAAAAGCGCGTTGCTGAAACCGATTGTCATATCCTCGTTATCGGCAGTAACCACAAACTTTCCGTCTTTCAATGATGCGCTTACTGTACGGAAAATCTTTGAGGTATCGCCCTTGCCACCAATAATGGCAATTATATTATTTCCTTTGATTTCGTAGTTGTCACCACTCTTGACATATGTCAGGTTAGGCAACGTAAGCTCCTTGCCGTCAAGAAAACCGACATTGTAGATTGTAATAGAAGCCATGTCGGCAATGACATTAAGTTCACATTTAGTGTCATCGTTGTATATGGCACCATCTTTCAATAGTTTACCATAGAAGACCTCCTCGTACCTATCGGGCATATTGTCACCGTCACTGCTTGAACATGAAACAAAAAGCGCAAGAAACGCGAACAAAGGCAATAAAAACAGTTTTTTCATAATTTCAATATTTTTGGATTTATAGATTTACATGTAATGACACTCCAACCTGCAATGGTTTTCCCTGTGCAAAGAAATCGTTGCCGATAGAGCGGAAATAGAATGTATTGTATTCCTCATCGAGCAGATTCTTACCCCATACGGAAGCTGCAAAATGACCTTTTTCCCACATGAGCGATGCTGACAGAAGACCATAGAACGACTGCCCTAGCGAATTCTCCTCATTCCAATAGATATGGCCTATACCCTTCCATCCTACATTGAACAGCAATGAGGATGCAAACCTTTCGGGGACGGGCAGACGCCATGAGACATTGGCCGACACGGTCTCGCGGGGAGCAAACGGCAGACGTTTGCCCGAATAGTCACTTGTTCCGCTCACATACTTCTTGAACTCGGCATGGGTATATCCGTATGCGGCATCAATGACCACGCGGCCTATACTGTACTTTACAGCCAGTTCCGCACCATAGCTGAATGACTCACCTGCATTTGACATCATACGTCCCGTACTCATTCCTTTAGGGAATACAGTAAGCTGCTGGTTACGGCAATCAATGTAGAACAGGGCCGCCGTAACTCCAAGACTGCCGTCGGAAAGTGGCGAGAGATGTGTACCAATCTCATAGTTCCAACTTGTCTCGGGCTCATAGACAGTTGACGATGCATCAGCATCCTGCTCGTTGCCAATAAGTGCTCCAGCCAGTTTGCTCTGCAGTATATCGGAGAAAAGCTGCGTATTGAAACCGCCGGCCTTGAAACCGCGGCGTACCGACGCATACACATTTCCCCAATCTCCACCATAGGAAAGTGAAAGTGAAGGCAACAGTTCCAGCGCATCCGTCGAGTTATCACCCTTGAACACCGTATGCAACGGCGTATACACCTCATGGCTAATATATGTCTTGTAATATACCGATGCGCGGCTGTCATAATCCATCTCCGATCGTTCATAGTCAACGCGCAGACCGCCGCTTATATCAAGACCCCCGAGCCTATATCCCAGCTGCAAGTAGGCCGCCGCACCATATGTAGGAATAGCAAAGTCATCGTTTATCACAAAATTGTCATCTTCGAAAGAGAGTTCGCGGTCGGGACCAAGAAGATGATAGTAGTAATCGTTGGCGTTCTTCAGAATAAGATTGTCTATACCGTACTGCTTGAAACATACAGGAGCCGACATATCGCTATGCTTGTAGAAACCGAAAAGACCTGCCATGAAACTGAAGTCACCGGTATCGTGCGACCTAAGGACAAACTCCTGCGTAATGGAGTGTTCCTTCTGGTATTGCCCCATAGAGAAATAGTCAAGGGGCAGGAAGTCGTTGTCGAGATCCATGCGGTCATCCATATACTGGTAACCGGTACTTGACGACAGTGTCGCCCAGTCGAGATAGTGCTTTATCAACAGTCCGTTGCTTATGGCGAACCTGCGGTATGAGCATTCGTCGTTATAGGCAACCGGTGCCAGGGTGCCGTCATCGGTGTTGTATGCACGGTAAGCCCAACCGCCCTCATCGGTATACCCGGCCGAAAAACTATTGTCCACGCTCCATTTATCACCGACAAGATATTGCGCACGCAGCCTGACAGCAAGGTTGTCGCCACCGTCGCAATTCCCGCCGCGCTCATGATTGAGGAAATAACCGTCGCTATGGCTATAGTTAACACTGGCCGACCAGCCGAGCTTGCCACCGTAACGCGCATAATGGGCAGCCTTGGCACGCATACTGTTCCCGTTGCCATACTCAAGCATAAGACGCTTGCCCTGGAACTTCAGCGGCGACAATGTATATATGTTTATCGCACCACCCGAAGTATTGCGGCCATAAAGGGCACTCTGAGCACCCCGGACTACCTGCACACGGTCTATATCGAAAAGGTCGAAATCGTAATTGTTCTTGTTCATCACAGGCATCTCGTCGATGTTCATTCCGACTACAGGCTGGTCGATACGGGAACCGAAACCACGCACATAAATGGACGAAGTCATGCGGGAACCGTAATCGGGCTGGTAGAAATTGGGAACAATGGCCGACAGTTCCTTGACAGAATAGACCTGCCTGCCTTCGAGCTGCCCACGGTCGAGAGTCGTGGAAAGGTATGTACTCCTGGAATCGTCATCATCCAATTTAAGCGAAGATACCACGTCGACAGTCTGTAGCATAACAGAATCGAGAAGTTCCACCGACGGCGAAAGGAGCAATGCAAATATGGTTGTTATGAATATTCCCATCCGAAAATCATTTGACAGAATGCAAAGATAATAAAAATGGGGGAAATACAGAGCTATTTTACTCGTAAAATAGAGCACCAGCAACAAGCGGAGAGGAGTGCCGGGAACCGGTTTCGGAGCATATGCCCTAATGTAGAAGATGCGGCCACTTCAATACCAGGACGGCTCATCATCACCACCCACCATTTCATAAACAAGCGGAATAAGCACTTTCTTTACCACCACATCGTTAAGACGATGCTCGCCATCAAACCAGCGGCACCGTTCCCCGCCATACAGCCGCGACATGAGAGGATAGAAGTGCACTACCGGGTCCTTGTCACCGAAAAGCCCCATTACGAGATTCTTCTCCTCGTCGGTAATGCCGTCGAACTGGTTCTTCTCCATGAGTTTGAACTGCTCGACCACATTCTTGTCAATGCGAAACTCCGTGGCTCCGTCTTGACGCTTTGAAGTATATTTGTTACGTCCCATCTTCCCAAACAGCAACGAACGCGACATTTCGAACGAAGGATTCACCACAATGCGGGGCACTCCCCAAAGCTGCTGGGTATACATTCCACCCATGGAAGTTCCAACCACAATGTCCGGCATCTCACTCTCCACAGTCTTGCGGAGAAGCTCAAGGGCCTCAAAAGGATCAACCGGCAGATCCGGAGCCACAACGCGCCAAGCCGGCATGTTACGACGCAGAGCCATTACTGTTCCCGAACTTCCAGACGAGGCGAACCCATGAACATACAGGAGTTTGCGATTCCTTTCCATAAATCAGATGGCATGAAAGTTTACGGTAAAAACAAGAATAATCACTCGAAATAGAAGGTCAGAATTATCATCTTGCTCACGACCTTGTCCACCGACAAGGTGAACTTCTCGTAGCTTTTGTCGAGCAGGTCACCACGGTTCTTTTCAAGCACATCGAGCAAACTGAACGCAAATTTTATCTCAGGAATAAGCTTGAAGAAAGGCAGATAAAAATCGCACCCCATACCTAGCTCTACCATAAAGTCAAACTTCTTGAACAGCAGCTGTTTCTGCTTCTTGACAGAAAGGTTGAGCATGGGGCTGACACCAGCAGTGATATAAGGACGGTAGTTATTGAAACGTTCCGGAGCGAACTTAACATGTAAAGGTAGTGCCACATATGTACTCTTCACCTGCTGACGCGACTGCTCTCCGCTGTTCTGTTCACGGAAGATAATGGTATTCTGACCGAAGTGCAATGTAGGCATTGCACGGAGGGAGAAATTCTTTCCCAAGCGCAAGTCGGCAAGGACACCTACGGTAAGTCCCGGATTATAGCTTGCAATATCGGCATACCATGCCTCGCCGTCCTCAGTAACGAAACCATTATTGGTAAACTCCATATCCTGCACATGAGCGCCGACAAAGAATCCATAGTGCAGACGGCGGTAGTCGATATACGGTTTGTTCTGCACTTTACGCTCCTGAGCCAATAACGTCAAAGGCATCGTGAGCAATAATATATATAAAACAATCTTTTTCATCTTCTTGTTATAACGTAAAAACCGGTTACATATTGCAAAGTTCGTAAAAAAATATGATAAACGGAAAACCACTGTAAAAAAATGTTAAAAACAAGTGAGAAGAATTGTATCTATACAAAATGCACTATCTTCGCCAACGGATAATACAAATTTTAAATTTACAACTATGGCTTACGTAATTTCAGACGACTGCGTTGCTTGCGGTACATGTATCGATGAGTGTCCTCAGGGTGCAATTTCAGAGGGTGAGAAGTATTCAATCAACCCAGAACTTTGTATAGACTGCGGTACTTGTGCAAGTGTTTGTCCTTCAGAGGCTATCCACGAGGCATAATTACGCAGACACAGGCATCACGGAGAGGGCAGTCACCTGACCCTCTCCTTTCTTTTGGAATATCACCATTACATGAAAACACTTTTTCATATCGTCATAAAAAGCATCGTACTCACTGCCATTGGAGTCGTATGCTATTTCATATACACCGAGCTCATTGCATAGAACCTTACCGGACCGAACATATACATATAGGACAGAAGGAGCGGCATGCCGCTCCTTC
>JAFYQH010000043.1 GCA_017547205.1 Bacteroidaceae bacterium | reverse complement strand
TTGGTAAAAGAGGAGAAGATTTCTCTTGATGAACTTAAGGAACTTATTGACCTTGTTGAAAAGAATAAATGACCATTACTATGGGTGGTTTTATAGTTTACATCATTAAATCGTCGCTTGTGCTGGCGTTTCTTGTGCCGCTTTTCATGGCATTCATGAGTCGTGAGACATTCCACCGTGTCAACCGTTTCGTGCTGTTGGCTATAATGTTGCTTGCACTTGTGTTGCCGGCTGTGAACTTGGGTGTGGAGTCCCCGTTTACACGTTTCATGACAATGATGCAAGAGAATGCAGCCTCCACAGCAAGCGTTGATATTGCTGCCGGTGAAGTCCTGGTAGGTGAATTCGACGTTGCAGCCATGGACGGTGATAACACACTCCTATCTACGGAATCTTCCATGCATTTTGACTGGTCGCTTCTGGCGTTCATTGTATATATGTCCGGTGTTGCACTATTGCTGTTGCGTCAGGTTTTTGTGTATGTGCAGATGTTCAGGTTGTTTCTTTCTAGTAGGGCGGTGGATGCCTCTCAGTATGGTGCCCATGGGATAAGGTTGCGCGTGCACGACGGCAAGGAGAAGCCTTTCAGTTGGTTCCGCTGGGTCGTTGTTTCAAAAGAGGATATGCGCGATGGTGCGCGCGAGATACTCACGCACGAGGCTGCACATGCTCATGCCGGCCATTCGTGGGACATCCTGTTTGCCGATGCGGTGATAATAATGCAGTGGTTCAATCCCCTCGCATGGATTGCAAAGAGTGTGCTCAAGGATATACACGAATTCGAAGCCGACGAGGCTGTAATCAATTCGGGCGTGAATGCGAAGGAATACCAAATATTGATAATAAAAAAAGCCGTTGGCGCAAGGCTCTACTCTATTGCCAACAGCTTTAATCACAGTTTAACTAAAAAACGTATCACTATGATGTGTAAAGAAAAATCCAAGAAGTGGAGATGTGCAAAGGCTTTGTACATACTCCCGGTTGCAGCCGTTGCTGCACTCTCTTTCTCAACTGTTGAGAATGCCAATGCTGAACCTGGCGGCAAAGTTAATGAATTTGTTGCTAATGACACAATTACTTGTGCAAAAAAAGACACTGTGTCGATGAAGGAAGATGGCTGGTTCGAGGTTGATAGTTTTGATAGTACCAATCCTGCAAATGACGATCCTGAAAAGATATATCAGGTAGTTGAGGTACAACCGGAATTTCCCGGTGGAATGAAGGAGATGATGAAATGGCTCCGTGATAATATCAAATACCCCGAGGCTGCAAAGGCCGTCGGTGCCGAAGGAAGAGTGATAGTGCGGTTTGTGGTGAAAGCTGATGGAACAATCGGTGATGTCAATTTAATGCGCTCTTCGGGTAATGAATCACTTGACGCCGAGGCTTTGAGAGTGGTGGGCTCTATGCCTAAATGGACTCCCGCAATGCTGGGTGGCAAGCCTGTAAATGTGTGGTTTACTCTTCCTGTTGTCTTTAAACATCCCAAAGAAACCCCGAAAATAGAACTCAAGAGCGGTGGTGTTGCTGTAGATAAGGCTAATAATGCATCTATTGTGGTTGACGGTGAGCTCTATAATAGTAATGTCGCGGATATAAATTCCCAAGATATTGAGAGTATAACAGTTGTGAAGAAGGAACGACTGTCGGCTGATGAATTGAAAAAATACAATGCTGTTGATAAGGATGGTGTGATATTTATCACTATGAAGAAGCCGCATGAAAGCAAGGCCGTTGAAAGCAAACAGAATCCGGCGCCGGAGCAAATGCCTGAGTTCCCGGGTGGCATGCAGGCATTGATGAAGTTCTTGCAGACAAACATAAAGTATCCGCTTGAGGCCCGTAATGCCCAATTGCAAGGAAAAATATATGTGCAGTTTGTTGTGAAGAGTGATAGTAGTATTGTCAATGTAGAGGTCAAGAAGGCGAATTACTCTTTCCATGGCACTGTAATGCAAGGAAGTGTCGAGGAGATGGAAAAACTTTTCGGCGAAGGTAGCAGTGTCGAAAAAATCGATGATGTGGTGGTTGTGGCATATGCAAACGGCGAGAAACAGAGTATCGATACCTCGGCACCAGGGAAACATCCAGCAGCAAAATACCTTGCTGCAGAAGCGGTGCGTGTTGTTTCTGTAATGCCCAAGTGGACACCGGGAATGCAGGATGGCAAGCCGGTGAACGTGCAGTACATGCTGCCTGTAATGTTCCGACTGCAGTAATGGTAATGTGAATAATAGTGTTTCTTACGCATAAAATGAACCCCGAAGTTTGGACAAAAAACTTTGGGGTTCATTTCAATTTCTGCTGCGATCTTAGCAATTACGTCTCTTTTATGGGCAGCCTTACAGTGAAACGTGCACCGCTCCCATCTTCAGTGCATTCAGCTCCGACAAGTCCGCCGTGGTTGCTCACAATCTGGCGGCACACGGCAAGTCCAATACCTTGTCCGTCTTTCTTTGTTGTGAAGAAGGGGGTGAACATGTTATCTGCAGTCTCATGCTGGAAACCACCTCCATTGTCCGTTACCGATACTATAAGCCAGCGCTCGTCGTCGGACATTGTAGCTTTGACATCCACGCGCGAAGCACCCGTCTCGGAAGCGTTCTTCAGCAAGTTCAGGAATACCTGTTCAATTTGCGAGCAGTCAATGCCTATAATGGTATCGTTGCATTCTGTAGTGAAGTTTACTTTGCAGTTCTCACTCATCTGTGGTCTTACAAGTTTCTGAATCTCCATCAGCAGTTCATGCACTTTTACCGCTTTTATAATTGGTGGTGCTATGCCCGAGAGCATGCGGTAACGTTGTACAAATTCCATCAGCCCCTTTGCCCTGCGGTTTATGGCCGAGAGTGCAACTCCCATTTCTTCGTCATTGATATTGCGCTCACTGCCCAATGCAATGTTGTCGGCCATGGTGTCCGACAACGATACTATAGGCGTCAGTGAGTTGACAATCTCGTGCGTGAGTACCCTCACCAGTTGTTGCTGGGCAAGGAATTCGCTCTGTCTGAAAACTGATGCCACGTCCTGCAATGTGTATAGTCTGTAACCGATACCGTTGACGAATATCTTTCCCATAGTTGCTGCATAACGTCTCTCTTCTCCATCGGTTGTTGGGAAATAGACCAGGTTTATGCAGTTCTTGCGCAGTTCTTTCAGTTGTGCCGGCAATGAGGTGTGGAGTGCAGACAGGCTGTCGAGCGTGTCGAACTTGAAACCGCACAACCTTTCCACTGCGGTCCTGTTCATCCACTTGACCTTTCCTGCCTCGTCTGTTGCTATGAGTATCGAGTCTACGTTTGACAGCAGGGCATCATAGAAGTGTGTCTCTCCCTGATGCTTGTGCTCGGCCTCGCGGAACTCATTGATTACGGCATTTATCTCCTCGGCCATGCGTCGCTCCTCGCCGGTGAGCTTGTCCAGCGAGTATTGCAGGCTGAAATCACGCATGCGTACCGATTCGAGCATAATTCTCAGTCGCTTTATGCTTTTGTTGTAGAATATGTTTTGCCAGAATCCCATCAGATGCCGTGTTTGTCGATTTTTCTGTAAAGTGCGTATCGTGTAATTCCCAGTAGCTCGGCTGCCACAGACAGGTTTCCGTTGCTCTGTTCAAGGGCTTTGCGTATTGCAGTGCGTTCAAGTTCTTCGAGATTCAGGGAGGCATGTGCCGCTTCTCTCCTGCCTGTACCGGTGGGGAATGGAGCTCCCGGGTCTATTACCATTCTCTCAATGCAGTGTTGCAGTTCGCGAACATTGCCGGGGAACGGGTATGTGAGCAGCCGTCGTTCCTCGTCATACGAAAGCCGTTTTGCTTCTTTCTTGTATTTCTTGGCATATATATCCATGAAATGTTGCGCCAGCAGCAGTATGTCTTCGCCCCGTTCTCGCAGCGGCGGCAGATGAAACTCTATTGTGTTGATGCGGTAGAGCAGGTCTTCCCGGAACGAGCCTTCGGCCACTCTGGCACGAAGGTCGGCATTTGTTGCGGCTACAATCCTTATGTTGATTTTATGTACCTTTGTTGAGCCTATGCGTGACACTACGCGCTTCTCTATTACTGTAAGCAGTTTCTGTTGCATTGCAGGCGAGAGGTTCCCTATTTCGTCAAGAAAGAGAGTGCCCCCGTTGGCTTCCTCAATGCGGCCGGCCTTTGTTGTTGCAGCTCCGGTGAATGCTCCCTTTTCGTACCCGAACAGTTCGCTCTCGAAGAGGTGCTCGGGTATGCATCCAAGGTCAATGGTTATAATCGGCCTGTCGCTCCGTGCCGACAGACGGTGTATTTCATGTGCTACGACATCCTTTCCCGAACCGTTCTCGCCGGTGATTAATATGTTGGCATCGGTTGGCGCAATATGTGCAATGCGTCTCTTCAGCTCTACTATCTGTGCAGACTCACCAATAAATCCCGCCTCTTTAACGGTTTCTGTGCTTATCTGTTTTTCATCTACATTGTCTGTCGGCAACAAACGGTTGCGTTTGAAATCGACAGCCGAATGTATTGTTTCAATCATCTTCCTGTTCTCCCACGGCTTGGGCACGAAGTCTACAGCACCGGCCTTTATTGCCCTAACCGTCTTCTCGGTACTCACGTATGCAGTCATGAATATCACCACGCTTGTGGGGTCATGTTCAAGTATGCGTGCGAGCCACTCATACCCTTCCTCGCCGCTTATGCTGTCCCTGCTGAAATTCATGTCCAGCAGAATTACGTCGGGGTTGAAACTGTCCATGAATTCCAATATGCGTTTGGGCTCGGTGATGACCCTGATGGCTTCGGTCCATGGGCGTAACAGCATGTTGAGTGACAGGAGGACATCCTCGTTGTCGTCTACTATCAGTATTCTTCCTTTACATTTCATTTTGTCAGAATGGGAAATCACTTGTAAAGGTATGCGAAATATATTGTAGCGCAAGAAGTGCTTTGCCGATATTTTACCCCTTCCCGTATTTTTTTTCTTCCTCTTTCTGTGCGGGTGTGCGGAATCGCACACATTATGTGCGCAACCGCACGTTTCTGGAGGGGGGTCTAATCTGTTATTATGTTGGTAATCAATATTTTGGATGTTTGGCATACTTTTTGTGCATAATGTAATGTGGTGCCTGTGGTAATGGCTGGTTCCGAACATTATAAAAAAGTATCATGAAAGCAAACAGACAGTTGGTTTTGGCAATATTCATGGCTATGAGAAGTGCTTTGCTTCTTATGCCGGTTTCATCTTTAGCCTGGGAGGGCGACACGCTTTCTCTTACCCTTCGGCAGGCTATTGAACTTGCACACCGTAACTCGCCATCGGCACGCAGTGCTCGCCATACCTTTCTGGCGCAGTACTGGAACTACCGTTACTATCGTGCCAATTATCTTCCGTCGCTCACTCTCACAAGCTCACCATATATAAACAACGAGATAAACAAGATTACTCAAGGTGACGGTACATCGCTCTTTGTCGGGCAGAGCCAGTTCGGGGGTGATGTTTCACTGAGCATAAACCAGAACATACCTTTTACAGGGGGCACATTTTTCATAAGAAGCAGTGTCAACTATCTCAGAGAAATGGATGATGATATGGACTTGTTCAGTACAATCCCTGTGAGCATTGGTTACAACCAGAGCCTTTTCGGGTACAACAGTCTCAAATGGGACCGTCGCATAGAACCGTTAAAATATGCCGAGGCAAAGAAAAGCTATGCCGAGACGCTCGAACTTGTTTCGTCGCAGACTTGCAATAACTTCTTCAATCTTGCCACGGCACAGAGCAATCTAAGTATGGCACATAGCAATTATGCCAATGCCGACACTCTTTACCGTATGGCTCAAGGACGATACAGGCTCGGTACGATAACCGAGAACGAGATGCTGCAGATTGAGATACGTCGTTTGAGTGAAGAAGCGAATGCCATGGATGCACAAATAGCGCATGAGGAGTCATTGCAGGCTTTCCGTTCCTTTCTTGGGGTAGGGCAGAATACCTACATAAATCTTGTGTTGCCCGACAGTGTCCCCGAATTTGTTGTTCCCCTGCACGAAGCACTGCAGCGGGCTATGGAGAATAGCCCCGATCCAGTGTATTACGAACGCATACGCAAGGAGGCCGGCAGCAACCTTGCATATGCAAAGGCTAATGCAGGGCTCAAGGCCGACATATATCTTCAGTTCGGTTTGTCGCAGACGGGAAACACCCTGTCCGGTGCCTATAAGAGGCCTATGACCCAAGAGTATGGCAGCCTGACGATTTCGTTGCCAATACTCGACTGGGGGCGTGGTCGTGGCAAGGTGCGTGTGGCACGTTCGCAACAGGAACTTGTCGATATACAGGCACAACAGGGTATGGACGATTTCAGGCAGAACGTACAGAAACTTGTCTCGCAGTTCAACATGCAGGCACGTAAGGTACGTATTGCCCGTCTCACCGACCTGCGCGCCCGTCACCGGCACACAGTTGCCATGCGCATGTATATAATGGGGCAGAATACCCTGCTTGACCTTAACGATGCGATTGCCGAGCAGAATTCGGCAGGGCGCTCCTACCTCTATGCTATGAGCACTTATTGGAGTCTCTACTATACGTTGCGCAGCATTACGGGATACGACTTCCACATGCAGTGCGCTATTGCGGAGCAGCTGCCGGAAAAGTGATAGGTTAAAGGTGAAAATTTAAATTGAAAGATATGGATATAAAACTACCGCCACGTCCATGGTACAGGAAATACCTGATGCACATTGTTTCGGGCATGCTACTTGCAATCATGCTCATATACACAGTAGTGCTTGCGCTATCGCCATCAAGGCGCAGCATAAGCAGGGAACGTGTGCGCATAGCAGTGGTCGAGGAGTCTCCTTTCATGGAGTTTGTCGAGGTCGAGGGGCTTGTGCACCCTGTCATGACAATACAGCTGAATGCACTTGAGAGCGGCTATGTAGAGCGCATAGTATGTGAGGAGGGGACAATGCTCAAGCAGGGCGATACCATCCTCGTGCTCATCAACCCCGACCTGTTGCGCACCATAGACGAGGAACGAGAACTGTGGGAGAAGAATAACCGTAACCTGCATGAGCAGGAGATACAGATGGAGCAGAAGAGCATTGACCTCCGTTTGCAGGCGCTTGAACAGAAGTACCAGATTGCTGCTTTGGAACGCAAGCTTACGCAGAGCCGAGAGGAGTATGCCATGGGCATAAAGAGCCGCGCCGAACTCGATATAGCGGAGGCCGAGAACGAGCATCTGCACAACAAACTTATGTTGCAGATGCAGAGCCTGGGGCACGACTCGGCAACAACGGTGCTCCGTCAACAGATGATTGTCGCCGACCGTGAGGCCGCACAGCGCAGGTTACGGAATGCACAGCGGCGTACCGACGGTCTTGTGGTGCGTGCACCATACGACGGGCAGCTGGGACATCTTAATCTCATAATAGGGCAACAGGTAAGTGCCGGCTCCAAGATAGGTGAGCTCAGGATTATGGACCAGTACAAGGTCAGCACGCAGTTGAGCGAGTATTATGTCGAGCGCATATATGCCGGTCTGCCGGCCACTATCGTGCAGAAAGAGGATACCTTCCCGCTGCGCATAAGTCGCGTGGTGCCCGAGGTAAAGGAGCGTAAGTTTGCTGTCGACCTTTTGTTCAACGGTGCAACCCCCGATAATATACGTCTTGGCAAAAGCTACCGCGTGAAGGTTGAACTTGGGCAGCCCGAGCCGGCAGTAGTCATTCCACGCGGAGACTTCTACCAGAAGAGCAGTGGTGAGTGGATTTTTCTGCTTGACGGGGAGAGTGGCATTGCCCGTCGTGTACCCATTGAGTTGGGGCGCCAGAATCCCGAACAGTTCGAGGTGCTAAAGGGCCTTAAGCCCGGTGACCGAGTAATCACAAGCGGATATGACCGCATAGGCGATGCCGAAGAGGTGGTAATTGAAGACTAAGAAACAGAAAAATACGTTAATCTAATAAATGACAGAATTATGATACTGCACTATTTGAAGATCGCATGGCGCAACATGCTCAAATACAAGACACAGAATGCAATTTCGATACTCTCCCTTGCCGTTGGTGTCGTATGTTTCGCGATAACCGTATATCTGTTGAGGAGCTTTGTACTGGAGATATACCTCTCCGAGATGGACACACGCAGTGTCAGCGTGAGTGCATACAACCTTACAGAGGAACAGTACAAGAACCGTGATACCCATGACGCCAACGGGGCCGACATTCAGTACAACGATGAAGTGTGGATTGGCCGTAATTTCATAGAGCGTCTCAATTCGCTTGAGATTCCCTCGATGCGCGAGGTGCTTTTACATTCAATGTTCCTTAGAGCTGATACAGACTATGAGACCAAGGATGGAGGGCGCAAGACCTTGATTAGTACTTACGGCTATTTCTCTCCCCGTTTCTTCCACTATAACTTTTATGTCAGTGCAGTTACCGGTAAACGTATCCCGGAGCTGCGCGAGGGCGATGTAATCATAACAGCAGACATATGTGACAAGGTATATGGCAAAGGAGCCGACCCGCGCGGGCTTGTCATACATACTCCGCTGGTGGACAAACCGCAGTTTATCATAACCGATGTTATCGAAACCGCAGACCACCTTGGTGACTCTTTCAGTGGAATATTCATTATCAGTTCACTGCCGGCAGAACATTACAGCAGCCCTGGGATTAGGATTGAGCTTGTGCCCGGTGCAACGGCAGCTCAGTTGCAGAAAGAACTCTCCTCGGCAATACCGGAGTACTATTTTACCTACAGGGTCAACGATTTTGACTGGAGTGACGAGGGGCTCTTCTTTGTGGTGCTTGTCTTTGCCCTGCTGTTCCTCGGTTGCAGTGTGCTGCTCATTGCTGTGATAGGGTACATGAAGATGCAGTTGCAGCTCTTCTCGCTACGTTCGCGCGAGCTTGCCCTGCGCCGCACGATGGGTTCCCGCCCTTGGCAGCTCTGTACGTTGCTGGGCATGGAGATCATTATTGTCTTTTTGTTCACAGCAATAGCATCGGTTGTCATAACAGCCCTCCTTACCGGCTATGCGCTCCCTGTACTCTACAAGATTCATGGTGGAATAGTCTTCAATCTGGATGCTACATATGGCATTTCCCAGTGGATAATAGTATGTACACTCCTTATATCACTTGTTGTCGCCACAGTTACTGTCTATCGTTATCTGCGCAAGCCGGTAGGGCTTCGAGTGGGGCGCAGCGGTCATCCGCGCACTATGAGGCAGAGCATAATGATGAGTGTGCAGCTCGGTATCAGCATGATTCTGATTCTGGGAATGCTTGGGCTTTTCTACGTCGTCAACTACAATTTCAAGGCGCAGTCGGCCGTGTTGCCCGACAATCCTTCATCCTACCGTCGTGCACTGGTGCTTAGTGAAGGGTCGGCAACTGCCAGAATTCCCGATTTTGCCAACAGACTCATGCAGACAGGCACGGTTGCCCATATAAGCGTCATAAGTCTGGTGCACTCATCATCGCCCACATTGGATGCCCATTTTATGATACACTACGTAGAGCCAAGAAATGAGGGAGACTGGTACGAATATTCATATACCGTCACTGATGAAGAAATTTTCGATAATCTGAGTATCGCCATTATCCCTGATTGCCCCGAGGATAACAGGCGTCACACAACAGCTGTCTATGTGCGCACCGGAGAGGCCGAGCGCCTGCGCACGAAGTGGGGGCTCAAGCCGTTACCCAATGTAACTGAACGTAAACTGCACGATGGGCGAAGCTACACTCTCATAGGCTACGCAAAGGCGCTCCAGCACTATGCTTATACAGCACACAATGATTATACACCCGCATATTGGATAGTAGATAGTGACGTTGACGCAATCAAGGACTTGCCTTGCAGGAAGGAGTATATAATATTCCCCAAAGACGGCAATATAAGCCGTTGCGAGGATGCAATAACAGAAATATATCGCGAGGCGATGCCCGATGACCTGAACGATGTGCCCACAAGCATCCTTTACGATTCATGGTTCTCCCAATTGAGGTTCATGGAGCTTCTGGGTCAGCTGGCACTGCTGCTTGTGTCGGTATCCATACTTTCCATTGTGGCAAGCGTATATTCCAACATGGCACTCGAGAGCCGCGGCCGCCGCAAGGAGGTGGCGCTGCGCAAGATACACGGTGCAAAGAGCCGTGATATAATGCGTCTGTTCGGTGCCTACTATCTGCGTCTGCTGGTTACGGCAGCTGCGTTTGTAACGGTAATAGCGCTATTGTTGCTAGTTGTAGTGAACAGTTTCATAGATACCCTCTCCGTTACCGACTGGGTTACGCAATGCTGCTACATATTGCTGGCAATACTCATTGTGGCGTTTGTTACGCTCGCCACCATAGGAAACAAGATATACAAAGTGAGCCGCATAAATGCCGCTGACGTAATAAAAAGCGAATGAATATATAAATCAACGAATTAGGAACATAGAACAATTATGATTACACTAAAGAACATCAAGAAGGTATTCAAGACTGAGGAGATCGAGACATGGGCATTGCAGAATGTAAATCTAGAAGTGAAGAAAGGTGAGTTCGTGGCCATCATGGGCCCCAGCGGATGCGGAAAATCCACTCTGCTGAACATACTGGGCCTGCTCGACAGCCCTACCGAAGGTACATACATGCTCGACGGCAAGGATGTGAGCCACATGAACGAGGATGACCGTACCGACCTGCGCAAGGGGCGCTTGGGATTCGTGTTCCAGAGCTTCAATCTCATCGATGAACTCAGCGTTGTCGAGAACGTGGAACTTCCGCTATTGTATATGGGAACACCAAGGAAGGAGCGCCGTCGTCTGGTCGACGAGGTTGTGGAGCGCGTGGCAATGTCGCACCGTGCACAGCATTTCCCGGCACAGCTCTCGGGCGGACAGCAACAGCGTGTGGCAATAGCACGTGCGGTAATCTCGCGTCCGCAGATAATCCTGGCCGATGAGCCTACCGGTAACCTAGACTCCAAGCATGGCAAAGAGGTAATGGAACTTCTTAAGGAACTGCACAACGAGGGAACAACCATCATTATGGTGACACACTCGCAGCACGACGCGAACTATGCCGACAGGGTAATAAACCTCTTTGACGGTGAGATTGTATCCGAGGTTGAGATGTAAGTGATTTTTTAAAGAATTATAGGTTAACCGTCACGGATGATAAACAGTTGATGCTATGAGAATTTTAAACAGCTTCTAAGAATATTGTTATAATGATACTGCACAATCTCAAGGTTGCCTGTCGCAACCTCATGAAATACAGGACACAGAACATTGTGAGCATTGTTGCGCTTGCGGTGGGCATAGTGACCCTTGCTGCCACGCACTTTGTGCTCAAGCACATGGGGCCGCCTTCCATAGCAAATGAATCCTATTATGACCGTTGCTATGTGATGGGTTTATACGATGAAAAAACAGCATTCGACGATGGAAACATGCAGGATGTGGAACTTCGGATTGCTTTCATGAACAACTCACTCACGGTTACTCCCGAGATTGATGCCGCACTGAATGCAGGTGGTGCACTGCCTGGCGTAGATAAGATGCTCCACAACTATTTTGTAGGGGGATTGATGCGTGGCAGTGATATGACCTTTACGATGCCCGACTCTACAACAAGGACACGGCCGTGCAATTTCTTTGACCTGGAGGGTGAGAAACTGAACTTCCATGCCATACGTTCGGCCCTCACCTGGGAGAAGATTCCGGTGCTGAGGAAGGGTGAGGCTGTCATAAGTGAAGTGATTGCAAGGGAGGTGTATGGCAGTGAGAACCCGGTAGGGTGTAAGGTCTCTTTGTGGGACGATATGGAGTGGACTTTTACAATACGCGATGTCTACAGGGCTGCGCAACTGAATGACGGTGTAACCAATGCCATATATATAAATACTGATGACAGAAGCGAGTACATTGCCAGTTACCTGCTGCTGCTTGCCGATGGGCAGTCGCCCGAACAGGTGCGAAAGGAGGCTGACCGCCGCCTTGAACCTCTGGGTGTAAGGACCTGGATAGAGAGCCTTGATTATGTATACACCGAAAACAGGTCTCATTCGTTGAAGGTACGCACAGTTGTTTACCTTACAAGCTCGCTCATTCTTGTTGCAGCCCTCATAGGGTTCCTGAAGATGCAGCTTCAGCTCTTCCGTATGCGCCGTCGCGAGGTATCGCTGCGCAGGGTACATGGTGCCAAGGGGAGGAGTATCGTGTGGCTCTTCTTCACAGAGATGGTACTGACAGTAGTCATGGCCTTTATGCTTGCCCTGCTGCTTGGCAACATGCTTGCCGGTTATGCGGGTGATTATCTCACCGGTTTCCTTGATGAGTTCGGGTGGAGAATAGAGGGCATAAACGCAAGCATTACGTCCATAGCTGTTGCTGTCACCATTGTCTGCGCAATCGTTGTATGGTGCAATGCCAAAGGGATGCTGCACTCCCGTCAGGCGATCGCTGTACAGATGCACCGCAACCGCAGGCACACACTGCGCAACGGCATGCTGGGCTTGCAGCTATTCATAAGCATTCTGTTCCTTGGTTCTACTTTGGATTTGTCACATTTTATAGGTCTTATGGAGAAACAGAGCAATCTCCCTGAGAACGACGATTTCTATGCAGAGTGCATCAGCGTGCAGCCCTCAGTTCCTGATAACGATTCGCGCATGTTGCTTGAATATTTGCAGACAGAGGCAAAGGGAATAAATCAATATATAAAGATAAACGAGAACTTTACACAACTGGAGAATCTTGATCGCGTGGAGGCCGAGAAGGTCTCTATCCTTTCTCCTTTGTTCACTACGCTTCAGGTGAGCGATACAGCAATCCTCGACTTCTGGCAACGTCCCATAAGATGGTTCCTTCCACCAGGGCAACGCAACAACTGCATGTTGCTGAGCGATTCGCTCTATAGCAGGCTGAGCCGCCTGGGAATAACGGACAGTGGGTCGCTGCCCGTGCGCAGCCGTCATGCCTTCCCCATAGGCGGAACATTCCCCGTCCTGCCTTACGTGGATAACAACCACAGATTCCAAACGAACTGTATTGTTGAAATAGGTTACGATGACAGCTACTTTACACAATTCATTATTGTGCCCGAGGAGGGTGAGTATGACCGGGTATTCACTGAACTTGAGGAGGTTATGCGGCGCATAAACCCCGAACCGGTGAAGCCTACTGTAGTGAATCTGCGCGAGGAACTGACAAAGGAACTGTTTCTTCTTAAGAATATGGAGAACGGTGCCTGGATGCTGTCGGCCATCTGCTTTGTTATCTGCTTCATGGGAATATGGAGCTCGATATCGCTCGATACACGCTCGCGCCAGAAGGAGGTTGCAGTGCGCAAGGTGCACGGTGCAAAGAGACGGGATGTCGCTCTCTTCTTTGGCCGCTTGTATGTGTGGCTTGTTGTAGTGGCGAGCATCATAGGTGTGCCCCTCATGATAATCTTCAACATCCTTTTGCAGGAATGGGGTATACAGCAGGGTATTCCCAAGGAACTTGTATCGCCGGTAATGCCCATTATATCGGGGATATTCATTATTGTGATCGTGGTCTCGTTTGTTGTAGGTGTACATATACGTAAGGTGATGAGGCTCCTGCCGGCCGACATCATTGCCAAGGAGTGATTTTGAGCGGATGGATGCAACGGAATTTGTTTCTGCAAAGGTTTTGCGAACAATATGCAAAGTAAAGCAAGTGGAGATATGAATTGTTTACCGCTAAATTTGCATTGCCCGGGGATGATTCCGTGAATTAAATAATATTAACAGTGGCGGTTGTCACAAAAATGATTTCCGCACGTCATATATGTGTGAAGTAATGTGGAATTGAGTTAAAATTAAGAAGCTGCCGGGTTGGTGGTTCTCCCGGCAGACTGGATATGTCACTTGCATGACGTTGTCTTTTTCCTGTTGTAATTACAGGTGTTTAAACGTAGATACAAAATCATTTTTTCGGCGTCAAATGAAAAGTGGCATATCCTTTTTTGAACTTGTATTAACTATATTTAACAATTGGGGGGGGTAATTTGTAATTTGTTTCTAAATTTGCAGGACTTCTTATCCCGCTTAATGAATCAATATATGAAAAGATTTTTTCTGACATTGCTTTTGTTTGCAGTTGCTGTATGTGTTTCATTGGCGCAGAATTATACTTTACAAGGTAAGGTGGTGGATGCGCAGAATGTAAGGGAGGGGTTGCCGTCGGCTTCGGTGCTACTTATAAAAAACGACACTGTTGCTGTTGCTGGTGTTGCAACTGAAGAAGATGGAAATTTCAGCCTTAAAGTACAGGAGGCCGGTAAGTACAAGGTCAAGGTTTCGTTTGTGGGATATGAGACTCTTGTGAAGAGGGTGGAACTGACAAAGGAAAAACCGCATGTGAAGTTGGGCAATCTTCTTCTTAAGCAGGACCTGAAGGTGTTGAAGGAGGTGCAGGTTACCGGTCTTGCCGAGGAACTGACGATTAAGGCCGATACTTTCGTGTACCATGCCAGTGCGTTCCGTGTTCCCGAGGGCTCTACCATAGCTGCTCTGATGAAGCAGTTGCCTGGTCTGTCGATGGATTCTGACGGGAACCTAACGTTCCAGGGCAAAGCTGTAAGTTCTATTCTTGTCAACGGCAAACCGTTCCTGGGCGATGCCAATACAGCTATGTCCAATATTGTGAGCGATGCCGTGCAGGATGTTGCGGTCTATGAGAAGAGTGACGAGGAAAAAGAGTTTGCCGGTGTACACGATACCGAGAAGGCTACTGTGGTAGATTTAAAGATCAAAAAAGAGTACATGGCGTCGTGGAACATTAATGCCGATGCCGGTGCCGGTACCAACGACAAGTATATAGCCAAGGTTTTTGCATCTAATTTTACCGACAAACGCCGTACTGCCGTATATGCTCAGGTGAACAATATAAGCGAGAACCAGGTTGTGGACGAGAACGGCAACTGGCGCAGCGGGTGGGGGCTGGCCGACGGAATATATACCTACCGCAAGGCTGGTGCAATAATGTCGTGGGACAACGGAAAGGCAAACACCGATGCCGGTTTGCTCAAGTTGAATGCAGAGGTGGAGCTGGGACATGACAATAATACGAGTGACGCAATTTCCAATGTCGAGACCATTCTTGGCAATGCTGGCAACCATTATTCCTATCAACGGGGCCTGCGTCAGGGGCGTAACCGCAGTGTCACATTCGATGGAGGCATGACCTATAACATAGATAGCCTTAACCGCTTGACTGCATTCGTCAGCTACCGTTACAACAGTGCCAGTTCGGGTGATATGAGCAGTATGTCGACCTATTCTGCTATCCCGGGAACAGGGAATCCCGAGGCTGGTCTTGTCGGTGACGATGCAAGTGAAGAACTCAAGTCTATAGGTATAAATTCGCAGGCACGGCAGGGGTTGCAGACTAACAGACTTCACAACCTTACTGCATATGCACAATTTGTGCACCGTTTCAGGAAAGATGGGTATTCGCTTAATATCGGAGCGAGGTATGACATCAGCAGTGGCAGGTATTTCTCCAATTCGCTTTGTGACTATCGCTATTTCAACAGCAGCACGCCGGATGCTGTTGACCGACGTTATTACACTGCACCCGACAACAGCAGAAACCTTTATGTGAGTGCAACGCTTGACGGTAAATTCAGCCGGTACATAAGATTCTCGGCTACATACACGCTGAACCATGAAAAGAATGACAATGAGAACAATATCTACAGGCTCGACCGCTATGCCGACTATGCGCAACCGGGTTTGCCTCTTGGCGTGCGTCCTTCGACAGCCGATTCCTTGGCTGCCGTCATTGACTTTGAGAACAGTCTCAACTCCTCAAGTGAGGAACTGATGCACAGCGGGCGTTTCTATTTGTATGGTGTCTGGGACAAGTTCGAGGCCACTGGAGGTGCAACATTGCGCTATTATGACGAAAAACTGGACTATGCAAGGGCGGGCAAACTGCATACTCCGCAACGCGAATACTTCGATATCGCTCCAATGCTGCGCGTCGAGTGGAAGCCTGTAAAGAACGGTGAACTGTCGTTGCAGTACAATGGTTATTCCCGCCGTCCCTCACTGCTTGAACTTCTCCCTGTTACCGATACAAGTGACCAGATGACCGAGCGTGTGAACAATCCCAACCTTAAGTTGCAGTGGAACAACCACATGAACCTCTATGGCCGATGGTTCAATGAGAAGAGGGGCGATTCATATAACATATATGCTAACTTCGGTAACTATAACAATTCTATTGTAGATATCATAGAGACCGACCCGCTTACAGGAAAGAGACGCCACACAAAGGATAATGTAAACGGCTGTTACTATCTTTCAATAGGAGTAGGTACAGAACAGCCTCTTGACAAGGAGCGTGAATGGATGCTGTCGCTCGGTGCTGGTTATGGCATAAACCGCAACAAGAGTTTTGTGGGTGCGACTGGTGACGGTATGGGGCTCTCTGTCGTGCATTCATACACGCCCCGTGCAAACATGCGCCTTAAATGGAGAAGCGGAATGTGGAGCGTTAACCTTAGCGGTGCATATACAGGTCAACTGGCACGCTATGACAGGACACCTGCTTACAACCAGAACGGACACACATTCGAATGCTGTCTTGAACCGCAGGCCGACCTGCCGTTCGGTATGAAGGTTAATACTTCGTTTATGTTTTACGGTCGTCGAGGATATGCCGACGATATAATGAACCATGACCAGTGGTTGTGGAATGTGACGGTCTCGCAATCGTTCCTGAAGAACAAGGCGCTTACCCTTCAACTCGAGGCTGTGGACATCCTGAACCAGCGAACGTCGGAATACAGCTATGTATCTCCCGGTATGCGCCAATTCAGCCGTAATGAGGTGTTCCTGAGCTACGTGATGCTGCATGCAATCTACCGCCTCAACATCGGCGGGAAGTAAATAAAGTGGCTAGGATAGCTATGGTGGATAGGGTGTCTATGTATGGTAACTATGGTAATTAACGTGAGTTCGATATAAGCTAAATCAAATCGCGAACCTGTTCATTCCGACAGAGCGTAGCGACGAGGGATCTCAAAATATCGTAAAATAAGAGATCTCTCACGTACGTTCGAGATGACAAAATACGCTAAATTTTAGTATAAATTCTTATATCGAACTCACGTTAATTAGGGTGGCTACATAGTTATCTTAGCCATCCTAGTTACCCTAGCTACCTTAGTTGTTGTTTCAGCAGCTCATTGCGCCGCAGCAGTTGATTACCTGGCCGCTGACGTAGGCCGACATGTCGCTGGCAAAGAACACGGCTACGCCTGCTACATCCTCGGGGGTTCCGGCACGGCGCAGAGGAATGGTCTTTGCCCACTCGGCACGCAT
Source organism: Bacteroidaceae bacterium (assembly GCA_017547205.1). Taxonomy (GTDB): domain Bacteria; phylum Bacteroidota; class Bacteroidia; order Bacteroidales; family Bacteroidaceae; genus HGM04593. The sequence goes on along the minus strand of JAFYQH010000043.1, from coordinate 19,565 downwards.
CTCCTCGGGTATTGCGCTTGTCATGTCGGTTACTATGAATCCCGGTGCTATGCAGTTCGCTCTTATGCCGCGAGGTCCCATCTCCTTGGCGATGGACTTGGCAAGTCCTATGAGACCGGCCTTCGATGCCGAGTAGTTGCACTGGCCGGCATTGCCGTTCTCGCCTACGACCGACGACATGTTGATGATGCTGCCGCCACGCTGTTTTGCCATCACGGGCACTACGGCACGTGTGAAGTTGAATGCCGACTTAAGGTTGGTGGTTATTACTGCATCCCACTGCTCCTCGGTCATGCGCAGTATGAGTCCGTCCTTGGTTATTCCGGCGTTGTTGACAAGGATATCGATGCGGCCAAAGTCGGCTACAATCTCCTTTACTACAGCATCGGTGGCCGCAAAGTCGGCAGCATCGGCTGCATAGCCCTTGCATTTCACTCCCAATGCTTCAATCTCTTTAATGAGTTCCTCGGCATTGCTGTTGATATGCCTGTATGTGAATGCCACGTTTGCACCCTGCTGTGCGAACTTTACCGCAATGGCGCGGCCTATACCTCGTGTGGCTCCTGTTACAAGAGCTGTCTTTCCTTCCAATAGTTTCATAACGTAAATTGTTTTGTTTGCTTTATGCGAAGATAACTCTTTGTGTTGTATTTACGGCAAAAAAATCCTATAAAGTGCCGCAATATACATATATACAAAAAAGCGATAGGGTGGTACCTATCGCTTTTTGTGTAAAATTGATGTAATTGTTATTTCGTCGCGCTTGTAACTACAACATTCTTTACTTCCCATGTGCTTGAATTTGCAGTTGTCGACATGTACTTGAATGCGACAACAACTTTGCTCTTGCCCATTACACTGCCGGGGAGTGAGATGTTTCCTGTATTATGGAATGTCCAGTTGTTATTGTTCACAGCACCATAGTTTACCTCTGTCCACTCTGTTGTTGTAACATCACCGGTGTAGTTGTCTGTTACGAGCAACTTGTGGTTCTTGGCAGCTGCGCTTGCATCACCCTTGTTGATTACATAGTCGAACGCTATGTTTGCAGCAGTCTCGCTGGTAAGGTCCATTGCCGGAGAAATCAACCAGCTTTCAGCATCCTGGCTTGCACCATCGGCGAAACCTGAAGCCTTTGCTCCATAATTCTCGGCAAATACCCATGGGAAACTGCCTACTACCTCCTGAGTCTTGAATGAACCAAGACTGGTAGCGAATGTCTCATTGAGGTACTCTCCGTTTGCAGGTGTCTCAGGCTCTTCGTTGCCACCCTCGTTGTTGCCACCGCCTACAGAGCCGTCGTTTGTTGTCAAAGTAACGTCGTCAACAAGGAACGATGCACCTCCGTTCTTGTTGTTCATTATGACTAATGCAACTTCTGTCTTCTCTGTGAGGGTGAATTCATAAACTCGTGCAGCCCAGTCGCTGCTTACTGCTGATGCCGGCTGTGACTCATATGTGTATTTTGTATTTACAGCTACACCGTCAACAACAGGCACGTAGCCCAAACGGCAGTGACCTGCATCGGCACCGTTCATCTTTACATATGCGCTGAATGTGTATGTACCTGGTTCAAGTACATAGCTCTGTGATGCAAGACGCTTGTTAGAACTTTTATTGACGCTTACTATCACTGAATAGTTGCCAGTGCGTGCATCGCTGCTCTGTGCAATAGTAGCGTTTGACGCGTCAGACATGGTAGCCCATGCTGCAGGGTTACTTCCGTTCCAATCCTCGAAGCTACCGTTTGCAAGCAGGTTGTCGCCGCTAGGAACTACAGGTGTATCAGGTGTTTCCGGCTCCTCGGGTGTTTCGCCGGTAGCTGCACCATGTGCCACTACGAAGTTCTTTACCTCCCATGTACCGGCCTTTGTCGTGGCAGTGTAACGGAGTGCGAATGTAACAGTGCTCTTGCCAAGGAATTCTGCAGGAACCGCTACATTGGCTTTGTAGAATGTGTTCCAGTCGCTTCCCTCAACTGCACCATAAGGAATGTTCGTCCAGTCAGCTGTCGCAACGTCACCTGTAAAGTCCTGGCAGATGAGCAGCTGGTGGTTGTCGGCAACCTTGCCGCTCTCGGCATAACGGATGATGTATTCGAATGCAATGTATGCCTCAGTCTCGTTTGTCAAGTCGATAGTGGGTGATACCAACCAGCTTGTAGCCTCCTTGTCGGTATCGGCCTTGCCGTCACCGTCTGTGTCAACATATGATGTTGCCTTCGCAGTGCTGTAGTCGATTATCCATGGGTAGTTGCCTACAGTCTCCTGTGTGGTGAAAGTGCCGAAGCTTGTTGCGAATGTCTCGTTGATGTATGCGCCCTCGGGAGCATCCGGCTCCTCTGGTGTCACACCGTCGATCTCGTACTTTGTTACGGTCTTGAGGCCTGGAACACCGAAGTATTTCTCGAGGCTACCTGTGAGCTTGACCTCTTTCTTGTAGTTGCCCGGGTTGTCAACAAGGTTCAATGCATTGCGCACTGCGCCCGAAGGCAACTGTACAGGCATACACTTTGCGGGGTCTGTCTCGTCCACGTTGTCGGCAATGAGCAGGTTTGTCTTTGACTCGGCTGTGCCACTGAAACGGCAACCCTCATCGTATACCTGGCCATCGATCGTACCTACGATGTAGGCTTTAATAACAGCAGGCTTTGCTGCGCCTGTGAATGCTGCAAGAGCCTCAGCTACGGTGTACTCTTCGGCCTCGCCCGGCTCCTCAGGTGCATCGGCTGTGCCGTGTGCTACCTTGAAGTTCTTTACCTCCCATGTACTTGCCTTGGTTGTGGCTGTGTAGCGGAGTGCGAATACGATACCGCTCTTGCCAAGGAACTCGGCCGGTATGGCTGCATTTGCCTTGTAGAATGTAGCCCAGTCGCTGCCCTCTACAGCACCATAAGGCAGGTCGACCCATGTCGCCTTTGTGGCGTCACCGGTGTAGTCGGCGCTGATGAGCAACTGGTGGTTCGCAGCTACCTTACCGTTCTCGGAGTAGCGGATGATGTATTCGAATGCTACATATGCCTCTGTCTCATTGGTAAAGTCAACAGGTGTTGAAATCAACCAGCTTGTAGCAGCCTCGTTCTTGCCGTCTACATATGATGTAGCCTTTGCTGTGCTGTAGTCGATTATCCAAGGATAGTCGCCAACTGTCTCAACCGGTGTGAATGCTCCGAAGTCGCTCTTGAAAGATGCGTCAATGTAAACTCCCTCTTCGGTTGTGCCGCCGTTGCTGCTTCCGCCGCCAGTGGGGAACTGGTAGGGCGAATCGGGTGTGTCGGTACATGCACTGAACGCGAACAGTGTCATCGCCGCCAAAAATAAACTCTTGATTTTCATAGTTCTATATTTTAATTATTATTATTCTGTAACTGGTTTCATATCGGCTGTAGAAGTGAGCATGAACTGCCAGTAGTCCTTGCTGCTGCTACCCGGGTTGCGGTATCTTGTAAGCACACCTGTGATATCGAAATTGCCCTGCGGTATTACTTCATTGGCAAAGTCGGCATATGTGCTCAACCTGAATATAACCTTCTGCTTGCCTATTGATACGTTTCTCTCTACGGCAGTGTTGGTCTCGCTTATCTGTTCCTCCTCGGGAGCGAACTTTCTTGTTCCATCGGCCTCGGCAATTGAGACGTTCTTCAGCACAACATAAATTGGTGCACTGTTCTTGTTATTGCTGTCGGCAAGGAAATCCTCTGTAACGACCATGGGGGTCATTTCGGGTTCGGTGCTTGCAGCCTTGCCCATTATTTTTACATGCTTCTGGAAGTCGAACTTCGACATGCGGCCAATCTGGTACTCGGAATATTTGGTATTGAAGTACTTGGTACCTATCTGTGCCAAGCTGCCGTAGCCTCCGATGTAAAGATTCTTGCAGTTGAGGCGTACGCGTGTACCTATTGGCAATACTGAGTAGAGACCTACATCATCGATGCCGATGATGATGGCACCTGTCTTGTCATTTATTACAAGCTGCTTGTAGACATTGCCGGTCTCGTCGTTGGCAACTACCACACCCTCGATGATTGTCTCATCTGTGAACTGCTCGAATCCGTTGCCTGATATGGTTGAAGCGTATTTTGTCTTCAGTTCGACAATGTCGGTGTTTGCCTCGCCAATCTCGTTGTTACCGTATGGAGGCTGCTCGAAGTTGGGCGCGTCATGGTCATTCATGCACGATGTTGCCGCAAAGAGCGACAATGCGAGTATCGATAGAAATTTCAGTGTTTTCATATTTCTCTTCTTTTTTAGCTCTGTTCCTTATTATATATATACATCAGAAACGCAGGCCTACATTCAGGTAAGCATTGAATGCGTTGGCATAGTAGAGGAACGGGTTCTTCGAGAACTTGTATGTGCGTGCATCGCCATCGGCATATACATCACCACGGTTCTGCTCGTAACCGCCTGTAATCATCTTCTGGTTGTTGAGGATGTTGTTGAGGCTGAGGTTTATGTTCAGCTTCTTGCCGCCTCTGAGGTTGATGCTCTTGCCAATTGATGCATCTACCATGATACCGCCCTTGCCCTGGAACTGTGATGGCTTGTTGAGAATCATGGCTCCTGTTGTTGCATCGATGACCGGCTCGCCTACAACGCTGCCCAGACGTGCATACTTGGATGCGTCGATGTAGATGTTGTCATAGTAGTTCACGTTCGCGCTCAAGTACCAGCCGTTGGTGTTGTAGTCGACACCGAGGCTCAAAGCTGTCAGCGGTGTGCCGTCAACCTTAACGCCGTCCATGTATACCTTGTCGTTCATTACAACCTCCTCGTTCTCGCTGATGAGGAAACCGTTTACATCGTCGGTGTACTCGGCATTGCCTACTGCAGCTACTGCATTGAACGAGAGAGCAGATGTGACGTTCCATACTATGGCAGCTTCAACTCCGTAGTGTACTTTGTCTACACCTGTCATTGTAAGGTATGTGAACTGTGACTGCAGGTCGTTGTAGAACGCGCTCTGCTCGGTAAGGCTCTTGAATACAGAGTAGTAACCGCTTATCTTTGTCGTTACGGGGCCTGCAGTGAGCTTGTATGATGCCTCGGCACTGAATATGTTCTCGTTCTCGAGTCCCTGTACGAAGTCGTTGCGCATACGTGGAGCGATGAATGAGTTGTAGGCAATGGGGGCACGGTTCTCAAAGCCTGCACCCAGGGTAAGCACGTTGTTTGTGTTGAATGCGAGGGAAATGCCCATTTTCGCACCGCCGCCAAGGAAGTAGGCTGTGCCGCTGCTGCCCTTTGAGAACAGCTGTGCGCGACCGTTACGCATGTGACCGTTACGCTCCATTGTAGTACCCTCGATATTGGCACCTGCAAAAAGGCTCATGATACCCTTGTTGTACTGGTGCTGGTAGAAAAGGCTTGCCTTGTTTACATTGAGGTCGTAGTCGTAGCCGAACTTGTCGTCCTCGCGTATCTGGCGGTTGGGGTTGTCGACATCGTTCTGCACGTAGTCGCTGTTGATACCGAAGTCGCCTACCGAGAACTTGTCGATGTCGGTATATTTCTCGGCACCGAGCAGGTCGTCCATTGTCTTGTAGTGCATACCCTTTGTTGTACCCAGCTGCACGCCGAACGTACCCTTGTTGTTGCGGTTGTAGTCGATGTTGAGTACCGAGCTCAAATTGACCGCAAGCTGGTCGTTGTGACGGCGCTCAACATAATAGAGGCACTCGCCGCCTACAGCATTGGCCTGCTGGTTGGCATAGTACATGTAGTCCCAGTTGATCTGTCGGTTTGCCTTGCTCTCCTGCCAGTAGTTGTAGAGCTGCATGTAGTTGTTGAGTTCGCTCTCGCTCGGAGTGTATTCGAGGTCCCATACGTCGTAGGCCGAACTTGGGAGATTCTTGTAGTAGTTCGGACGCGGGTCGGCTGCATTGCCGTTCCATCCGAGTGCCGATGTGCTGTACATCGAGTACTTGCCGAACAGCGATGTTGTCAGCTTGGCCTTGTCGTTGATTTTGTAGTCCCACGTGAGGAGCAGCGACGGCTCGTATGAGTTGACAACGCGTGCGTTGCGCTTCTCGCCGTTCTGGTATCCCCAGTTGGGGTTGTAGTAGTGCGAGCCGGCAAGCCAGTATGCCTCTTCGGTAGCTGCACCCTGCTGTGCGCGTTCTGTTGGCGAACCCCATGTGGCAATTGAGATGCTGTGGCGGTCATTAATCTTCTTCTCGGCTGCGAGGAAGTATGCGAACGAGTTGTAGAATGTTCCCTCGATTACACCCTCGTTGGCCCATCGGTACGATGCCGATCCAGTGAATGCCCAGCCGTTGTCCATGAGACCGGTTGAGTAGGTGTACATAGCTCTTGCAAGGTAGTTGCGGTTACAGCCCACAAGTGAAGCCTTGTGTCCTGCCGCATACTGGCTGGCACGCATGTTGATGTTGCTTGAACCGCCTATGGGGCTGAATGAGAAGTTGTTGTGCTCGAACGCGCTTACTCCTTCCTTGTTGCGGGTTGCGTCGTTGAGGCCGCCTATCATGCCGTAGCTGAACTGTCCTCTTTCGGCATCGTTGAGGAGCACTCCATTGGCATAGACGTTGTTGTACATTGATTCATAGGCTCTGACGCGGAAACGCATGGGGCTGAACAGATAGCCTACCTCGGAGAGGAAGTAATCGTCATTAGACGATGTCATGGCTGTTGTACCTGCGTAGTCGTCATCATCACCAAGCTGGCTCTCGGAGAATGTGTAGGAGTCGTTGTTGTCATCGCTGATGGTGATGACATTGCTCATCCTGCTGGCCTCGCCGGTAAGTAGGGTGTCAGCGAAGAGCATGCGCGATGGCTGCTGCTTGATGAGACCCTCTTTCTTCTGGCCTGTGGATGAGGCAGACATCTCTTGAGCCTGAACTGCAGAACCTGTGGCTCCTGCAAGACAGAGCAGCAGAAGTGCTGCGGGTTTGAATAATTTAATCATAGTAATATATAAAACTTAAATATTGTACCCCTTAAAAAAGCGTATATGAACTTAAAATGCCATACAATTTGCTAATTTAATACAAAGGTGGTGAAAAGTTGTCAATGGAAAAAGCGTTGTTCTCCTTTTTTTATCGTGTTGCGTGTTAAAAATGATGTGTTGCAAAAAATCCTTGTTTAAACAGCTCCACGTGAAATAATTTTAGTATTTTTACACGAAATATCGATTCCCTTGAATTAATTAGGCTATATAATATGAAAAACGCAAGATTGTTTTTGATGATGCTGTTGCTGTCGGCTTTCCTCACAGCACAGGCGCAGGAGAAGAGGTACGAGGTATACAGCGTGGGTTTCTATAACCTGGAGAATCTTTTCGATACCATACACGACAAGGGCAAGAACGACTATGAGTTCCTTCCCGACGGTACCAATAAGTGGGGTACCATGAAGTATACCAACAAACTCAAGAATATGGCAAGGGTGCTCAATGAAATGGGTACTGATCTATTGCCTATGGGTATGGCGGCTGTTGGAGTGTCCGAGATTGAGAACAGCCGTGTGCTCGAGGATCTTGTAAATCAGGAGCCTCTTGCTGCCCGTGGTTGGGACTTTGTACATATCGAGGGGCCCGACAGACGTGGCGTTGACTGCGGCCTGCTCTATAATCCCCAGCTCTTCAAGCCTGTTAACAGCAAGCTTGCTCCTTATACTACCGAGGACAATGACACTACATACAAGACTCGCGGTTTTCTCATTGTGAGCGGCGAGATGGGTGGTGAACTTGTGCACATTATTGTCAATCACTGGCCTTCGCGTTATGCTAAATCGCCCGCGCGTGAGCGTGCAGGTGTTTTGGTGCGTCAGCTCAAGGATTCAATCATGGCTGCCATGCCCGATACCAAAATACTTATAATGGGTGACATGAACGATGATCCCGATGACAAGAGTATGGCTTCATGTCTTGGTAATTTCCGTAACAAGGAGGATGTGAAGGCTTCTACCGATCTTTATAACCCTTGGTGGAACATTCTTCGCAAAAAGGGTGCCGGAACACTAAAATACAAGGGTAAATGGAATCTTTTTGACCAGATAGTCCTCAGTGGCAATCTCCTTGGCAATGATCGTTCCACTCTGAAACTCTACAAGACTGAGATTTTCTCGCGTAACTATCTCTTCCAGCAGGAGGGCCGTTACAAAGGCAATACCCTTCGTACCCATGCCGGTGGAGTTTGGTTGAATGGTTACAGCGATCACTTGCCGGTAATTGTGTATCTGATAAAAGAGGCAAAGTGATCGTAAAAGAATAAAAAGACAAATTTCTGTGTTATGCTTGCTTTAAAAATCTTCATTTACGATTAGTAAACTGCGGTTTTAAAAGCTGCGCAAGCCTTGAACTTTGCCTTTTTATTTCTTTTACATGGGACGGTGAAACATGCAATCTGCTTTGTTGCATTGGATTTTAAGGCTCAGTCGAGTACGTTGTGTACACTCCTTGCACCTTGAATCCATGGAATCGAATAAATGAAGGACGACAGCAGAAAAATGCTGCCGTCCTTCATTTATGGTTATATATTCAGCCTGCTTTCTATCATTTCCCAGTCAATAATGTCCCACAGCTTGTGTACGTGCTCGCCGCGGCGGTTCTGGTAGTCGAGGTAATAGGCGTGTTCCCACACGTCTATGCCGTAGAGCGGTGTCATGCGGTGACGTGCCGGGGTGTCTCCGTTCGGGCAACTGATTATCTTGAGTTTGCCGCTTTCGTCCTGGGCAAGCCATATCCATCCGCTGCCGAAAAACGATGATGCGGCCTCTTCCATCTTTTTCTTGAACGTGTCGAAGTTGCCGAAGTCGAAACGTATGAAGTTCTTCATGTTGTTGCCCGGGCGGTTGTTGCCGGGCGGGTAGGGTGTGAATTGTTCGAAGTAGAGCGAGTGGTTCAGCACTTGTCCTGCATTGTTCAGGAGCGGTCCCGGAGGAGCATCGGCTATTATCTCGCGCAGGCTCATGCCTTCGAAGTCGGTGCCAGCAACAAGCGTGTTTAAGTTGTCGACATATGTTTTCAGGTGTTTGCCGTAGTGGCATTCCATGGTGGCCTGGCTTATTGTCGGTGCCAAAGCTCCGGCAGGGTAGATGAGTACCGGCATTCCGAACCCGATGTGGGTGGTCTTTACGTATGTATCCATATTGTATCGGTTAGGTATAGAATGTAAACAAGGTTTAGCTTCCGATGTTCGAAAATATGACGATTTTTGCATATCTTCGCGGATATTTTATTGCAGGCATGAGGCCTGTGTATTACGATGATAAATTACGAGGAGGAATTGAACGGGGCACAGCTCGATGCTGTGCGGTATCTTGACGGGCCTTCGCTGGTGATTGCCGGCGCGGGGTCGGGAAAGACACGTGTGCTTACTTACAAGATCGCTTATATGCTCGAGAATGGTTATGAGCCGTGGTCGATACTGGCGCTGACATTTACCAACAAGGCGGCTGGAGAGATGAAGGAGCGTATAGCTGCGCGTGTGGGGCAGAGGGCCGCATCCATGCTGTGGATGGGTACGTTCCACTCGGTGTTCTCAAAGATATTGCGCCGCGAGGCGCATCACATAGGGTATAACCCGCAGTTTACTATATATGACCAGAGCGATTCGCGAAGTCTGGTGAAGAGTATAATCAAGGAGATGCAACTCGATGACAAGGTGTACAAGCCGAATTCTGTGGCTGAGCGTATATCTCAGGCCAAGAGCAGTCTCATATCGCCGTCGGACTATGAGAATGACCAGGGGCTGCGCGGCGATGATGTGAGGGCGCGTATACCGTCGGTGTACGAGATATACAAGAGGTATGCCGAGAGGTGTCGCCTGGCCAACGCCATGGATTTTGACGATCTGCTGGTGAATACATACCGCTTGTTCCGCGATTTTCCCGATGTGTTGCGTCAGTATGTCGACCGTTTCCGTTATGTGCTGGTCGATGAGTATCAGGATACCAACTATGTGCAGGGTTGTATCGTGTGGCAGCTCACGCAGGAGCGCAGGGCGATATGCGTGGTGGGCGACGATGCCCAGAGCATCTATTCGTTCCGTGGTGCGAACATTGGTAATATACTCGGTTTTACCGAGCGTTATGGCGGTGCGAGGATTTTCAAGCTGGAGCAGAACTACCGTTCTACCAAGATGATTGTGAATGCTGCCAACAGTCTCATTGCGAGGAATAGTGAACAGATAAGGAAAACGGTCTTTTCGGACCGTGGCGAGGGCGACCCGCTGGCTCTCTATTCGGCATACTCCGACTTTGAAGAGGGTGAGATTGTTGCAAATAAGATTTCTGAACTGCGTCGCTGCGAGGGGCTGCGGTTCAGCGATTTTGCAATCCTTTACCGCACCAATGCCCAGTCGAGAATATTTGAGGAGGCGTTCCGCAAGCGTGCCTTCCCGTACCGCATCTATGGTGGCCTGTCGTTCTATCAGCGCAAGGAGATAAAGGATGTGATAGCATATTTCCGTCTTATATGCAACAGGGACGATGAGGAAGCTTTCAAGCGCATTATAAACTACCCGGCAAGGGGTATTGGTGACAAGACGGTGCTGAAGGTGCGCGATGCGGCAATGGAACATGGGGTGAGCCTGTGGCAGGTGCTTATGAACCCGGTAGGCTTCGGGCTTGATGTAAACAAGGGAACTCTTGTGAAATTGAAGAATTTTGCTGCGATGATCGATGGCTTTGCTGTCATAGCCGATGAGAAGAATGCCATGGAGGTTGCACGTGCCGTGTTGAAGGAGAGCGGGATACGTGACGAGATATACAGCGACAGGAGTGTCGAAGGCAAGGCCCGTCAGGAGAATGTCGAGGAGTTGCTTAACGGAATACAGGATTTCGTCGACGTGCGCCGCGAGGAGGGCAATGCCAATGACAAGCTCACGGATTTTCTCTCCGAGGTGTCGCTCATGTCGGACCTTGACAATGATGACGAGGGTGACGGCGAGCGCATTGCGCTGATGACGATACACTCGGCAAAGGGCCTTGAGTTCAGTACTGTGTTCGTGGTGGGGCTCGAGGAGGAGCTGTTTCCCAACCAGTGTGCGCAGAACTCGCTGCGCGAGATGGAGGAGGAGCGTCGTCTCTTCTATGTAGCGATAACACGCGCGAAGGATCATTGCGTGCTCTCGTTCGCAAAGAGCCGCTACAAGTACGGGCAGTTCAATTTCTGTGAGCCGAGCCGTTTCATTAAGGAGATTGACACACGTTATATAGCCATGCAGGGCGGTATACAGCAGCGTGCGGCGCAGCAGCCGCTGCGTGGCGGCGGCCTTTTCGGTCGTACCAATAGCGTGGGTATGCAGCAGCGGCCTGCTTCGTCCGATAGCCGGCAGGAGTGGGGTCGCGGCGTTGCGCAGCGTCCGTCATACAGCGAAATGTCGCGCGGTGCTGCGGCTCAGGAGCCACAGCAGGGCAAGCGTGTGATACATGCTTCGTCATTTATGGAGAAGCCTGCCAACCTGCGCCGTGTGTCCGATGTGGAACGCGATTTTTATGCGCCCAAGAGCAACCATGCTGCGTTGAGTGTAGGAATGGTTGTACAGCACGACCGTTTCGGTGTCGGCGAGGTACAGTCCACCGAGGGTGCGGGCGAGAATGCAAAGGCTACTATTAGATTCCAGAATGCAGGCGTGAAGACCCTGCTGCTTAAATTTGCAAAACTTAAAATTATAGGATAATGGACAAGGAGATGATAAACAAGGTACCGTCACCCTGCTATGTGATGGAAGAGACGTTGTTGCGCCGTAATCTTGAGCTCATAAGCCGTGTGGCGCGCGAGGCGGGAGTGGAGATAATACTTGCCTTCAAGGCGTTTGCGTTGTGGAAAAGCTTTCCTATTTTCCGCGAGTATATCAATTCTGTAACTGCAAGCTCCATCCATGAGGCGCGTCTTGCCTATGAGGAGTTCGGCAGCAGGGCGCATGCTTTTTCACCTGCCTATACAGCCGAAGAGTTTTGCGAGATGATGCGTTGCAGCAGTCACATATCGTTCAATTCGCTTTCCCAGTACGAGCGTTTCTATCCGCTTACAAGGGAAGCCGGGCATGAGATATCGTGCGGCATACGTATTAACCCGGAATATTCCGAGATTGAGACAGAGCTCTACAACCCGTGTGCTCCCGGCAGCCGTTTCGGAGTCACCGCCGACCTGTTGCCCGATGAATTGCCTGCCGGCATAGAGGGCTTTCATTGTCATTGCCACTGCGAGTCGAGCTCGTATGCTCTGGAGAATACCCTTGTGCATATTGAGGAGAAATTCGGGAAGTGGCTGCAAAAAGTCAAATGGCTTAACCTTGGCGGTGGGCATCTGATGACACGCAAGGATTATGATGTGGAGCATCTTATTGGTTTGCTCAAGGGACTCCGTAGCCGTTATCCTAACCTGCAAGTGATACTGGAGCCGGGTTCGGCATTCGCATGGCAGACGGGCTCGCTTGTTTCGGAGGTTGTGGATATTGTTGAGAGCCGCGGAATACGTACTGCAATACTGAACGTGAGCTTCACATGCCATATGCCCGATTGTCTGGAGATGCCTTATCAGCCTGTTGTGACCGGTGCCGAGTCATTGGATGCCGATGCTGTGAAGGGGGCACCGTTCAGCGAGAATATTTACCGTCTTGGCGGAAACAGCTGCCTTAGCGGTGACTACATGGGAAGTTGGAAGTTTCAGCAGCCTCTCAAGGTTGGCGACAGGGTGGTGTTCGAGGATATGATACACTATACTACCGTAAAGACTAACATGTTCAACGGTATATCGCACCCGAGTATAGCTCTGCTGCATGCCGATGGTGAACTGGAGATGTACAAGGTGTTCGGCTATGAGGATTATCGGGACAGGATGTGCTGATGGAATATAAAAGAAAAAAGCAGTTACCTAAAGTAACTGCTTTTTTGTACGCCGTCAGGGACTCGAACCCTGGACCCATTGATTAAGAGTCAATTGCTCTACCAACTGAGCTAACAGCGCATTGCCTTAACGCGTTGCAAAGGTACAACTTTATTTTAACTCTGCAAATCTTTTGGAAAGTTTTTTAATAATTTTTTTTGCGATATTTGGCAAGGTGTTGATAGTTAACAAGAAAAATTTTATGGTTGTCTGTTACCAAAACCACCCTTTTTTCTTCTTTTTAGGAGCTTTCTCTGTTTTGTCGCTATAGTTTGATATATTGTTTCGGCTTTTTCCTTCAGTAATCATTTTGTATATGGTACCCCAATCGGGCAGGCCACCAAGATTACGGTCGTCGATGAAGAGTTCTGCATTCACTTTGCAGTAGCCGCTCTCGTTCTCAACCTCTTCTTCGGGGAAGTTCTTGTTTATTGCATAGAATTCAAGGCCACGTTCCTTGCACCAATCCACAGCTTCCTGTAATAGACGTCCGTGTCTTACAGTCCATAGTATGAGTCTGTGGTTATGTTTGTTTGCAAGCAATTTGAGTGTGGAAACTGCAAATGGCAATTCCTTGCCAATCTCGGGGTATCTGTGCTCTACGATTGTTCCGTCAAAATCTACAGCTATAATCATGATGATGTTCTTTGTTTTTTGCTAAATTAGTGATAAAATACTGTATTTTCAAACAGTGTCTCACAAAGTTTGTTGCGGTTCTTATATGAGTCCTTCAAAAAGTATTGCCGCACCTACTGTCATGCAACCCGCAACGGCTATTGAGAGGCTGCTCATTGCACCTTCAATCTCACCTATTTCCATGGCCTTTGCAGTTCCCATCACATGCGATGCGGTGCCAATTGCAATACCTTTGGCGATAGGGTGCTTTATACCTAATATGCGGCATATGAGGCCGCCGGCGATGTTCCCGAGCAGTCCGGTCATTATTATTGCAGTCACCGTGATTGCTACATAACCTTGCAGTTCCTGCGAGAGGCTTATTCCTATAGCAGTTGTAATGGATTTCGGGAGAAGGGTTACATACTCTGTATGTCCTAATCTGAACAGCATGGCCATTGCAAATATCGATACAAAGCTCATGAGCACACCCGATGCAATTCCTACAATAATAGCGGTGAAGTTCTTCTTCAGAAGCATGGTCTGCTCATATAACGGAATTGCCAATGCTACGGTTGCCGGGGTGAGCAGGTAGCTGAGGTATTTTGCACCGTTGTTGTAGTGCTGGTAATCGATTCCTATTATAAGGAGTGCCGCTATTGTTGCGGTTATTGATAGGAGCAGCGGGTTGAAAAGGAAGAAGTTCCACCTCTTCTTTATTGCGGTGGCAAGGAGGAATGTTCCTACGCTCACAGCTACTCCGAAGAACATCGAGTCTTGCAGCAGTTCTTTCATTTCTTCTCCTCCTTTCCCTTGAATTTGAGTATTATCTGCGTCATGTGTCCGGCCGCGGCCATTACAAGGATTGTAGATACGATGGATATGACTATTATTGCAACGATAAAATCCTGCATTGCCTCCCATGTTTCAATGAGTCCTACGGCAGCGGGAATGAACATCATTGGCATTATGTATATGAGGAATTTTCCGGTTTCCTTTACTGCCGACAGTTTAATCAGGCCTGTGCATAGCGCGGTGAACAATATTGCCATGCCGTATATGCTTGCAGGTATCGGAAGCGGTATTAGACGGTTCAGCAGTTCACCTACCAGTGATATTGCAAGTATTATTTCGAACTGTATTATGTATTTCATGTTGTCCTTGTGACTGTGTTGCTTTTGCAAAAATAGTACATTTGGGGGATGTTTGAATTCTTGCTCTTGAAATTTTGTCCAAAGGAGTTTATTTATGCTGCTTGGATTGTGCCGGGTAAAATAAAAAAAGCTGTGGCATATGCCACAGCTTTTTTTATTAAATCAGCTTCTTGAATTAGAAGTTGTAGTATACACCGAATGAAAGAGCGTCACCAAGCTCAATTCCGAACTTGCTTGTCTCATCATACTTTGTGTAACCAAGCTGACCGAGGTGAGCAGCAACAGTCCACTTCTCGTTGATGTTGTAAGCAACACCTGGCTTGATACCTACAGTGTAAGCCTTTGCATCATCCTTCTTCTCGTAACCTACTGCACCATCAGCGAAGATTGAAAAATCGCCAGAACGGAGGAATGTGTAACGAGCATAAGCCTCAACTGAAAGAGTCTTTAGAGCATCGCCTTCGCTAGGCTTCACCCAGTCGAAACCAAGAATAGCACCTACTGCGAAGTTGTCGTTAATCTTGTAACCAACCTCAGGCTTAATTTTGAAAGTTGTTGTCTTAGCGTCTTCGTGCTTATCAAAACCAACACCAAGGCCACCACCAACATACCACTGTGCGCTTGCTACTACAGTTGTCAATACAAGTGCAAGAGTCAAAAATACTTTTTTCATTGTTTTTTGATTTTTTTTGTTTTGTCGGAAATTGTTTCAACATTCCCTAATCCGACGTTAGAGAATTGGATTAATTCTTAAATTCTGTTGCAAAGATATAGCTTTTCTAATTCATAGCAATGCTTTTTATATGTTTTTTTGAGCTTCAGTGTGAAATGATGTTAAAATATACCATAATTTGTCCTTTTTATCGCTTATTCTTTATTATATATATACAGGCGGTATTTATTACCCATTTGCAGATGTTATTAAAATTTCTAATGAAGTTAAGTTTATTTTCTTATAAATATGATAAAATTCCATATTGGTCTATGTTAAACAAGAAATTGCAGAATGCAGTTGCCAATAATGGAACAAACCTCCTGCATGAAAAATACAGAAGGTTTGTTTTTGGGAAATTTTCTACAGGCAAAAAAATGTCCGGGTTTTCCATAAAGAAAACTTTTCTTTATTTTTTGTAGACCTCGTATTCTGTTATCGGCTCATATGTATATGGCACAAAACTGTATGCTCGGTACAGTACAATGCTTTCTGACGCGGTTGAGTAGAGCTCTACCTTTACCGGAAGGTTGTTGCTTGCCCTTGCCTTGCTTTTCAATTTTGTGAATTCGCCTTTAGCCAACATGTCAAGAACCATGTTCTTCTCGTTGCTCTCGAAGAAGAGTATCTTTGCCGAAAGTTCTTCTTCGCTTGTTATGTGGAACAATACTTTGGGCATCGTCATCAGCTTTGCCACTCCGAAAATAAAGAAAACAATTCCCAGGAACATGAGCGGCATCTTGCTTTCGCTTGCATTGTCAAGCGCGAATGTGATGCCCAGTGTAACGGCTGCCAATAGCAGCAGGGCTATGGGTGTAGCAGTGAATTTCTTTCTTTCTGCAATGTTGTTTCTCTCGAGCAGGTTTTTGTCTATTTCTCTGTTCATTTTATTACGATTTTGAGTTTACATTATTATATAATAGATATCTGTGTCGTGTAGCGGCTCGTTGCCGGACACGACAGAGTGGGGGACAATGGTCCCCTGCATGGTTATAATAATGTAAATTCTAAATGATAATATGCCGCAAAGCGTAGATATAGTATCCTCGGTTGTGTCGTGACGAGGCTACCGCCTTTTGGCATGTGTCATCCGATGAAAAGGTTGTTTTGAGTGTGGATGACTGTATCCGGGATTCCTGGTTCTTACTGTTCTTGCATGTGCGCCTGTGGTTGTTGTCTCCTCCATGGCGTGTGATGCTTGTGCCGCCTGTTTGTGGCTGGTCGAAACGGCATTCCTGCAGCTTGCCTGCAAGTTCTTCGATATTATTGCCGGTGCTTGCCTTGAGCATGCATGCCGTGGCCCCCTTTTCTTCGGTAGAATGGGGATTTGTTGCTTTTTCTCCCATGCAGAGGAGTGGCAACAATAACAACAGAAGTATGGTCAACAGGCGTTTCATTACTGCAAAGATAGTCTATTCATGCCAATATCCGAAATATCATGGCCGGTATGTGTCATTGTGATACCTGGTAGACGATGGAATGGTTGTTTTTTGATGATATGTCGCTTGTTTGTTTGGTTTTGTTCTATAGGTATGGAGCTGAGGGGATACTTGAATGTGGATGTATTGTTATTTTCTACAACTTTATGCCAAACGAGAATTCGAGATATTCCGATTTGAAACTATGGGCTTTGACGGCAAAGCCCAGAAATGTATTCCCGAACTTGGGGAAGTGGTAGCGCAGTCCGGCTTTCTCATAGTGCCGTCCACGTTCGCGGTCGTCTATGGCTTCGGCCTCGGCTCCGTCCACCCCTTTTCGCCTATAGGGATATGCTCCAACAGCTATATGCACGGCCAGGTTGCGCCAGTAGACTTGATGCACGAGCGAGATACCGAGCGAGAACGGGTCGTAACCGGGGCTGTTGTCCACCGCCTCGTCGCCATAGACTATCCTGTCGCTACGTTCAAGCTCATTCATGTTGGAGGAGTAAAAAAGGTCTATTCCAATTCCTGTCGCATGCTTCAGGGAGTAACGGTACAGAGCGTTGAAACTGAGCGAGAGCTTGGGGTGGGCCTTTAGCCCCGAAACTCTCTCCTTTGTCTCGTCTGCACTCAGGGATTCCTTTCTTATGGCTTCGAATTCTCCCATGCATGTGTGTACGCCGAATCCGAGTGATATGGCATACTCCATACCTCTCTTGTATGCGGTGCTTCGAATAGGGATGTTCTTGTATCTTCTATGGTCGTAGTCATCGAGCCTGTATCGTGCGAATATGCCTGCACCTGCTGCGTTAAGGGCTTCATTGGGCAGCCTTAGCCTACCGTTGGAGTAGTGGCGGAACATAATGTCGGTACCGATTTCCCATCTCTTCCCCAGGTGCAGCTTCGCTACTGCACCGGCACCTACATATGCCATGACCGGCGAACTAAGCCAGTTGTTGCCCGGGTTTTCAGCGGGGTTATACCTGTCGGGGTTGTATGTGACACCAAAATTGAGGATATAACCTAGTGAGATGTACTTTCCTCTTATGACGGTGCGTTCAAAAGCACCGAATAGTGTGTACAGGTCGGGGAATTTGGTTCTGTCACTGAACTTGAACTCGCTGGCTCTTGCCCATGAGAATCCTATGCTGAACATGGGGTAACCGAATGCATGGGCGTAGATGCAACTGTCGGCAGGGCTTGTGTGGAAGTCAACCGTGGCCTCGTATGTCATGTAGCCGTGCGATGTGGAATTGGGTCTCTTCTGTTCAATATCAACTCCATACCAACTGTGGGCTGTAATGGAAATTCTCTCCTTCTTTTGGGCATGTACTGCCATTCCTGCTGTCAGCAGGAACAAAACGGTAGCTAACTTTATGAAAAATCTTTCCATAGTGATTTGGCCGTTGTGTCAAAAGTTGATTGGACGTTTTGTCTTGTATTCAATTGCGATGTTTCTTTGATTGGCTTTTTTGACCATATGAATGGAATCAGTGATGCATCCCTGAATATCGGCAGATTCGCCTCTTTTGAACTCCCGGAAGGTTGCTATAGTTGTGCATTAGTCGGAACATGCCGTCTGTAGCCGCAAAGTCGTTATCAGAGGTTTGATTCAGGTGCAGGAATATCGGAGTTGTATATGTGTTGGTGGGAGTGACAAATTATTTCTAAATATTTTAACTTTATTATCAATACTTTAATATAAGTTCTTATCTTTAATTTAGTGAACTGGTGTCAAACAGCATTATGATAAACCTAGTACAATTCCTAATATTATCATTCCGATTATAAGAATAGCTCTAAAAATAAGACCTAAATCAATATCTTCGCTTGGATGTGAAGGAGAAGTTTTACCATCGGTACTATCTATTATATGTAGATTAGTTACACCTAAAATCTCGCATAATTGGTCTGCTGTAATGTTTTTTAATTGTTCAGGCATATCCATACCTATTTTCTGATAGTATGGCATATACTTGTTTATTTTTCTTTTTAGTATGGTTTCAAGAGAATATATGTAGTCTTTTTGATTTTGACCAGCATCTACAAACTCTTCATTTAAATGTTCGTTTAGATAGTTAAATGCTCCTTGCTTGTTATCTGATAATATGAACTTTGCAATTTCTGCTGAAAGAGTTTCTTCGGATGTGATATGTGCTAATTTGCGCTGGGCTTCTTCACTATATTTTCTTAAACCACTAATAACACTGTTTGACACAGCATTTCCTGCAACGTATCCAGACGCTGCATTTATTAAATCTCTATCATTCATAATTCTATTATATAATATTACTATTTGAAATGTGACAAAGGTAGGAAGTTTGTAGCAAACGACATATTTTGTGAGCTGTTGTTTTGTATCAAAGAGCAAACTCTTTCTTTATTCGTTGAACGGTGCTGGTACTAATACCACCCAACTTAGCAACATTACGCACTGAATACCCTTTGCGAAGAAGTGAAATCACTTCCTTGTACTCCTCTCGTTTCTGCTCAGAAGTCTTCACTGAACCTGGTTTCCTGCCCAATTTTCCACCGTTCTTTATAGTAAAGTGTTTGTCCCCTTCGGGGTCATCCCATTGAGTCCATTGTTTTTGTCTTTGACAATCGCAACCCACGCGGTGCTACTTTGCAGCACTTCGCGTGACCATTGCTTTGTAATTGCTTCGGAAGGAGGGTGACCCAAAAGTAAAAGGGTCGCCCTCTTTGCTTTTATCTCATTTGCGCTCTGAAGCAGGATAAATTGTAAAAATATAGCTATTCCTTTGATAAACATTGGAATAGCTATTGTTCGTTTGGGAAAATTTTATTATC
>JAFYQH010000042.1 GCA_017547205.1 Bacteroidaceae bacterium | reverse complement strand
GCTGACGGCAGAAAGTCTTGAAGCGACAAGCGAGTGACGGACGAGTTATATTGCCTGCAAGGCAATTAACGAGCGAGAGGAACGAGCGACTGTTGCGCCCGTGTGCCGAAGTTTTTGTTACTTTTTGCGTCAAAAAGTAAGTATAGAATGACGGTAAAATAAATAAAAGATAACAGTATGACTGTCAGGTGAACATCTGTAACATACAAAACAGAGATGTCTCGCATTCGCTCGACATGACAGCTCCGGGCGTGTTTTAACTCCCTCCGAAACTTCGTTTCTCGTCCCCCTTTGAAAAGGAGGACAGTTGGAAAGTCCTGCAGTCGTGTTCCATAAAGGCTCTCCCGCTTTTAACCCTACTGCTGTTGTCTTGTGTTTATTCGGTTGTCGTGCTATACCAACTTTTTGGCGGCCAAAAAGTTGCAAAAAGCCCCGGCACACGGAAAAAAATCTTCGCAAGTGCCCTTTGCTCGCTCACTTCAGTCAATTGGGCACTTCTCCCAAAGGTTTATCATCCGGAATATCTGCACTGCATCATTTTGAATTAGTAAAAAAATAAAAATCTCCCAAGACAGAACTTGAGAGATTCTTGTCGGGGTGACAGGATTCGAACCTGCGACCCCCTGGTCCCAAACCAGATGCGCTACCAACTGCGCTACACCCCGAAATAACGGAAATGCAATATCAATTGCCTATATTAAAGTGCCATTCCCGTCAACCATGACACTCTTCTTCAAGTTGTCGGGGTGACAGGATTCGAACCTGCGACCCCCTGGTCCCAAACCAGATGCGCTACCAACTGCGCTACACCCCGATAACTTCTTTATTCTATAATCCCCAACTGCCTAAAAATCGGCACCATAATCTCCAACGCCTTATCTATCTGCTCCTTCGTATGTGTTGCCATAAGAGAGAAACGTATCAACGTATCCTGCGGAGAACATGCTGGAGGCACAACCGGATTCACAAATATGCCAGCATCCCACAACATCTTTGTCACAAGGAAAGTCTTGTCCGTATCGCGGATATAGATTGGAATAATTGGTGTTGAAGTATTACCTATCTCAAACCCTATCTCACGAAAATTCCTCAATGTATAATTTGTTATGTTCCAAAGGTTCTCAAGCCTTTCGGGTTCTTCCTGTATAATATGCAGTGCTTCAAGTGCAGCAGCAGTGGCTGCAGGCGTGTTGCTTGCACTGAATATATATGAACGGGAATTGTGGCGTATATAGTTTATAACTTCTTTGTCACCAGCCACAAAACCTCCTATTGTCGCCAACGATTTACTAAATGTACCCATCAGCAAATCAACATCATCGGTAACACCGAAATGATTGGCAGCACCGCGTCCCTGGTGACCAAGAACTCCCAAGCCGTGAGCCTCGTCAACAAAGATACTTGCATTATATTTGTTTTTCAAGCGTACAATCTCAGGCAAGTTGGCGATATCGCCCTCCATACTGAAGACACCGTCCACGACTATCATCTTGATTGTTGCCGGATCACAAGCCTGCAACTCCCTCTCAAGCCCCTCCATGTCGTTATGACGAAACTTACGCACTGTCGAGAATGACAGACGCCTACCATCGACTATAGAGGCATGGTCAAGTTCATCACAAATTATAGTATCCTTGCGACCTGTTATACAAGAAAGCACTCCAAGGTTCACCTGAAAGCCTGTTGAATATACAAGAGCCTCGTCTTTTCCCACAAACTGCGCCAACTCATTCTCGAGCTGGAGATGTATATCGACAGTTCCGTTCAGAAAACGCGAACCTGCACATCCTGTACCATATTTGCGTGTTGCAGCTATGGCGGCTTCCTTTATTCTAGGATGGTTGGTTAAGCCCATATATGAATTTGAGCCAAACATAAGGACCTTCTTTCCACTCATCAACACCTCAGTGTCCTGCTCACTTTCTATACAACGAAAGTAAGGATAGACACCCATTGCCATAAACCTCTGTGGCAAATCGTACTTGGCGTATTTCTCTTTCAACAAACCCATAATCCTAAAATCACAAACTTAGAACCATCCATGTTCCAGTTTGCAAATTTACATCTTTTTTTTATATCATACAATTTTTCAAGACATTTTTATCCAAAAAACAGCATGGAGCTATCATATAGCTACATCGGTAAAGAATACAATGGCGCCACCAGAAATTTCTGGTGGCGCCATTGTATCTACTGACAAATTTTATTTCCCATTGTCATCAATATTGGCATACTCACGTGCATAATCACCATAGCCATACCTCACATAACCGTAACGTCCCTTACGCGGAACATCAAAGCCATTGATTACTATCGAAGCATTCTCAAGCTTACCCTCAGCTACAAGCCCCTTGAAGAAATCAAGGTCATACTTGTGCGTACGGCCTAGACGTACAACATAGATCACAGCATCAACCACACGGCTCAAAATCAACGAGTCGGAAACAAGACCCACAGGAGCAGAATCCATCACTATGAAATCATACTTCGATGAGAGATACTCCATAGCCCTCTCCAAGTTACCACTTGAAAGCAATTCAGCCGGATTCGGAGGCACAATACCTGCTGGCAAGATATCAAAGCCTTCCGTGATATTCGAACGCATAATCAGACGGTCGAGCATCTCCACCTTGCTGTCATCATTGGCTAGGAAACTTGTAATACCCTCGGCACTACGGTCCAGCTTGAACATTTCAGCAAGACGCGGACGACGTATATCAACACCCATCAAAAGTACCTTTTTGCCTAGCATGGCAGTACTTACCGCGAGATTACATGCGATAAAAGTCTTTCCTTCGCCCGATGTAGTCGAGGTCAACATGACAACCTTGCCCGAAGATTTTCTCATAACGAACTGCAGATTCGTACGAAGCGAGCGGAAAGACTCTGCCATAATATCATTGCTATTCCTCTCGACAACAATAGGATTCTCGCGACCATTGACACTCTTCTTCATAGGAATTGTTCCCACGTGCGGTACATTTATACGCTTCTGCACCTCATCGATAGCATTCAACTTGGTGCGCAGAACCTCAAGGAGATATATTATTGCAGACGGTATAGCTAATGCCAGGAACAAAGCAAAAAGAAATACCATCTTAACATTAGGAAACACCTGCGAGAAGAACATTGGAGCATCAATGCACCTCAAGTTGTCTGGGGTAACAGCCAGACTAAGATCATTCTCTTCGTACTTCTGTAAAAGCATCACGTAAAGTCCCGATTTTACCTCACACTCACGCTGTATCGTAAGCAACTCACGTTCAATATCCGGAGAGCTAGCAAAACGGGCCGAATAGTTGGCAACGTACGTGGCAACCGCGTCACGCTGCACCTTCAAGGATGCACCTACCGCCTGTATGGCCAAGCGTAAATCTTCCTGCATTGCAGTTACGCGCGCTGTCGCATTCTTCAAGGCCGGATTTGACTCAGTCGCTGTCATCAGCAACCTGTCACGCTCCACTACCTCCTTATTATAATTGTTGATAAGAGCCATAAGGGACTGGTCAACGGTTATACCGAAGGTTGTAGGAATTATCTTCTTGTCGTTTTCGGGATTGTTTACAAAGTCATTGAGATAGTTTGACGATTTTATCATCATGTCTATCTCCTCGAGTTGCCTTACATACTGACTCCTGTTCTGCATAACCTGCGGAGCATCAAGTTTGGGATCGACAAGCTTGTTATTCTTCTTGTATGCAGCAAGCTCCATTTCCTTGCCTTTGAGCTCCTCATTAATCATGGCAATACGGTTCAAAAGGAAAGAGCGCGTCTTGAGTGCAACCTGACGCTTGTCATCGTTTGTCACACGATTATAACTATCCATGACGGAGTTAATAAAATCCACTCCCGTTTGGGGAACCGACGTTGTTGTAGAAAGCACAACCACAGATGAAGTCTTTGAGATAGGAGCAATACCCAAACCTCCCAAATACATGCGTGCCGCACTCTCAATAGGCAACATCGTCACCTCAAACTTTCCAAGCGGCCGTTCTATCGCAGGATTCTTCTCCACCAGCACATCACCAGCCTCCGTATTCAACACAAACGGATATGTGTTCATTTCTACTGGAGCCGATTTCACGTCGATACCTTCCGATTTTTTGACATAGCTATAAGACACCTCAACCTTACCGTCTTCATCAAACACAAAGTTCAGCACAAGCGGAGCCGTCAACCCAGGAATCGAATCCTTGTAAGAAACGAAAACCGGGCTGGCATCCTTGTATATCGGACTTGTTTTAAGCCCCTTCACTGCATAAGAGACATTCAGTCCCGAGTTAAGCACCGCGCGGCGTACCACAGACATGGAGTTAATCACCTCCACCTCATTCTCTACATTACTGTTCCCGTTCTGGAAACCAAAATCGGCAAGCATATCAGCCTGCGAAGAGAACGAACCCTTTTCATCATCCTGCAACAGGATCTTTGCACTGACACTATATCTGGGAACTGCCATATATATATACACCGCAGCACCTATCATGCACACCACGAACGAGAGCACGAACAATTTCCAATAGGCCAGGAAATAAGAGAACAGTTTCTCCATATTCAAGCCTTCCTCTTCAACCACGGCACCAGCCTTCTTTCCGTTATTCTGCATAGCCTATTATTTTAATATATTATACATCAACGAAGTCAAAGATATCAGAATTGATGTAGCAGAGAACCACAACGATGTAGACGAGCCTATATCCGAATTCTTAGCCTTGGACTTGTTAGGAGTGACATACAGAACATCATTCTGGCACAAATAGTAATAAGGAGAATTCAGTATGGACGCATCGTTTAAGTTGAGCTCAATAATCTCCTTCTTACCGTTCTCATTCTCACGGATAAGTTTCACATTGTCACGCATTCCATATATAGTCATGTCACGCGCGAGCGCCAAAGCCTGCAATACATTCACCTTACCGTTCTTTACAGAATAGGTACCCGGTGCCGTAACCTCTCCCAGAACAGATATCTTGAAATCGGCAAAACGCACCGTAACAACCGGCTTAGTGGAGAAAGCCCCTTTAACCTTGTCTATAATCAGATTTTCAGCCTCAGGAAGAGTCAAGCCACCCAATTTCACAGCACCGAGATTCGGGATGACCACCTCGCCATTGCTGTTAACGAGATACTCCTGCAAAGTAGGCTGAGATGTTAAAGCACCTCTATCACCGAAATCTGTAGGAGCCACCATATTATAGGACAACGATGCAGCAGGGTCATCAGGATTCAGAACCAGGATATCGAGCAGATCCTGTGGCTGTATTCTTGGCTCATGAGCCACACCACCCTGTTCCGCATTCCGGAACTCACTACTATTCTGCATATACGGAACCTTCTTGTAAGAGTTACACGAAGCAACACTCGCAAGCAACATCACCGACAACAGCAGATAGCCAAAATCTTTGTACGTTCTCTTTATCATAATATTCATTTTAAAGAATCTAATCAAACAATATCAGACACACTACACATTATTTTGCAAAAATAACACAAATCTAGCAAAAACCATCGTTTTCAATAAAAAAACTTCAGAGCGCAAGACTCATAGCCAAATAATTAGGCAGAAATAGGTATCTTTAAAATTAATCTCGAAAATAGACTACACTCATTTGAAAAACATTGAAGCAAACTTCATGTTTCTCGCTAGTTTGTTACTATCTTTGCATATCAAGAAACAAACGATTCGACATGAACTGGAAAAAAATCCTAAAATGGGGGTGCGTGGCAATTACAGTTGCAGCTATATGCGCAGCAGGAGCTGCCGGATACGGTTATTACCTGGTAAAGGTACAGAAAATTGAACTGGAAGAGACCGCATACATCTATATAACACACAACGACAACACTGCAACAGTCATACAGAAGATAAGGAACGTCGCCTCACCATCATCAATGAGAGGATTCGAACTCCTCGCCAAACACAACAGATTCGACAACCGAAGACGGAGCGGCAGGTTCGCCATAAAGAACGGCGACAGCATGCACGAAATCTATAGGAGAATTGTCAGCAACGAACAGACACCCGTCAAACTTGTAGTCCCATCCACAAGAACCCTGCCACAGTTGGTCGGAGCCATAAGCAAACAACTGATGCTCGACTCGCTGGAGCTCCTAGAATTCACCAACCACCCCATATACATATCCCGCATAGGCTATACACGCGAGACTCTCCCCACACTGTTCATACCCAACACCTACGAAGTCTATTGGGACATAAAGCCCGAGAGGCTGATGATAAGGTTCATGGACGAAAGGCGCAGGTTCTGGAACGACAAACGCCTTGCAAAGGCAAAAGAACTAGGCATGACACCGGAAGAAGTTGCGACACTCGCATCAATTGTCGACGAGGAAACGAACGACAACAGCGAGAAGCCCATCGTCGCAGGCCTCTACCTAAACCGCCTGAATAAAGGCATACCACTACAGGCCGACCCAACAGTAAAATTCGCCTTGGGTGACCCCACACGCCGCCGCATACTCAACAGTGATCTCGAAGTTGAATCACCGTACAATACATACAAAAATACAGGACTCCCCCCAGGTCCTATAAGAATCGCCACACTGCAAGGGTTGGAAAGCGTACTGAACCACAAGAAGCACGACTACCTGTACATGTGCGCAAAAGAAGACTTCTCCGGCACACATAACTTTGCCAGAACACTTGGCGAACACAACGCCAACGCCCGCCGCTACCAGCAGGCACTCAACAAGAGGAATATAACAAAGTAGTAGGGTTCGAACTGAACCAACAGAAAAGAAATCATAACCATACACATATACAACGACGGCTTGCCATGGCAAGCCGT
>JAFYQH010000041.1 GCA_017547205.1 Bacteroidaceae bacterium | reverse complement strand
TCCTGAACAAACTCGAGCTTGCCGTTCTCGTTGAGTTCCTTGAACTTCTCGGCAGGAACCTTGCATGCAGGACACTTCTCGGGAGCTGAATTACCTTCGTGTATATAACCACAAACTGAACAAATAAATCTTTTCATAATCGTAATTTTTAAGCCGTTAATATTATTTTGTATTATCATTAATCATTTTTTACAATCGGGGCAGATGCCTTTCAGATACAGCTGGGCGTCTGTAATATCGTAACCTTCGAGCCCGTCTACAAGAGTCGTGTATTCCTTCTTTATCTCGAAATCCACAATCTTTCCACAATTGTCGCAACGGAAGTGGGCGTGTGCACAGCAGTTTCCGTCGAAACAGCGGAATGTGTCATCTATTGTAAGCATCATTATGAGCCCGGCATCCACGAACAGTTTCAGCGTATTGTATACCGTTGTCAGCGAAAGCGAACCCAGCTCATCGCGCAAGGCCTCGTATACCACCTCTGCAGTTGGATGCTGACAACTCTTGCGCACATATTCAAATATTGCAAGACGCTGTACGGAAGGACGGATGCCTGCCTTAATCAGTTCCTCTTTCAGTTCTGTTCTTGATACCATATTATATTCAATTTTGAAGATTTGTTTATTTCATTTCTGAAACCATTGCAAAAGTATAAACATTCTGCATATCATGCAAGTTTATGAGCAACTTTTTTTCAAAAATTTTAAAAAAAGAGCAAAAACAGCATTAAAAGAAGGTGTTGCAGGCTCCCGGTTTGTATTTTTCGCCGCAAAAGAGTACCTTTGCGACCAAAGGTCGCACGGGGATGACTGGTTTAGACACTCCAAAAAGAGGACCTTTACGATAGTTACATTATTATAAATAAAGAGAATTTTGCTTTCAGTAGATAATATAAGGGTAGACTTCGGTGGAACAAATCTTTTCCATGACGTAAGTTTCATTGTCAACAAGAAGGATAGGATTGCCCTTGTCGGGAAGAATGGAGCAGGAAAAAGTACCCTGCTCAAGATTATTGCCGGAATACAGTCCCCGAGTGAAGGAACGGTATCCCGTCCCAAGGATTTCACGGTCGGGTACCTGCCGCAGGTAATGAACCACGCCGACGGCAGGACCGTATACGGGGAGGCTGAACTTGCCTTCGCACACATACATGAGATGGAGGCCAAGCTCGAAAGGATGAACAACGAACTGGCAGAACGCACAGACTACGACAGCGAAGAGTACCATACCCTAATAGAAGACTATACCCATCTTAATGAACAATACACAATGATGGGCGGCAGCCATTATGAGGCTGAGATTGAGCGTGCGTTAATGGGCCTCGGGTTCCGCCGCAGCGACTTCACACGTCCTACGAAAGAGTTCAGCGGCGGATGGCGCATGCGCATAGAACTTGCAAAACTGCTTTTACAGCACCCCGACATACTGCTGCTCGACGAGCCTACCAACCACCTCGACATAGAGAGCATACAATGGCTCGAACAGTTCCTCGCCAGGAGTGGTAACGCAGTATTGCTCGTAAGCCACGACCGCGCATTCCTAAATGCGGTCACTAACCGCACCATCGAATTGTCATGCGGCATATCATTTGACTACAAGCTGCCCTACGACAAGTTCATGGAGGCGCGTAAGGAACGTCGGGAACAGCAGATACGTGCCTACGAGAACCAGCAAAAAGAGATTGCCGACATAAAGGAGTTCATCGAGAGGTTCCGATACAAGCCGACAAAGGCCGTACAGGTACAAAGTCGCATAAAGCACCTTGAAAAGATGGTACCCATAGTGATTGACGAGGAAGACACAAGCAGGCTCAGGCTCAAGTTCGCTCCAGCTACACGCAGCGGCAACTACCCCATCATATGCAACGATGTAAAGAAGAGTTTCGGCAACCACACTGTATTCAAGAACGTCAACTTCACCATAAACCGTGGCGAAAAGGTCGCATTTGTGGGACGCAACGGTGAGGGAAAGACCACCCTTGTGCGATGCATACTCGGCGAGCTGGGTCATGACGGAGAAATTGTCATCGGGCACAATGTGGAACCTGCATATTTCGCTCAGCACGAGGCGCAGTTGCTTGACGAGAACCTTACCGTGTTCCAGACAATAGACAACGTTGCCACAGGTGACATACGATTGAGGATACGCGATATTCTGGGCGCATTCATGTTCGGCGGTGAGGCATCGGACAAGCCGGTAAGAGTACTGTCCGGCGGTGAACGCAGCCGACTGGCAATGATACGCCTGTTGCTGCGCCAGATGAACCTGCTCATCCTTGACGAGCCGACCAACCACCTCGACATGCAGTCCAAGGATGTCCTGAAGGAGGCGATACGTGACTTTGACGGAACAGTGATTGTCGTGAGCCACGACCGACAGTTCCTTGACGGACTTGTAACGAAAGTCTACGAGTTCGGCGACGGCAGGGTGCGCGAACATCTCGGAGGCATATATGACTACCTTGCAAAAAAGAATGCAAGCAACATAAATGAGGCTCTGGCACAGAGCAGAACTCCCGACAAAAACACCGAAGAGCAGAAAGCGGCAAACAGCAACCGCCTGAGCTATGAAGCCGAGAAGCTGTTGCAGAAGCAGAGACGCAAGCTCGAAAAGCAGGTCGAGGACGACGAAAAGGCCATAAACGAGCTTGAAGGAGCAATTTCGGCACTCGAAGCCCTCATGAGCACAGCCGAAGGCAGCACACAGGAGAACTTCACCAAATACGCAGCACTCAAGAAACAGCTTGACGATGCTGTCGCGCAATGGGAGACAAATATGGAGAACCTTGAAAACTTGAATCAATAACAGATATTCAACAAAATTTATATATATGAAGAATTTAATTATTGGCGCAGCCTTGCTTGTAGGCTTGGGCGCATGCACAACAAAAGAGAGTATGGAATCGAAACTGATGACAAACCTGGACACTACCCAGGACCCGGGTACCGACTTTTTCCAATACGCCACAGGCGGTTGGCAGAACGCAAACCCAATCACTGACGAATATTCACGCTACGGACAGTTTGATGCCCTGCGAGAGAAGAGCAAGGAGCAACTGAAGGACCTGGTTCTTGAGCAGGCCGCACAGAAGAGCGAGCCGGGCAGCAACGCGCAGAAGGTGGGCGACCTCTACAACATGGTGATGGACAGCACACGCCGCAATGCCGAAGGCACTGCACCCGTGAAGCCATACATGGACGAGGTTGCCGCAATAAAGGAGAAGAGCGAAATCATCCCCTTGCTTGCAAGGAACTACCGCGTAGGCATCGGCGGCTTCTTCGGTACAGGCATCGGCACCGACATCATGGACAGCAACAGCAACCAGCTCGGGCTGTATCAGGGCGGTACTTCACTCCCCGAAAAGGAGTATTACAGCGACACCGACGAGACATCGGCAAACATCCGCGCAAAATTCCAGGAGTACGTTACAAACATGTTCAAGCTCCATGGCTTTGCCGCTGCTGACGCTGAAAAGAAAATGAAGGCGGTCATGGCTATTGAGACACGCATCGCAGCAAAGCACCTTAGCCGTGTGGAACGACGCAACCCGCTCAACAGCTACCACAAGATGACATATGCCGAGCTGAAGAAAGAAGTCCCCGGAATCGACTGGGACACATACTACAATATCCTTGGCATCAACGGCATAGAGCATATAAACCTTGCTCACCCCGAAGCCATCAAGGAGGTTGCAGCTATCATAAACGACACTCAGCTTGACGACATCAAGGCATACCTGGAGTGGAGAATAATACGTTCTACATCGAACGAACTCAATGACGCGCTCGAGGAGGAGACATTCGCATTCTACGGCACAGTACTCAGCGGCAAGAAGGCGCAGCAGCCACGATGGAAGCGCGCACTTGACGCAGTAAACGGTGCGTTGGGCGACATCATCGGGGAACTGTATGTAGCGAAGCACTTCCCTCCCGCAGCAAAGGAGCGCATGACACAGCTTGTAAAGAACCTTCAGGTTGCACTCGGCGAGCGCATCGACGCACAGGAGTGGATGAGCGACGAGACAAAGAAAGCTGCACACGAGAAGCTCAACACCTTTACCGTGAAGATCGGTTACCCCGACAAGTGGGACGACTACAGCAAGCTCCTCATTGACCCGACAAAGAGCTATGCCGACATATGCCGCAGCATGTCGGAGTTCGGTTGGAACAAGCACATTGAGGAGAAGTGGGGCAAGCCGGTTGACCGCGAGGAGTGGCACATGACCCCGCAGACAGTGAACGCATACTATAACCCTACCACAAACGAGATATGCTTCCCTGCAGGCATTCTCCAGTACCCATTCTTTGACATGGACGAGGACGATGCATTCAACTACGGCGCGATAGGTGTAGTCATAGGCCATGAGATGACTCACGGATTCGACGACCAGGGCCGTCAGTTCGACAAGGACGGTAACTTCGCGAACTGGTGGACCGAAGAGGATGCACAGAAGTTCAACGAGCGCACACAGGTAATCGTAGACTTCTTCGACAAGATAGAGGTACTCCCCGGACTTAATGCGAACGGCAAGCTCACATTGGGCGAAAATATCGCCGACCATGGCGGTCTTATGATTGCAATGCAGGCATTCAAGAACGCAACAAAGGAGAATCCGCTGCCTGCTGTAAAGGGCTTTACTCCCGAGCAGCGTTTCTATCTCTCATATTCGGGAGTTTGGGCAGGCCATGTACGCGACGAGGAGATACGCAACCTCACAAAGAGTGACGTTCACTCACTCTCACGCTGGAGAGTAAACGGTACATTGCCGCACATCGACGACTGGTACACCGCATTCGGCATCACAGAGGAAAGCCCCATGTTCGTACCACAGGAAGAGCGACTGAAGATTTGGTAAAATAAGAAAGAAGAAAGAAGAAAGGAGAAACTTTCAGTTTTCAGTTTATACAATGCCACTAAAAGTACCCGCCGGGCTTCCGGCTCTACAAGCAGTAATTGACGAAGGGAACGCGGTAAAAATCCTTGAAAGGAGTACCGCGAAGACCCTTCGCATAGCATTGCTCAATATAATGCCCATGAAGGAGACCACCGAGGCCGATTTCATACGTCTGCTTGCAACATGTGACGAAGAGATTGAGCTTACACTGCTCAAGCTCGACACCCACACGCCAAGACATGCAAGCCCAGAGCACATGACACGCTATTACACTGCTTTCAGCGAAGTAAGGGAGCAGCATTTCGACGGCCTGATAATTACCGGTGCGCCCATCGAGAAAATCGAATACGAAGAGGTGACATACTGGCCCGAGCTGTGCGGAATATTCGACTGGACAAGGGAGCATGTAACCTCAACCCTTTTCATCTGCTGGGCTGCACAGGCCGGGCTGTACCAGAGGTTTGGCATACAGAAGCACCTGCTGCCGGCAAAGATGTTCGGCATATTCCCGCACAGCATCGCAAAGCCCGGGCTGCCGCTTTTCAACGGTTTTGACAGCACCATATATGT
>JAFYQH010000040.1 GCA_017547205.1 Bacteroidaceae bacterium | reverse complement strand
CAATCATTGACGTTGTACTGCTTGTCTGTATGGAATGTTTTCAAGGATCATCTTGCTTGACCGGGACAACCACCGTGGTGTTCGTTCCCGAAAGCGAGTGCAAAGGTAAGGCTATTTTTTGAAACTGCAAATTATTCCAAGGATTTTTTTTAAAAAAGTCGAGAAAAAATTAATTACGCACTTTTTTATGCGCAATTAATACATTTTTTAATCAAAACCCACAAATTCCTAACCTCATACCGGAACTCCCGCACACACTTACATATTATTAAAATATGAAAGAATTACAGGAAATAAACACGGTAATGCATCGCTATTGCCCGGCTAAAATAGGAATTATTTGACACAAACAACAATAAATCCATTTTTTTATCAATAAAAAGCCCAAAATCATTCATTTTTAAAAAAAACGTATCAAAAAGCAAAACTGCCCAAAAGAGCAGTTCTGCATACCGGTTCAATCCAACGAAACCACTTTTACTGGATTAAGCCCAGCCGGCACCTTGCGCACAAGCATACCGTCTCTATCGTAAATATACACATCCCCGTCATTTATATAATCGGACGAGGTCACACATATATTTTTGCCAGCCGCACAGACCTTATAAGGAACTGGCAAAAAACTCTCCTTAATCCATGGAACATCGACAATACCAACAGAAGGGTCATAAGACAGAAATGTTATCGTCGAATTCCAATTAGCATCGTACTGAGAAAAATATCCATAAAGTACGCCGTCATTCCAACATATCTCAGTCATATTACTACACTGCTCGACAACACTCACCCCACCATTTTCAGAAATAAACTGAAGAGTACTCGGAATATCAGCATAGTTTCCATACGAAGCCACAAAAACTCCACCGTCAGCAGCCACTACAGAAGAAGGATTCAAGACTACATCAATCTTCTGCACCTCCTCAAAAGAAACCAAATCTATTACAGAAACTGTATTATCATACCCCAAAGCTGTATTATAATCCATACCTCCTGAATTTGCGACATAAATTTTGTCTTTATACACTGCCAAATGTTCCGGGTTACGACCAACTTTTACCTTTGCCTCAACCTCAAGCGAAAGAGTGTCAATCCTTACGACATAGCCATCATAGTATGTTGCATAAACTTTCCCTTCATGAGCTGCAAGATAACGGGGCTGCGCACCGCACGATATCTGCTTGATAGATTTTGCATCTAATCCGGCGACTTCAATAGTAGATTCACCAGCAACAGCTATATACATCTTTGAACCATAAACAATCATATCATTCGCCGTATTTCCCAACCCTCGGCCACCATTTTGCAAAGCAAAATAGTTTTGAACAGCATCGCCTGTTGATTCGTCATACATGGTGATAGACGAGTTATTACTTTTCCAATCACCGGAATTCAGAATATAACATACGCTTTTAGAGCCACCTCCCACTGGAGGATTATCACTAACACCATCATCAGAGCATGCCAGAACAGATGCGAACACCAAGGAATGCAATAAAATCTTAGAAAGAAGTTTCATAATATAAATATTTAGGGTTAATAATTCAGAAAGATAGACGGGCAGATACACGCCACTGAAAGCCCGGCATAGGATAATATCTTATAATCTCATACTTTTTATCGGCAACATTAAGCAATTCGCTTTGTAGACGAAGCTTTGCAAAGCCAAGAACAAACTCCTTGTACAAAGAGAATGAGTGTTCGTAATAGCCCGCCATGCGGTTATACTCCGTATTCTGAGGCAGCATGTAACGCTCCCCTACCACCGAAAGCATATAAGAGACATTAAGAACAGGATTCTCAACAGTAAACGAGAGATTGCCAGAATGCTCAGGCGTATACGGCAATTGGTCGCGATAATTCTTGGCAGAAGAATCGGTCACATCCATTGCGCGTTGCCACGAATAGTTGGCATCAGCCAACAGAGCAACACGCTTAGAAAGCCCAACTCTAGCAGACACATTGACATCAACCCCATAAATATGCGCCTTACCGAAATTCATCATTCGCCATATATACATTGTAGGAAGAGCCACAATTTTGTCACGCACATTATTACAATATGCATCCACAGTAACTACTACATCCCTCAAAAAACCGCAATAAGACTCACCCCATGTAAGCCCCATATTGTACTGAGTAGCTCTTTCGGGCTTTAGCGCGGTATTTCCATGACGAAGATAGTAAAGATCAGCAAACGTAGGCACACGATAAGAATCCTTTACAGAAGCACGCAGGCGCAATGAAGAGTTCTTAAAAGGCTGAACCGAGAATGCCAATGCCGGAGACAACCTTCTATAAGGAACCGGAGAAGCAGCAAAGCTCACATCGTCATTTATATAAGTTGCAAGCAACGAGGTTGTCAACGAAACACGCTGGAATGAATATTGCATTGCAAAAACCGTGTATGAAGAAAAACGACGCGGAGAGTTGCTGTTCTCGAAATTATTTTCCAACAAAGCATAAGCGACATCAACAGCCACGGAATAATTAAATTTACCATGATGGGGGTTAGCCATAGCCAGTGATAGATAGAACTCATTCTGACGGTTCACATCAACCCGTTCCCCTGCAGCATAGTTCTTGTTTATCTCTTTATAACGGGAATAACTATGGTCATACTTTGCAACGACTCGCATATCAGCAGCCTCGGACAAGGCAAAATCATATACTGCCTGAGCAAAGAGATTTCTATCCCAAATACGCTCTCTATTCTCCTTATTATATAAGTTGACAGCACCTGGTAATCCTCTTTCCGAACCATAATAATGCAATTTGGCAGAAAGAAGCCCATCAAAAAGGGAAGCCTTGACATTACCTTCAAGCATCACGGACTCCACATCGCTGTCACTACGTTTCTCTTTAGTGGCGATACCACCGTTAACCAGAGCGAAAGGATATGCTCCGTCGCTTCTCAGGTAATTTCCGCACAAAGAGGCTGCAAATGTTCTGTCATCATTAGAATACCCTCCATAAGCCACGAGGTCTGCAAAACCGAAAGAACCGCCTTGCATTTTCACATATGAGCTATAGCCCACAGGAATAGTATTACTCTTGACAGAAAGCATTGAAGCTAAAGAATAATCACGGGCTGTACGCAAAGAAATTTCATCGCCTTGCCCTATTGTCAATGAAACGGCAGACACATTCTCCATAGAGAAACGCCCCAAATCAACCATTCCACTCCTTGCATCAGACACTACAACTCCATCATAGCTGACAGCTGTATGCTTTGCCCCCATTCCTCGGACCGAAACAGTCTTCAGACCACCAACACCACCATAATCACACACATCGACACCCGACATCCTCTTTACAACATCGGAGAGTTCCCTAAGACCCAAACGGTCAATTTCCGACCTGTCAACATTTTGAAAAGGCGTACTTGAGGTTTCTTCCGAAACACTCTTCTTCCCTATGGCAACAACATCATCAAGATGATAGCTCAACGAATCAAGTTCCTGAGCAACAGCAATACCCGGAACAAATAACGACACGCATAGCGTGTACAGAAAAATTGCATTTTTTTGAAACATAACTGTAGCCTATAAAACCCTTACCCGGGGCTTGTATAAAACATAAAGGACAAGGCAGGTTTTCTGGCTCGTTCCGCTCAAGCGCCTTCCCGTTCAAGCAAACAGTGGCAATAGAATACTTGAGTTCTTTAGGAACCTACAGCTACGGGTATAGCTCCGGATTTTGACCGGATTCCCTTTTACTAACCGCTGGTGTTGCCGGCGGTTACACCATTATCCGCACAAATATAGAAACATTCACAATAACAGCAAAAGAAAATGCATGTTTTTTCACCAACCCGGCATGAGCACAAGGAGAGAAATCGAGTAGGTCGGGAAACGAAGGTTTTCTGACCTATTTTCGTTTCCTTTCCTCTCACACCACCGTACGTGCCGTTCGGCATACGGCGGTTTAACTTGTTTTCAAAGAGTGTCTAATCAAATAATAATCCAAGCAACTAACCAATCCACT
>JAFYQH010000039.1 GCA_017547205.1 Bacteroidaceae bacterium | reverse complement strand
TCTCAAGCGTACTTGCCGGCAGCATGGCATAGGCATAGCCCTTCTTTCGGTCGTTCATGTACTTGTATGCTACAAAGGGGCCGATAAAGCATGAAATGCCGAAAAGAAAACTGAGCAACGACTTTCTTCCAAGGAAACCGATAGCGTTATCGAATACCACTGTTGTTATCCATGTGGCAAAGACAATGCATGCCATTGTTACAAGAACCTTTGTAAAACGCGGTACATAACTGCCGCACTCGTATGTAACGAGCTTGCCGAAACGGTTGAAATCAAATATCTCGTTCATTGTTACTTCTTTTTTGAATTTATGTAATTGAACAGCAGTTCTATATTCACTCTGCTCTCCTCTCCGCTTGTATTATTGCTTATAGAGCAGCACCCGCCAAGACCGGGTTCTACATAGAGGGCATCCTCCGGAACATTAGCCGATATGTCGAAACGATACTCGCTCTGTATATCGCTGACGCTCTTGTCGAGAAGCACTGCACGCTTGTCGAGAATCATTATATGGTCGAGAAGGTTCTCGACATCCCTAACCTGATGAGTCGAGATTATTATAGTGCGCTTCTCGTCCATTGCAGCCGCAACCATCTTGCGGAATTCCGCCTTGCTCGGAATATCAAGGCCGTTGGTGGGCTCGTCAAGGAAAAGATACTCGGTTCTGAGTGCCAAGGCAAGTGCCAATATAGCTCTCTTGCGCTGACCCAGGGAGAGGGTTGTAAACTTGCGTTCTGCATCTATCTCAAACTCCGAAAGAAGACGCGCGAACAGCTCGGCATCATAGTTAGGATAGAACTGTGCAACACCCGACGCATAATGACCTATACTCATGTCGGGACCTTCGAAATCCTCGGGTACATAGAATATCTTTGAAAGGAAAGCCGGCTTACGTCCTATAGGCGAACAGCCGTCTATCTCTATCGTACCCTGCTTTGTCGTGAGAAGACCGCACAACAGCTTAAACATGGTACTCTTACCCACACCGTTCGCACCAAGCAAGCCATAAATCTTGCCTTGACCGAATGATGAGGTTATATTATCCAGAACTTTGAATCCCGAATAACCGAACGAAAGATTCTTTACTTCTATCATGGTGTATTAGTTTATTAGTACACTGCAAATATAAAGCACCTTTATTGCAGTTTCCAAATAAAATTGATACTTTTTTAAAAAAAAATCATATATTCGCAGAATAAAGATACAGCAAGATGAAAAGAATAATAACAGGCGTTGTTACGCTTTTAATTTTATGTGCGTGCGCGCACGAGAGGAGTGGAGAGAGATTGAATGTATTGCCACAGCCCCGACAGATTGAACGCAATAACGGGAGTTTCACTGTAGACAATGTCACAGGACTATACATTGATGCACTGGAAAGCGACAAAAACTCAATTACCGGGCTTTTCAAGGCCGCAGGATTCTCCTTTGTGCCAGCCAGTGAAGACCGCGGCAACAACTGTATCGCAATGAGCATTTGCAAAGATATTGAAGGCATTGCGTCACCCGAAGGATATACCATTGATGCGACAGCGGAAAAGATTGACGTAAAGGCAATATCAGGCGCAGGCCTTTATTATGCGGCACAGACACTACTGCAGCTCGCCGACGGAAACGGCACCATCCCGGCATGCCGTATAAAGGATGAACCGGCATTCGCATACCGTGGACTCATGCTCGACGTGAGCCGTCACTTCTTCGGCAAGGAGTTTGTAAAGAAGCAGATTGATGCCATAGCACGTTTCAAGATGAACCGCTTGCATCTGCACCTGACCGATGCTGCCGGATGGCGCATTGAGATAAAGAAATACCCCAGACTTACGGAATTTGCCGCATGGCGCAAACCTGCCATTTGGAAGGATTGGTGGTTCGGCAGCCGTGAATATGTCGAAGAGGGCACAGAGGGTGCATATGGAGGTTATTACACACAGGATGACATTCGCGAGATTGTAGCATATGCCGCAGAGAGGTATATCACCATTATACCGGAGATTGAGATGCCGGCACACAGCGAAGAGGTGCTTACCGCATACCCGGAACTCTCATGTACCCACGAACTGTACAAACAGGCCGACTTCTGCATAGGCAACGAAAAGACCTATGAATTCCTTGAGAACGTGCTCACCGAAGTGATGGAACTTTTCCCGTCGGAATACATACATATTGGCGGAGACGAGGCCGGCAAGGCTTCATGGCCACACTGTCCGCTATGTCAAAAGCGCATGAAAGAAGAAGGACTTGATGACGTGAATGAACTGCAGAGCTACCTCATACAGCGCATAGAGAAATTCGTGAACAGCAAGGGTAGACAAATTATCGGCTGGGATGAAATCCTTGACGGAGGGCTTGCACCGAACGCGACTGTTATGTCATGGCGCGGAACAGAAGGTGGAATTGCTGCAACAGAGAGCGGACACAAGGCCATTATGACTCCGGGCGGATACTGCTACCTCGACTCCTACCAGGATGCTCCGCACACGCAGCCAATGGCTTTCGGGCCGTATATGCCGCTGGAGAAGGTATATTCGTACAATCCCACAGACGGTCTGAAGGAAGAACAGGCAAAACTTATATATGGAGTACAAGGCAACCTTTGGGTTGAGTACATCCCGACTGAAGAGCTTGTCGAGTACATGATTTACCCGCGTATTCTTGCAATTTCCGAGATTGGCTGGAGCAACCCAGCCACACGCAATTACGGCGAGTTCAGGCAGAGGGCCGTAAAGAGTGTCGAGTGGCTAAAGGCAAACGGTTACAATGCGTTTGACCTTGCAGGCGAGTTCGGCCAGCGCAAAGAGGCGCTGACACAGTCGGAGCATATGGCAAAAGGCAAGAGCGTAACATACAGTGCATACGCACCGTTCAACGACCGTTACAAGGCCGGTGGCGAAGTAGCACTCGTTGACGGAATACATGGCGGATGGACATATCTTGACGAAAAGTGGCAAGGGTTCATAAAAGGCGGCGTTGATGTCACCATTGACCTTGGTGAAGAGAAAGATATAAACACCGTTTCGGCGGATTTCATGCAGATGTGCATACCGGACGTGTGGTTCCCGGCGAAGGTTACCATATCTTTGTCAAGCGACAGCGTGATGTTCAAGGATATTGCGACAATAGAGCATAATGTGGTGAGAGACGAAGGACTCTCGTTCAAGAACTATGGCTGGAGTGGCAAGGAAAAAGGACGCTATGTACGCTACCGCGCAGAATGCGGACCTCAGCGTGGCTGGCTGTTCACCGATGAGATTATAGTAAAATAACAAAATATGTTTCAATCATGTATAAATTCAAACCAATTTTAAAGTCGATGCTCTGGGGCGGCGAGAAGCTTATCCCCTACAAAGGTCTGGAATCGGACAAGACATCCGTGGGCGAGAGCTGGGAGATTTCGGGAGTAAAAGGGAATGAATCGATTGTAGCGGAAGGGCCCGATGCGGGCATGAGCCTTCCCGAACTCATTGCACGTGACAAGGCAGCACTGCTGGGACAGAGCAACTACGAGCGTTTCGGCAAGGAGTTCCCGTTGCTTATCAAGTTCATCGATGCACGTCAGGACCTCTCGATTCAGGTACACCCCAACGACAAGCTAGCATGGGAGCGTCACCAGTCTAAGGGCAAGACCGAGATGTGGTATGTTGTCGATGCTGACCCCGGATCACGGTTGCGCTCAGGCTTCGCAAAGAGCGTAACACCTGATGAATACGAGCAGAGTATCGCCGACAACACCATCACTGACCTGCTGCAGGAGTACGACATACATGCAGGCGATGTATTCTTCCTCCCTGCCGGACGTATACACTCGATTGGTGCCGGTGCTTTCATTGCAGAGATTCAGCAGACCTCGAACATCACCTACCGCATATACGACTTCAACCGTTGCGACGACAACGGCAACCCGCGCGAGCTGCATACCGAGATGAGCAAGGCTGCTATAGACTACACAGTACTGCCCGACTATCGCACTTATTACGATGCACAACCTGACGCACAGACACAGCTCGTATCGTGCCGCTACTTCACCACATCGCTCTGCAAACTCACAAAACCATACAACATGGAACTTGCTGGGCTCGACTCTTTCGTGATTCTAATATGCACGAAAGGAAACGGTAGCGTAACCGACAGCGACGGCAACAGTATTATTGTGCGCCAGGGCGAAAGCATTCTTGTTCCTGCTACTGTAAAGGGTTTGAATATCGTTCCCGAAACGGAACTCGAAATCCTGAGCAGTTGGATTGTAGAATAACAATAGCAATATACATAAAAGAGGAGCGGTCATTGGCACCGTTCCTCTTTTATGTATACCGACTGCTCAAAGCCCAAGATACTCCTTTGCAGCAATGGCACAACGCTCGCCGTCAACTGCCGCTGACACTATTCCTCCTGCATAGCCGGCACCCTCACCACAAGGGAAAAGACCCGCGATACCAACATGCTGCAATGTATCATTGTCACGCACAATGCGTACCGGTGATGATGTACGGGTCTCTACGCCTATCATTGTAGCCTCGCTTGTAAGGAACCCCCTTGAACTGCGCCCGAAATGCTCGAAACCGCGTTGCAGAC
Source organism: Bacteroidaceae bacterium (assembly GCA_017547205.1). Classification (GTDB taxonomy): domain Bacteria; phylum Bacteroidota; class Bacteroidia; order Bacteroidales; family Bacteroidaceae; genus HGM04593. The sequence goes on along the minus strand of JAFYQH010000039.1, from coordinate 30,013 downwards.
GTGTTGAGACGAACTTTGGTAACCAGAAGTGCAGAGGGGATGAAACAAGCCCGGGCGCATAGGAGCTGCGGGGAAGGTCATAGCTCAACTTTCCGCGCACAAAGTCGGTCATACGCTGAGCTGGAGCTGTCTGACGGCAGTTTCCCATAACCCAGCAAAGGCGCTCGAGACGTTCCTGGAAATTCATGACACGCAGCGGCGAGTCATCGGGTACGGATTCTATACCCTCGCAGTCCAACCGCATGTCGGGCAACAGCACATCCTCGGGATTCACCTGCACCACCATTCCCGAATTGCTCCATGCACCTCCGCGGTGCGATGGTGACATTCCGTTGACAAGCAGTTCATTCGCTGCAGAAGCCGAAGGTATGACCACACCACCCGGGCACATGCAGAAACTGTACACGCCCCTGCCGTCGACTTGAGTGGTAAAGCTATATTCGGCTGCGGGAAGATACTTTCCCCGGCCCTTGGGCGAGTGGTACTGTATCTGGTCTATAAGTTCCGAAGGGTGTTCAAGGCGGACACCTACAGCGAATCCTTTTGCTTCGAGAGCCACATTATTACTATGCAGCCAACGGTAGACATCCTTGGCCGAATGGCCTGTAGCAAGGATAACGGCCGGTGCAAGAATCTCGCCCTTACAGGTACGTATGCCGCATATGCGGTTATCCTTTATGAGCAGTTCATCCATACGTGTCCCGAAGTGCACCTCGCCACCGCACTCTATTATGCGGCTACGGATATTCTCTATTACACGCGGCAGTTTGTCGGTACCGATATGAGGGTGAGCATCTGCTAGTATCGTGGGGCTTGCGCCATGCTGGCAGAAGATGTTGAGCACCCCCTCTACGCTTCCGCGTTTTTTGCTGCGGGTATACAGCTTGCCGTCGGAATAGGCACCGGCACCACCCTCGCCGAAACAGTAGTTCGACTCGGGATTGACCTTGTGGGTGCGCGAGATGGATGCAAGGTCTACCTTGCGTGTACGAACGTCACGGCCGCGCTCCACCACAATGGGACGCAAGCCGTTCTCTATGAGCTTAAGTGCAGCAAAAAGCCCTGCAGGACCAGCACCTACCACAATGACCGGCTGCCGGCCCTCGACATTACCATATTCGCGGCTTACATACTCCTCCATTGTTGGCTGTTCATTCACAAACACACGTACCATAAGGTTGACATATATGGTACGCTGCCTTGCATCTATGCTACGGCGCAGGACACGCACCGCAGTAATGGTACGTTCATCAAACCCTTTGTCGCGCGATATATAACGCTTAAGCGACTGCTCATTGGCAGCCTCGTGCGGTTGCACCCTCAATTGGAATTCGTGTATCATCTTGTAATTAAAAGGTAAAAGGTGAAAACGGGAACGTGAAACACTACATACTGTTTACCCGAAGAGCAGACGGAAGGCCTCCTCGACCTTGTTGACCGGCAACACCTCTATGCCAAATCGGGAGATATCAAGCCCTTTTGTATTGCTTCTTGGAATAATTATCTGTCTGAAGCCGAGTTTCGCAGCCTCGGCTATGCGCTGCTCGATGCGGTTCACGGGACGTATCTCCCCCGACAAGCCCACCTCACCGGCCATGCACACTGTGGGTTCAATCTCAACATCCATATTGCTTGACAATATGGCACTTATTACCGAAAGGTCAATGGCCGGGTCATTCACGCGCAAGCCACCGGCGATATTGAGATAGACATCCTTTTGTGCAAGCTTGAACCCGACCCTTTTCTCAAGCACCGCAAGAAGCATATTCATGCGGCGGCTGTCGAAACCGGTCGCAGAGCGTTGGGGAGTGCCGTAGGCCGCACTACTTACAAGTGCCTGAGCCTCTATGAGGAACGGGCTTACGCCCTCTATCGCCGAAGCTATGGCTACACCGCTCATACCCTTGTGGCGTTCGCTGAGCAAAAGTTCCGACGGGTTGGTTACCTGGCGCAACCCTTCGCGGCGCATCTCGTATATCCCGAGTTCGGCTGTACTGCCGAAACGGTTCTTTATCGAACGCAGGACACGGTAGAGATAATGTTGGTCACCCTCGAACTGTATCACAACGTCGACAATATGTTCCAGGATCTTCGGTCCGGCAATGGCTCCATCCTTTGTTATGTGACCTATGAGTATGACAGGAACGTTGTTCTCCTTTGCAAACTTCAGGAGCATTGCTGTACACTCACGTACCTGGGACATGCTCCCGGGCGAAGAATCGACAGCCTCACTGCACATAGTCTGTATCGAGTCTATGACAAGCAGTTCGGGAGCAACATTCTTTATATGCACGAACACCGTCTCGAGCGAAGTTTCGCACACTATATGACAATTCCCGGCCTTGTGGGGAATGCGGTCGGCACGCAACTTTATCTGCTGCACACTCTCTTCGCCCGATACATAAAGGACCTTACGGTCGGGCATTCCCAGTATAGTCTGTAACACAAGTGTCGATTTGCCTATTCCCGGTTCACCACCGAGCAGCACCAACGAGCCCGGGACAAGTCCGCCGCCGAGCACACGGTTCAGCTCGCCGTCACGCATATCTATGCGCGGCAAAGCATCCGTAGCTACGCTGTCTATAAGAACAGGCTGCGACAGCATGCTGTCACCGGGCTGAACCGCCGAACGCGATACCGGAGTATTGCGTACAATCTTTTCAACGAAACTGTTCCAAGCCCCACAGGCCGGACATTTGCCCGACCACTTGGGAGATTCATAACCGCAACCGTTACAGAGAAACACACTCTTTTCTTTTGCCATTCTATTATTTTTTTAACCAACAGGAGCACTCCCTACATTATCGGGAACCAGATGAATACTGCCACATCCCATACAGCATGCGATATTATTATAGCTGCAAAATGATTCGGGAAGAAACGGTACAGCCAACCCCATGCGGCACCGGCGACCAATGCGGCCATGGTAAGCATGAAATTGAACGAGCCTGCATGTACCAGTGCATATATGAGTGTAGTGACCACAAAACCGATATTCGGGTTCCACCTTGCAGAGAGGCTCTTCTGCACATATCCACGCCAATAAATTTCCTCGGCTGGACCTATGAGGAAGAGCATCAGCAGCGTAAGCAGCCATGGAGACTCACCATCCTTCATGCCGTATATTGTATCGACTTGTGGACGCGCGAAGTCGAACATCATTTGCGAGAGCTTGTCACCAACCCAGAAGACACCCCATAGCGCAACTGCAATTGCCACGCCCAATGCGACCTCCTTTGGAGTAATGCGTATTCTCTTCCACCACCCCGGCGCAAACAGGCTTGCAAGCAACGAGAGAGTGAAAGCAGAACCCGTCATCATCCACCAGAAATTGACGTGCGGCGCCGTCCATGGGCTGAACATCACAGTCCACAACACGGCCGCAAGCACTATTGTAAATGAGAGGCGACGCATCATAACATTGCTGCAACAAATAGTGAGACTGAGAGCAACAGGCTGAACATCAGCTGCAACATCGCAGTCTTTTCATCAATGCCAATGAGCGCCTTCATACCCTCGGTGGGGAGTTTCAACATCGCACGGCAGTTGTCTACTGCTGGTTTCAATGCCACCACAACCGCCAGCGACCACCAAGGCATAGCACCGCAGATGGCAGCAACAAGAATGGCCACGAAAGGCAACATAAGCTCGACAATATAGAACACAACCGACGCACGCTTGCCAATGATCATTGCAAAAGTCTTTATGCCCGCACGGCTATCCTGTTCAATATCACGCGAATTGTTCACGTGCAGAATACCCACGGTAATGAGGCCAATGGGCAACATAAGCCACAGCACCTCCTTGTGCATATAGCCCGTCGCCACGAACGATGTACCAAGAATTGGCAACACCGAGTATGTGAGGAATATATCCAAGTCGCCCAAAGCGTGATACTTGAGCCAGGGATAGAGCAGAATGAGCACACAGCCCACTAGACCAAAGTAAAGCACCGGCAAGCCCGCGTAGTACATCAGGTTAACGCCAACCGCAACAGCAACAGAGAGCAGACAGGCCGCAAGTCTCTTAATCTCAACAGCCTGAAACTCACCACTCACAATAGACATGCCACCAATGGCATCCTCGCGGTCAACACCACGCTTGTAGTCAAAATAGTCACTCCATGTGTTCGCCGCCGCGTGAAATATCACAATGTTCAGCAGTGCCCAAACACCCGCCAACCAGTCAATGGCGTAGCCACACCAGTTAAGATAGGCCAATGTCACCAACACCGGCATCGACGATGCCGGGAATGACCATGGACGTGTAGCTATGAGCCATTCCTTGAATGAATGTTTTCTATTTTCCATAAAAATATATCAATAAATACCGTTATTATTCCGAAAAGACAAAGATAACTATTATCTGCTTTTTTATTCCAACAATTATTCATAAATTCGCTTTGTTTATGAGAATATACAGCAAGACATCGAACGCCTATAAAGGTGTAGCCGGTCCATTTTTCATGGCTAAAGACAAGGAAAGCAAAGGAACCGACCGGCCCGGTTTTTCCTATTCCTACTCAAAGCACCTTCATCTGAGCCAGTTCCGCTACGAACTCCCCGATATTGAAGCAGCCGAAGGAAAGGAACAATGGAACTGTACCTGGAGCGTGAGTGACAACCTGCTTGCCGACAGCATATACGAGGGATACAGCACACCGATAAGCCCTTTACATTTCGACAGTAAGTTCAACATATCATTACCGCTATATCCACAAATAAGAATAGAGCTCGAGCCACTTCCCAAAGCCATATACATATTGTTTCTGCGCCATCCCGAAGGAATTGTGCTCAAAGACATACATATGTATGAGGAAGAACTCAGAAGCATCTACCGTACTGTATCTGGTCGTAAGAACCCGAGCGTAACCGAACGTATATTCAAGAGGGTGACCAACCCTACCGAAAACCAGCTCCACAGAAGCCTGACTGTCATAAGAAAGTGTTTCACAAGCCGCCTCGACTATGAGATTGCCTGGAATTATATCCCGGCACACAACCGTGCAAAGGCGCATAGCATACCATTGGACATAACCTTGATAGAACTTCCCGATATCGGGTAGCACCTTGACACGCACTCTTAGACACACAATTCCAAAGAGATGCGACTATATAGCCACTTAAGATATTTTCATAAAATTTTGAGCGGCTTGTTATGTAATTTTGATAAATTTGCAATCTGCAAATAACATAACATCAACGACAACTAATGAAAGTAATGAAATTCGGCGGAACGTCTGTAGGTTCCGTCAACAGTATACTGAACCTTAAAAACATTGTAGAGAAGGCTGCGGAAAATGAGAATGTCATTGTCGTGGTATCGGCTCTGGGCGGTATAACAGACAAACTCATAAAGACATCCCAGCTCGCTGTCAACGGAGACAAAGCCTTCAACAAGGAGTTTCAAGAAATAGTCGCACGCCATCACGACCTCATAAACGCAACAATCACATGCGACAAGAGACGCAGCACATTGCTTGAGGAAGTGGACATGCTACTCAACGAGCTCGACAACATATACCAGGGACTTGCGCTCATCAACAACATGACCCCGAAGAGCGAAGCCACCATTGTGAGCTACGGCGAAAGAATTTCGAGCCGCATCGTAACGGCACTCATCGACGGTGCAGTGCGCTTCAACGCACGCAATTTCATAAAGACAGAATTCAAGCACAACAAGTACATACTTGCAAGTGATGAGACAGAAAGACTCATACACGCCCGCTTCGACAGCAGGGATGACCGCATAATCGTCGTCCCGGGCTTCATTGCACAGGACAAGGAAAGCGAGGAGATAACCAACCTGGGACGCGGCGGAAGCGACTACACAGCTGCTATAATAGCCGCCACGCTGAATGCCGACTGTCTGGAGATATGGACCGACGTTGACGGGTTCATGACAGCCGACCCGCGCGTAATAAACAACGCATATACAATAAGACACCTGAGCTATGTCGAAGCCACGGAGCTATGCAACTTTGGAGCAAAGGTTGTCTACCCCCCTACCATCTATCCCGTATTCAAGGCAAACATACCCATAAGGATAAAGAATACCTTCAACCCCGATGGTGAAGGCACTGTCATCGATGCACACAGCGAGGATGAGGGCAGGCTAATCAAGGGTATATCCAGCATCAACGATACCGACTTGCTCACAGTACAGGGACTAGGCATGGTAGGTGTCGTAGGCGTCAACCACCGTATATTCCGTGCCCTCGCGAATGCCGACATAAGCGTATTCCTCGTAGCACAGGCATCGTCCGAAAACAGCACCTCGCTCGGTCTGCGCCATGCCGACTCGGCAAAGGCATGCGAGGTTCTCAACAAGGAGTTCGAGAAGGAGATATCAATGGGCCTCATGGAGAATGTGAGGGCAACCGGCGACCTCTCTACCGTAGCCATCGTAGGCGAAAACATGCGCCACAATGCCGGTATCATAGGAAAACTGTTCCAGACACTAGGACGCAACGGTATCAATGTAATATCATGCGCACAAGGCGGACAGGAGACAAACATCTCGTTCGTGATTGAAGCGGAATTCCTGCGCAAGACACTGAATGTGATACACGACTCATTCTTCCTGTCGGAATACAAGGTGCTGAATCTTTTCATTTGCGGTATCGGCACTGTAGGCAGCAGCCTCATCGAGCAGATTGCATCCCAGCAAGAGAAACTCAAGAAGGAGCATTCGCTAAAGCTCAATGTTGTGGGAATAGCCAACAGCCGCCACGCGATATTCGACCGCGAGGGGCTCGACCTCACCAACTACCGTGCAGCACTCATGGAAAGCAAGGAGAGCAACATATCGAAACTGCGCGACGACATTATCGGCATGAACATATTCAACCCGGTCTTTGTCGACTGCACGGCAAACGGCGAGGTTGCATCGATATATGATGACCTGCTATCACGCAACATAAACGTAGTAGCGGCAAACAAGATTGCCGCATCGGGCGACTATGCCACATACAGCAGACTGAAACATATTGCACGCCAGCGCAACATAAAATACCTGTTCGAAACCAACGTCGGTGCCGGACTGCCAATCATCAACACCATAAATGACCTTATCAACAGCGGCGACAAGATTCTCAAGATAGAAGCCGTGTTGAGCGGAACGCTAAATTTCATATTCAACGTATTGAGCAATGACATACCGTTGAGCGAAACTGTAAGGCTGGCGCAGGAGAAGGGATACAGCGAACCTGACCCGCGCATTGACCTTAGCGGCAAGGATGTGATAAGAAAACTCGTAATACTGGCGCGCGAAGCCGGATATACTATTGAGCAGAGCGATGTAGAGACAAACCTGTTCATACCGCAGGAACTTTTCGACGGTACACTCGAAAACTTTTGGGCCAAGTTGCCACAGCTCGATGCACAGTTCGAGAGCGAGCGCAAACAACTTGTGGCTGAGAAGAAACACTGGCGATTCATCGCCAGATACGAAAACGGCAAGGGAAGCGTTTCGCTGTGCAAGGTGAATGAGAGACACCCCTTCTACCATCTCGAGGGCAGCAACAACATCATCCTGCTCACTACCGAGCGTTACAAGGAGTACCCCATGCTCATACAGGGATATGGTGCCGGGGCAAGCGTGACCGCTGCAGGCGTATTCGCAGACATCATGCGCATAGCAAATATCTGACATGCACTTACCATAGCAAAGATGATGCCGGCCTGAATATTCTTTGGCCGGCATCATTGAATTAACATGAAGCAAACAAAACAGTAACCTCTTTTGTTATATATTCATGCCCCAAAGGTTATAACAACAAAAACAAACAGAAGTGGATACTGCAAAGTTTAGGAGAGATCTGCTTGAGGTACAGCAGGAGCTGCAACGCTTCGCCTACAAACTGACAGCAGACAAGGAAGAGGCGAATGATTTATTGCAGGAGACGTCCCTGAAGGCCCTTGCCAACATGGACAAGTATACACCGGACACCAATTTCAAAGGGTGGGTATATACCATCATGCGGAATATTTTCATAAACAACTACCGCAAGGAGGTACGTGACCAAACCTTCGTAGACCACACGGACAATCTTTTCCATATAAACCAGCCACGGGAGTTCGAGGACTACTCTACCGAAAACAACTACGACAGCAAGGAAATATACCGCGTCGTGCATAGCCTTCCACGCGACTACCGCATACCGTTCCTGATGCACATTTCCGGATTCAAGTACCGCGAAATAGCCGAGCGGCTGGGACTGCCCTTGGGAACAGTAAAAAGCAGGATATTCTTCACTCGGCAGCAATTGCAGAAGTTGCTGAAGGATTACAGATAACTGAAATCAGTCCGGACAAGGGATCCCTTGTCCGGACTGACTATTTATTCAGGCTGGTAACCGGTAAAACCAGCCATTTCACCCGATATCATTTCCTGTCGTTCTCTATAAGCTGCAACAGGCGTTCTATAGCCTCATCCTCGGGTATATTCTTCTCCACACACTCCTTGCGGCGATAGAGGGAAACCTTTCCACGTGCCGCACCCACATAGCCATAATCGGCATCGGCCATCTCGCCGGGCCCGTTCACTATACAACCCATTACACCTATCTTGAGGCCTTTCAAATGGCCGGTTGCGGCCTTTATGCGTGCCAGTGTCCCCTGCAGGTCGTACATGGTACGGCCGCATCCGGGACATGCTATATACTCAGTCTTGCTTATCCTTGCACGTGTAGCCTGCAGAATGCCGAACATTATAGAGTTTAGTTCTGCCGCTGTGCTTGAAGGGTTCTCGAGCCAGAGACCGTCGACAAGGCCGTCGATGAGCAAGACACCCAAATCGGCAGCGGCCTTTATGCGGAGAGTTTCCACCGTCGCCTCATCATATGCACGGCGCACGATAACAGGAGCTTCTACGCCCTCGATTACAAGTTTATGTACCAGCGCGCGAAGTTCACCCACAGGATTCACATGACATGATGATGCAACGAGCACAATATCCTTCAGCAGCCTGAGTTTTTCGATATTCACAGCAGTAAGATCATCATACGTAACCGCGACGAAGTCACCATCCTTGGCATTGTCCGGAGCAACGGCAGACAACCGGTCGGCCACGAAGTCAGGAGCAATATCCTTGTCATCCACTTCTCCACCGACAACAACAGGCACATTGTCACCGCCTACAATACCGCATGCACAACTTCTGCGACGTACCGGCTCCTCGTAATTGAAACCTGCTGCAGCAACACCTTCTATGAACGGGGCAGCATCACGCATGGCTACATATTCAACCAGTTCCTTTGCTACGGGAATCTCATTCTCCGGAGCCTCGGCAAGCGAAACGCGTACCGTATCACCAATTCCGTCTGCAAGCAGCGCGCCTATGCCCACGGCACTTTTTATGCGCCCATCCTCGGCATCGCCAGCCTCGGTCACTCCAAGATGAAGAGGATAGCAGATACCCTCCTCTGCCATCACACGCACAAGACGGCGTACAGTAGTAACCATCATTGATGTGTTGCTGGTCTTTATCGATACGACAACATTGTCGAAATTCTCGTCACGGCATATGCGCAGGAACTCCATACAGGACTCTACCACGCCCGACGGGGTATCGCCATAACGGCTCATTATGCGGTCACTGAGCGAACCATGGTTCACTCCGACACGTACGGCACGACCCTCGGCCTTGCATATATCGAGAAACGCGACAAAACGCTCACGCAGGCGTTTGAGTTCATCGGCATACTCGGCATCGGTATATTCAAGCTGTTTGAACGTACGTGCAGGGTCTACATAGTTACCCGGATTCACACGCACCTTGTCGGCATACCGGGCAGCAGTATCGGCCACGGCCGCATTGAAGTGCACATCGGCCACAAGAGGCACACTGCAACCACGGGCTTTGAGCTGTTCCTTGATACAGCCCATATTGACAGCCTCACGGTTTCCCTGCGTCGTTAGGCGGACAAGTTCACCTCCCTTCGCGACAATACGCAGTACCTGTTCCACACTCCCGTCGGTATCCATGGTGCTTGTATTTGTCATGGACTGAACACGTACAGGATTGGTGCATCCTATTGTCACTCCGCCCACATTCACCTCTACAGTATTGCGGCGCGAGTAATTGAAAAGATTCATATCAGTTTGTCTTGAATTCATACTGGAGTTCCTTCAGGTCCTCATTGGCCTTTTCTATTTTCTTCTTTAGATTTTCCTTATAAGCAGCCAGACGCCCTGCCAATTCAATATCAGCGAGCGAAAGCATCTCTACTGCAAGGATGGCAGCATTGAGTGACGCGTTCACTCCAACCGTCGCAACCGGAATGCCCGGAGGCATCTGCACTATGGCCAACAGGGCATCCATACCGTCGAGAGTACTGTTGATGGGCACTCCTATCACCGGTAATGTCGTACTTGCCGCGATTACACCGGGCAAGTGCGCCGCCATACCGGCAGCTGCTATTATAATCTTGACACCACGCTCCTTTGCACCCTTGGAGAAAGCCTCAACAGCCTCGGGAGTACGGTGTGCCGAGAGGGCATTAACTTCAAAGGGCACTTTCATTTCATTGAGGAAATCGGTTGCCTTTTTCATCACGGGAAGATCGGAAGTACTTCCCATTATTACGCTTACAATTGCTTTCATATTTTTAATTACTTGGATTTCTGTTGTTGATGTAATGGTCGCATGTCAGGGTCTTTCCTTTATAACGCCCTTGCGGTAGGCATAAAGAAGACGTTCAAGATCGGCAATCTTGACCATGATGCCGCGACCTATATCGGTATCGCGCACCTTTTCGCGCTCGCCCACCATCTCCACGATATTTATAGTTCCATGGATATCGGTACCGTTCAGCACAGCCTCTTCTGTCGAGGTGAAGGGGGTGAGCTGTACAAGTTCGAAACCGCGGCTATGGTAGACGAGTGTATACCCGGCAATGCCGGTGCGGTTATGATAAATTTTAGAGAAACCGCCGTCAATCACCATCAGACGGCCATCGGCCTTTATCGGGGTCTCACCCTTGAACACACGTACCGGCACGTGACCGTTTATTATGTGGCGATGGTTCCCTTTGACACCGAACTCGTCGAGTATGCGATCGCAGACCTCGGGATTGTCACGCAGTATGTAATACCAGCCCTTCGGTTCCTTCTGCACCTCCTTGTCATCGAGCAGGTAGCGTTCGAATGTTGCCATTCGCGCCTTGCCGAAGAGCGGTGATTCAGGACCGCACCACAGATACCAGAAGAAGTCGGCATACCTGTTACGGACATCGGGTTCCACATCGTTGTCGAAAGCCATACGCGCCATGCGCTCGACCTTCTTCAGAAGTTCCTTGCCCTTGACCGGCACTCCGTCGAACACCACCTCGCGCATGGAGCCGTCCTCGTTTATGGGTACTGCTGCATGGAACATGAGGTTCGAATTGTATATCACATACATTCCGCCACGCATGAGCAGGCAATTCACATGGCTCTGCAAGCGCTCGCTGCGCACGAAAGAATGGCGCAGACGTTCTATGACATCCTGTTCCTCGGGAGTAAGCGCATAGGGATTGGCAGGGTCGAGGGTCGGCCACAGTTTGTCCTTCATCTCGTACTCCTTGCCGTCAATGGTTATGATGCCACGTTCCTTATCAATGAACTCCATAAGACAACGGTCCATCATGCCCCACTCGGGATGTGCCATCGCTATCTGTCCCGACAGTTTGAACTCGATTACAGAGATTGCCTTGTGCATCTGGGCTATCAGGCGGACATCCTTGTCGTTGAAATTGGTACGTTCCTCATCGACACGCGGCTGGTATATTTCACACGGATCATCGGCATACTGCTCCATGGCGAACGTAGCCAACGGAACCATGTTTATGGCATAGCCGTCCTCGAGCGTAGTCATGTTGGCATCGCGCAGGGAGAGACGCAGCACGCTCGCGATACAACAGGTATTGCCTGCCGCTGCACCCATCCACAGCACATCGTGGTTTCCCCAGGTTATGTCAAGGTGATGGTACTCGCAAAGCGCATCCATTATATGATGCGCACCGGGTCCCCTGTCGAATATGTCACCCAAGATATGCAGACGGTCGATTACAAGACGCTGTATAAGGTAACAGAGTGCCGTAATGAAGTGGTCGGCACGTCCGGTTCCTATGATTGTATTTATAATAGCGCTGAAATAGGCCTGTTTGTTGCGGAAATCATTCGCCTCGTGCATCAGCTCTTCTATGATATATGCATACTCCTCGGGGAGACTCTTGCGCACCTTTGAACGCGTATATTTAGAAGATACGTCACGACATACCACTATAAGGCGGTTCAACGACACAATGTAGTACTCCTGCAGATCAGTTCCTGACTGGCGCACCAGCTTGAGTTTCTCCTCGGGGTAATAGATGAGAGTACAGAGATCTCTCTTCTCTTCCTCTGTTATGGTATCCTTAAAAAGTTCATTCACCTTGCGCTTTATATTGCCCGAGGCATTGCGCAGAATGTGCTGGAATGCCTCATGTTCACCATGAAGGTCGGCAAGAAAATGCTCCGTGGGTTTCGGCAGCTGCAGTATCGCCTCAAGATTTATAATCTCTGTAGAGACACTTGACACCGTCGGGAAATCACGGGCAAGCAGACGCAGGTATCTGAGGTCTTCCTTGACCTCTTCGATTGTCACATGCGGTTTTGACATATATCATCATTTTTTTAACCAACATCACGTCACAGACGGGTACAAGACCACAACCGGGCGTATTAGCGCAAATTTAAGGTTATTTTTCGTAAAAGACAAAGGATATGCAGTTTTAAAAGAGCGCGGTCATTTTGTACCGAATCCTTCCGACACAAAAGGCAGGGCCATACGCAATGCCTCCTGCCAATATTGCCAGGAGTGGCCACCGTCACGCACCCTCAACTGGTAAGGAATACGCCTTTCACGCATGACCCTTACAAAGTCCATGTTGTTGGTAAAGAGGAAATCGTCATCACCAACATCTATAAACCAGCGCACCGTGGCAATCTCCTTGCACTGCCCGTCTGTTGCGTTCCTAATGATTTCAATATTGTTGTTTTCAATAACACTGCGCACGAAAGCTGTCCTACGGTCATCGGCATTGAGGCTTATCCAGCTGTTCTCGACCATTCCCATAAGCGCGCTCATGGCATATGCACTCGAGAACATTCCGCTATGGCGTATTGCATAACCTGTAGTTCCGCCACCACCCATGGAAAGCCCTGCGATGGCACGGTGCTGCCTGTCGGCGTTTATGCGGTACTTACCCTCGATATGGGGTATGAACTCTTGGAAGAAGAAGTCCTCGTAGCGCCAATCCCCGATGTTGAAATAGCCGTCGTACGTGGTACCGGCATCAGGCATTACTATCACCATCTCCTGCGCCTTGCCTTCATTGAATACAGATGTGGCGATATCGGCCATCCGCCCCTTGTCGCGCCAAGCCGTGTGGGTGTCGGTCAGACCATGCAGGAGGTATAGTACAGGAAACTTTCTATTCCCGTCACCATAGCCGGCCGGCAGATAGACACAGTATTTCTTCGTGCAGCCTAGTATGCTGCTCTGCATTTCACACTCTATAACCTTCGGAAAGGCATCCTGCGCCACCGCCTGCACAAGCACAGCAAGCAGAAGGCATACCAAAACAACGGAACGTCTCATAAACATATCTAGAGTTTCAATTAGTCCTTACGCATTCTTGCCACAGGAATGCCAAGCTGTTCACGGTACTTGGCCACCGTGCGGCGGGCCACATTATACCCTTGGGCTGCAAGCTCCTCCTGCAAGGCCTGGTCGGTAAGCGGATTGCTCTTGTCCTCGTTATCAACGATATCCCTTATGACACGGAATAGTTCATATACAGACTGTTCGGTACCGTCCTCCTTGACGACACCGTCGCTGAAGAAGTACTTCAACTGATATACGCCCCACGGCACCTGAACATATTTGCTGTTGCCTACACGCGATATCGTGGATATGTCATAGCCAGTCACCTTGGCAATATCTTCAAGAATCATCGGTTTCAAGCAGGACTCGTCACCACCGCTCAGGAAGAACTCCTTCTGCTTCGCTGCAATCGCACGCATTGTGGAGAGCATTGTTTGGGCGCGCTGTTGCACTGCACTTATGAAGCCTTTTGCAGCATCAATCTTCTGCTTAAGAAACAATGCAGCGACCTTCTGTTCCTGGTTCTCACCACTGGCCTGTTCCTCAAGCATCGTCACATAGCTGTCATTTACCTTGAGCGAAGGAAGGTGTGCATTATTCAACGACACGACAACATCCTCATCGTCCACCTCCAGTATAAAGTCGGGAGTGATCTGCTGACGGCTGAACCCTATACTCTCGGAGAGTGAAGCTCCCGGACGCGGATTGAGGCGTACGATGTCCGCAATGGCATCGCGGCACTCCTCCTTAGTCACGCCCATTCTGTCGGCCAAAGCCTCCCAGCGTTTACCTGCAAAATCATCGTAATGGTCGGAAAGTATTCTCATGTGAAGGGAAACGTCCTTCTCCGCAGCCTTGCGTTCCAATTGTAGAAGCAGACACTCACGAAGGTCGCGTGCCGCAATTCCGGCAGGTTCGAAGGCCTGTATCTTGGCAAGAACGGAGAGAAGCTGCTCCTGCCCCACATCAAGACCTCCATAAATGAGCAGTTCATCCCCAATCTCATCAAGCGGTTTCCGTAGAAGGCCGTCTTCATCAAGAGAGCCTATCAGATATTCACCGATAGAACGTTCCGTTGGAGTCATCTCACACTCCCCCAACTGCTCGACGAGCGTATCGCCGAAGGAGAGCGTATCGCTGACAGAATTCTCGTAGCCATATACACTGCCTGCCGAAGGTTGTATCTCCTCATTACCGCTGTAATCATCGTCATAGTCCGCAATAAGGGCAGATATAGGGTCGGACTTTTCCTCATTGTCGTCATCATCACACTCCTGCCCGACAGGCTCGAGCGCCGGATTGTCCATGAGTTCGCTTCGGACACGATCCTCAATCTCTACCGTTGTCATCTCAAGCAACTGCACTGCAAGCAATTGTTGCGGTGAGAGGGTCTGTACAAGAACCTGTTCCTGTATATGTGTCTGTGTATTCTTTGCCATTGACGAATTCAATATTTAAAGCTGCTCCCGCCCAGGAACTCCCTCACCACGGAAGTTGGGGGCAGTTCATTATCCTGCAAAGGTACAATATAATCCAGGAAACGCAAAAGCCTTTGGGCCTCGGAATACTCCCTGATATTCTCGGGTACCGAGCGCAAAAGCGGCTCGGCCTGCGCCTTGAAGACAGCCAGTTCATAGAACAGTGACGAATTGAACATCACATCGGCATTCTCCTGATACGGGAATATCCACTCTTCCTCACCCTTGCGCACATCGGGCCAGCGCCTTATAGTCTCAATGGCCGAATAACCGCGGTATTTGTAGTCACGCAGCATACGACGCAACAGACGGTTGTCCGAGGTCGATATGTAGTTATGGTAGTCGAGCTTTATCGATGTCAGTGCCGACACATATATGCGGAACTTCTCCTTGTCGTCTATCTGAGAGGTAAGCATCGGGTTGAGTGCATGCGTACCCTCAATAACAAGCACCATATGAGGGTCGAGTTTAAGCCGGTTACCCTTGTATTCACGTTCACCCTTCACAAAGTTGTAATAGGGCAACTCTACCTCCTCGCCCGCAAGGATGCGTGTCAGCGACTCGTTGAAGTACGGAAGGTCTATCGAATGTATCGATTCAAAATCATAGTCACCATCGGCCTTTCGCGGGGTATGCGTACGGTTCACAAAAAAGTCATCAAGTGAAATAGCATATGGTTTGAGCCCACAAGCAATCAGTTGCACGCTGATACGCTTGCTGAATGTAGTCTTGCCCGATGACGAGGGACCCGCAATTAGCACTACACGTGCACCACGCTCCTGTACCATGTCGGCAATCTGGGAAAGGCGTCGTTCCTGCAACACTTCGGAAACATTCACCAGGTCTATCCCGAACCCGGCACGCACTCCCTTGTTGAAATCACCTATGGTCTCAACCCCCATCTTCTGATGCCACTGCAGACGCTCCTCGAAGAGGTCCTGTAGCTTTTCCTGCGGAACCTTGTCCTCCAGTTCACCCGGAGAGTCTTTGCTTGGAACGCGCAGGAGCACTCCGTCGGCAAACCTCTCGACCTCGAACAGGCTTATGTACCCGGTACTCGGCACCAATCCATTATAGTAGCTGTCGACATAACCGTCGAGCTCGTAATAGCTGGTATAGAGGTGATCGTAAGTCTCGAGCAACTGCACCTTGTCGTGACGTCCCATACTACGGAATACCTCAATCGCATCCTGGGTATGGCACTCGACGCGCTTGAACGGGATATCGCTGGCCACTATTTCCCTCATCCTTGAACGCAACGTTGCAACCTGTCCGTCATCGACAGGGTGCTCCATTCTACAATAATAGCCTTTTGATATCGCATTCTCGAAACGCACCACCTTGCCGGGAAACATCTCGTTCATGGCCTTCATGAAGATGAAAGTAAGCGAGCGCACATACATGCGCATGCCGTCGTCGGAGGTTATGTCGATGAACTCGACATCCTTATGACGGTACAGGCGCAGCGCCAGTCCCTCTGTGACGTTGTTCACCCTGGCGGCCAAGACACCATGGGGCATGTCAAGCCCGAAGCCGTCGTATATTTCCTTAAGTGTTACCCCCCTTGGGAAATCCCTTGTCTCACCGTTATTGATGCAATAGATGTGTAGCATAATCTTGACGAATTACATGTACTTGCGGGCACACTTGTCGCGGGTGCCCTTACCTATCGCGAAGATAAGAACAATTATCTGCCAACAATGGGATGCAGCACATTTTTTAGTTATTTTAAACCTTGACATGCTCTAGGGAGAAGCATGCATGCTTTCATACTAAAAACATCGCGAGGCTTCGTGTTTTCTAAAAGTTTATCCTATATTTGCAGTAATCGCGAATCTATTCAATTCGAGCAGTATGGAGAAAATGGCGCAATATATAAGGAGTATTGAGATCGACTCCCTATGGAGCAACAGGAAGCATGTATATTGGGAACTACGGCCTGACGTGAATATCCTCAGTGGAAGCAACGGCGTGGGCAAAAGCACCATCATAAACCGTTCGGCAAAGCACCTGAAGATAATGCGCGAGGGGAGACTCACGAGCAACCCCGAGGATGGTGTAAAGGTCAACTTCTACCCGGAGGATGCCACAAGCATAAATTTCGATGTCATAAGCAGCATCGACCGTCCCCTAATGACAAGCGAGATGCTGGAAAAGGTATCGGGAGCTGAAATCCGCACCGAACTTGACTGGCAACTCTACAACCTGCAGCGCCGCTACCTCAACTACCAGGTAAACGTGGGCAACCGCATAATATCGCTGCTTACATCGGGCAGGCCCGAAGAACAGCGTCTTGCGACTGAGCTAAGCAAACCCAAGAAGCAGTTTCAGGACCTCATAGACGAGTTGTTCGCCCCCACGGCAAAGACAATTGTACGCGACAGCAACGAAATCCTGTTCAGCCAGTATGGCGAGACGATAGCTCCATACATGCTCTCGTCGGGCGAGAAGCAGATGCTGGTAATACTTCTCACCGCCCTTGTACAGGAGAACCATCCTGGCGTAATGCTCATGGACGAACCGGAAATTTCGCTGCACATAGAATGGCAGCAACGCCTCATAACCCTGGTACGCACAATAAACCCCAACATACAGATTATACTGTGTACCCACTCTCCGGCTATCGTCATGGACGGCTGGATGGATGCCATAACAGAAATTGAGGACATCACAAAGTGAACGCGACATGAAAAAACTGACCGATTACCTGAATTCGGCATTCATCGAGGCAGCCAATTCATTACGCCCGAAAAGAGCGAAGCACCGCATCGTGGCATATGTGGAGAGCTACGATGACATTTCGTTTTGGCGTTCGGTCTTTGATGAATACGAAAACGGGAAATACCATTTTGAGGTGATGCTTCCTGCACGCTCAAGCCTCACGAAAGGCAAGAAGCAGGCCATGATGAACATGCTTGGAAAAGCATACGGAAGCAACATGATTGCATGCGTGGACAGCGACTACGATTACCTGCTGCAGGGTGCCACAAGCACGTCGAGACAGATGATAGGGAACAGGTATATTCTCCACACTTACGCCTACGCCATCGAGAACCTAAAATGCTATGCCGACAGCCTCAAACAAGTGTGCGTCCTGAGCACACTTAACGACAGCAATGTAATGGATTTCGTAAACTTTATGAAGCTCTACTCACAGATATGTTACCCGCTGTTCGTATGGAACATACTGCTGTACCGCAAACAGGACACAAAGAGCATGAGCATGCTTAAGTTCTGCGAGATAGTACGCCTGTCATCATTCACCATAGCGAACCCCGCATACTCGCTGCAGCAGTTAAGCAAGCGTGTGGAACACAACATAGCTCTGCTGGAGAAAAAGTTCCCCGAAATGGCAGAAGAGCATACCAGGCTGAAGGCTGAGTTCGACAGCCTTGGCATACTGCCCGAAGAGACATATTTCTACATACAGGGACACCACATGATGAACAACGTGGTGCTCCGCATGCTCGTGCCCGTATGCCGTTACCTGCGCAACAAGCGCGAAGAGGAGATACAGCGGCTTGCCTACCACCGCCAGCAATACAACAACGAACTGGCATCGTACCGTCACAGCCAGTGCGATGTCGCGCTCATGCTCAACAAGAACACCAACTATAAGGAAGCCACCCCGTACAAGAGACTGAAGAATGACATAGAAAGACTGCTTGCATCACTCGACAGCAAACAGCAAGCGGGATGAGCAGCGTCAGTTCCTCTTCCAGAACATCGGTGTAAATAGAAGCAGTACCGCAAAGAACTCAAGACGCCCTACAAGCATCTGGAATGCACTGAACCATTTGAGCATATCAGGCAACGGTGCCATTGTATCCATTGGACCATAATGCCCCAATGCCGGGCCCACATTGCCGACAGAAGAGACCGACAGGCCGAAGGCATCGAGGAAGTCGAGCCCGAAGCCCATGTTCACGAACAGCCCCACAATAAGTATGAAGATATAGATGACGGTATATGCCAGGATTGCAGACTGTACCGTTGTAGGCACAATCTTTCCGCCCATACGCACCGGTATGACTGCGTTTGGATGCACCATTCGCTTGAACTCGTTTATCATGACCCTGAAGAGGATTGATATACGGGAACATTTCATAGCTCCCGATGTCGATCCCGAACATGCTCCGAAAAACATCAGGGCACAGAGCATCAGCCACAGCAATGGCACCCAGGCTGCATAGTTGGCCGAGGCGAAACCAGTCGTTGTCTGCACCGACACTACCTGGAACAGAGATGTTCTGAAAGCCTCCTCAACTCCCATGGAAGCCGTGCCATACAAGCCAGCGGCAATAATAACTGAGAATGCAACGACTATTACAAGATATGTACGGAACTCCATATCACGTACAAGTTCGCGAGGACGCGCCTTGAAAAGGAACAAATACAGCAAAGACAGGTTTGTTCCGCCCAGAAACATGAAGAACGTTGTCACATATTCAACAGCCGGCGAACCGAAGGCCGCAAGGCTGGCCTGCTTTGTAGAGAAGCCACCTGTAGCAATTGTTGACATCGCATGGCACACGGCATCGTACCATCCCATTCCTGCAAAATACATGGAAATGGCAGCTATGACCGTCAGACCGACATAGATTGTCAATATCCAGCGTGCCGTCACCGATATTCGCGGATGGAGCTTGGCACGCATGGGCCCCGACTCTGCGGCAAACAGATGTATGTCACTGAGACCAAAAATAGGGAACACAGCTACAGTAAAGAATACTATTCCCAAACCTCCTACCCAATGAGTCATCATTCGCCAGAAAAGCAATGATTTGGGCAAAGCCTCTATATCTTCGAGAATTGTAGCACCGGTTGTGGTAAAGCCCGACATGGTTTCGAAGAAAGCATCGGTAAAATCGGGGATATACCCTGTAAGCACATACGGCAATGTCCCGAATAGAGAGAACACAACCCAGCAGAGTGTTACCACTATATATCCATCCTTACGCGAAATATTTCGGTCGGTACCGTAGCATATGTATGTAAGCAAGGTGCCGGCACCTACCATGGAACCGACAGAAGCCAACAGTTGGCGCACTATATGTTCATCATAATACAACGCCACCGCAACGCTGCAGAGCATAAAAAGCGCCTCAATGAACAACAGAAGGCCTATTATACGGAAAACTATCTTCGGATGAAACATTACCTGAAAAATTTCTCCAACTTCTTTAGTACATGCTCACGGCAGAAGACCACGACATGGTCACCAGGCTGTATCATGGTGTTACCGGTCACGTGCATCCCCTCGCCGTTACGTATGAGCCCGCCAATGTTGGCACCGCCGGGCAAACCAAGATCCTTTACCGGCTTCTTTGTTATGTATGTATTCTCGTTGACCGGGAATTCGGCAACGACTGCCTGAATGAAGGTAAGGCACTTGACACTGAGCACGTCGGTCTTCAGCATCATTTGGAATATTGTACTTGCAGCTAGTTTCTTCTTATTGATGACAGAACCTATATCCATGCTCTCGGCCATGGAAATATAGTCGATATTCTCCACCTCGGAAACTGTACGGTACACACCCGCGCGCTTTGCAGCCACGCAGGCAAGTATGTTCGACTCGGAGTTGTCGCTGAGAGCGATGAAGGCATCGGTATTGTCAATGCCTTCGCTGCGCAGCAACTCGGGGTCACGTGCGTCCCCATTGATTATCATCACCCTCTCATCGACCAGTTCGAGCAGTTTGTGACAGCGTTTAAGATCACTCTCTATTATTTTTATGCTTATACTGTCCGGAATGAGCCTGGTCGTACGTACCGCAATGCGGCTGCCTCCCATCATTATTATGCTCTTTACCTCGGTAAACTCCTCCTTTCCACAAATGCTGCGGATGTACGGTATCTGGTCACGCGTTGTCATGAAGCAGACAAGATCCTCGGCTTTTATCACATCGTTGCCTCGCGGTATTATCGTCTCGTCCCCACGTTGTATGGCCACAATGTGGTACGGAATGTCGCGCGACAACTCCTTGAAAGGTATATCAAGGATTGTGGCATTGCTCCTCATCTTGATACCCAGCATCACCAGTGCCCCGTCACCGAATTCCAGCATCTGGCGCATCCAACTGTACTTTATGCTCGTAGCTATCTCCTCAGCGGCAAGTTGCTCGGGATAGATGAGCGAATCAACACCCAAGGAACGAAAATGCTCCTTGTTCTTCGGAAGCAGATATTCGTAGTTGTCAATTCGGGCAATGGTTTTTTTTGCCCCAAGATAATGGGCCAGCACACACGCCGTTATATTCCTGCTCTCATCAGGTGTCACTGCGACGAAAAGGTCGGCGTCGTCCACGCCTGCATTTTGCAAGGCCGATATCTTTGTCGGGTCACCGACTATCGCCTTAAGATCAAAGAGAGATTCCATTTTCACGAGTTTCTCTTCACTCTCGTCAAGCAGAACAACATTCTCGCTCTCTACTGAAAGCATCTTCGCAAGATGTGTTCCCACAGCTCCGGCACCTGCAATTACAATCCTCATTGTTCCTTGTATTTTAATATCTTGCGCAGAACAGAATCCTCATCCATTCCACATATACCATAAAGTTCGGCCGGCGTTCCATGTTCGACGAACATATCGGGTATACCTATTGTCTCGACCTTTGGCATATAGCCGTTCTCGGCCATGAACTCGATGACAGCACTGCCGAGACCACCCTTTACAGAGCCATCCTCTAGTGTGACGACATACTTGAAATTACGGCCTACCTCATGCAGGATTCCGGCATCCAGCGGTTTGAGGAAGCGCATGTCATAGTGCGCCACACTTACACCTTTCTCTGCGGCACGTGCAACTACACTCTCCATGACTTTGCCGAGAGGGCCTATTGTAAGGAATGCGACATCCTTTCCGTCCGTAATCTTACGTCCCTTTCCGACCTCAACGATCTCAAGCGGACAACGCCAGTCAATAAGGGAACCCTTGCCACGCGGATAACGTATGACGAAAGTACCCATTCCTGGGCGCGAAGCTGTGTACATCAGGCAACGCAGTTCGCACTCATCATAAGGAGACGATATTGTTATATTGGGTATAGGGCGAAGATAAGCCAAGTCAAACGCCCCGTGATGCGTCGGTCCATCCTCGCCCACAATACCGGCACGATCAAGACAGAGAACCATATCAAGACGCTGCAGTGCCACATCATGGATGAAATTGTCATAGGCACGTTGCATGAACGATGAATATATATTGCAGAACGGCAATGCTCCGCCCTTGGCCAGGCCGGCTGAGAAGGTGACAGCATGTCCCTCTGCAATTCCCACATCGAAGAACCTCTTCGGGAAGGCCTCCATGAGTTTGTTCATTGAACAGCCTGTAGGCATTGCCGGCGTCACGCCTACAATCCTTGAATTCTCCTTTGCAAGTTCCACCAAAGTTTCGCCAAACACATCCTGGAAACGTGGCGAGCCACCATCGGCAACAATGCGTTCACCGGTCTCTACATCAAAGATACCAGGCTGATGCCATACAGTGGCATCCTTTTCGGCAGGTTCCCAACCCTTGCCCTTTGTCGTGTGTATGTGCAGCATACGCGGACCGGTCATATCCTTTATGCTCTTGAGCATACGCACCAGTTCATTTATATCGTGACCATTTATGGGACCAAAATAACGTGCGCTCATGCCCTCGAAGAAGTTGTTCTGCCTGAATAGCATTGCCTTAAGCCCATTGTTGAAACGTATAACGGCATTTGCACGTTTCTCATTGAGCAGACCCACCTTCTTCAGACATTTGGCCACCATATACCGGAACTTGTTATAGAACCTGGACGAGTGCATTGAAATCAGCAACTGGCTCATTCCACCGACACTCTTGTCTATCGACATATTATTGTCGTTCAGTATGACAAGCAGGTTGTTAGAAGTACTGGAAAGGTTGTTAAGCCCCTCATATGCAAGTCCGCCACTCATTGAACCGTCACCGATGACCGCAACTACATGTTCGCTACGACCTTCAAGGTTCGCTGCAACCGAAAGGCCCAATGCCGCGGATATTGAATTTGAAGCATGCCCTGCGACAAAAGAGTCATATTCACTCTCATCGGGTGACGGGAAGGGTTTTACACCTCCCAGTTTGCGATTGGTATGAAAACGGTCACGGCGTCCTGTAAGTATCTTATGACCATATGCCTGATGCCCCACATCCCAGACAAGCTTGTCATTGGGAGTAGAGAACACATAGTGGAGAGCCACGGTCAGTTCCACAGAACCGAGACTTGAGGCGAAATGGCCGGGATTGTTGGCCAATGAATCTATTATGAAACCTCTCAGTTCCTTACACACTTGAGGCAATTTGCTCTCGGGCAGAGCCCTCAAATCATCAGGAGAGTCAATTGTTGAAAGGAGAGGATATTTTTCTTTATTTTCCATTATAAAAAACAGTCTCTTGCAACTATTATCATGCGAAAATATATCATTTTCTTTAAAAAGAAAAGAAATATCGCAAAAGACTGCACTTTCGTACCCATGGCACACGATCTGTGATTGCAAAATCTTTGCAATAATACGGCAATAACCAATGAGGTTCATTATTTTTGCATTATAAATGCAATGTGACTATATTTGCCGTCGCTGAATACAACCGTTCGGCAAAGAGCAAAAAGCAAGATAGACAGAAGTATGCAGTTCACCACACCGGCAGGCCTGCCGCTAAATGATTTCAGAATCAGCCATAGGGACAACATCATGCTTGTAGGTTCCTGTTTTGCCGCGAACATAGGCAACAGACTGCTCGACAGCAAATTCAACGTCGTGCAGAATCCCTTTGGGGTACAGTACAACCCGTTTTCCATAGCAACGGTCCTTGAGAGAGTTGCCGGTGGGGAACCGTTCACTGCCTCATCGGGAGAACTGCTGTGCCACAACGGCAAGTGGCACAGCATGATGCATCACAGCGATTTCTCACGCGACAGCATGGAGGAGTTGCTTGAATGCATTAACAGCAGCCTCGCCAACGCCCACAAGGCAGCCGTGGAATGCAATACCATAATCGTAACGTTTGGCACCGCGTATGTCTACTACCGTAACAGCGACAGCAGCATTGCAGGCAACTGTCACAAGCTGCCCGGCAACATGTTCACCCGCCGCTTGCTTGACATTGACAGCATAGTGGAGAGATTCTCGCAGGTAATGGAGAGCTACATACAGAAGAACCCGGGAACAAGATTCCTCTTCACCGTAAGCCCCATACGCCATCTTCGCGACGGGGCACACGACAACCAGAAGAGCAAGGCTACGTTGCTGCTTGCCATAGACCGTCTGATTCAGATGTACCCGCAGAACGCATTCTACTTCCCTGCATACGAGATTGTGCTTGACGAACTGAGGGATTACCGTTTCTTTGCCGATGATATGGTGCATCCCAGCGCCACGGCCGTAGAGTACATTTGGGAGTGCTTCGGCAAATGCTATTTCAATGAAGAGACTGCAGCCGTCAATGCCGCAGCAGGGGATATTGCCCGCGCCCTGGCACACAGGCCGTTCGACGCATCATCCGCGCCATACAGGGATTTCATAGCAAATACCCTTAGGAAAATTTCAACCATTGAGGAGAGGATGCCATACCTCGACTTTGAAAACGAGAAAGAAAGATGCAATACACTATTGGAGAGATAAAGGAGATACTAAAGGCAAAAGGAATGGTAGCCGACCCCGGAGCCGGCATCACACGGTTGCTTACCGACAGCCGTTCGCTCAGTTTCCCCGAAGAGACACTTTTCTTCGCCATAAAGACCAGACACGGAGACGGCCACGACTATGTAGAGGAGCTGTACCAGAGAGGTGTCAGGAGCTTCGTCGTAAACGACGCCGGCAGGTTCCAACACCTTGCCGATGCCAATTTCATACAATGCGGCAACAACACTAAAGCACTACAGCAGCTCGCGGCATATCACCGCTCCAGGTTCGACATACCTGTTGTCGGAGTCACCGGCAGCGACGGAAAGACCATTGTCAAGGAGTGGTTATACACCCTCACCGCAGGCAGCTACAGGGTTACCCGTTCGCCACGAAGCTACAACTCGCAGATAGGCGTCCCGCTCTCGGTGTGGAGAATCGACGGGGAGAGCACGTTGGGCATCTTTGAGGCAGGAATATCCAAGAGACAGGAGATGGACAATCTGCAGGAAATCATAAAGCCTACGATAGGCATAATGACAAACATCAGCGGCGCACACCAGGAAAACTTCGGCAGCATGCAGGAGAAGTGCATCGAGAAACTGTCACTGTTCAAGCAATGCGACATAGTGATATACAATGCCGACGACCCCGTTATTGCCGACTGCGTGACACGCGCCATGCTACCGTCAAGGGAAATAGCATGGTCACGCAAGGACCCGGACAGACCGCTCTACATAAAGTCGGTAGAGAAGGACCTGAGCGGAACAACCATAAGATACAGCTACCTCACAATGGAGAGCAACTACCGTATCCCGTTCCTTGACGAAGCGTCGATAGAAGACTCCATCACATGCCTTGCTGCAGCGTTATATCTTATGATTCCTGCCGAGACCATAGCCGAGCGCATGATGATGCTTGAGCCGGTAGCCATGCGGCTTGAAGTCAAGGAGGGCAAGCGCGACTGTGTTGTCATAAACGACAGCTACAACTCCGACACGGCATCACTTGAGATAGCACTCGATTTCATGGAACGCAGGAGCAACATGATGCCCGAATTGAAGCGCACCCTCATACTTGCCGACATAAAGCAGAGCGGAGAAGGCCCCGCACAACTGTACGGCAATGTACTGCGCCTCATGAAGAAAAGAGAAATAGAGAAATTCATAGGCGTTGGTAAGGACATCCATTCACAGGCCTCACTTTTCATGGGAAGCGGCATTGCATGCCATTTCTTCAAAAGCACAGAAGAGTTGCTCGATTCCGGCATACTGGATATGGTAAGGAATGAATGCGTACTGGTAAAGGGATCGCGCTCGTTCCATTTCGAGGATGTATCGGAAGCATTAGAGAAGAAGGTGCACCAGACTATACTTGAAGTGAGCCTGAGCGCACTGCGCGACAACCTCAACCGCTACCGCAACAGCCTTGACAGAGACACAAAATGTGTCTGCATGGTCAAGGCCGGGGCTTACGGAGCCGGTGCGCTGGAGGTCGGCAGGACACTGCAGGAGTGCAATGTCGACTATCTTGCAGTTGCAGTTGCCGACGAGGGTGCCGAACTGCGCAAAGAGGGAATAACGACAGGTATCATTGTCATGAACCCCGAACCAAGTTCCTACCGCACATTGTTCGACAACAAGCTCGAACCCGAAGTCTACAGTTTCGGCATGCTACGTTCATTGATAAAGGCTGCGCATCACGAAGGAGTGAGCGACTACCCGGTACATATAAAGATAGACACTGGCATGCACAGGCTCGGATTCCTACCCGAAGAGGTGCCCGCGCTCGTTGAAGAGCTCAAACGCCAGAACACGCTCACACCGCGTTCCGTATTCTCGCACTTCGTAGGCAGCGACAGCCCCATGTTCGACACTTTCAGCAAAGTGCAGAAGGAGCGTTTCCAGCAGGCAGCCACGGCTCTCCAGGCAGCATTCCCGCACAAGATACTGCGCCACATATGCAACAGCGCAGGAGCGGAACGTTTCCTTGAATCACAATACGACATGGTACGCCTGGGCATTGGCCTTTACGGTATATCGCCCATAGGCGAAGATGCGACACTGCACCCCATTTCGACACTCAAGACAATAATACTGCAGATACATGACGTGCCGGCCAGCGAAACCGTAGGCTACAGCCGCAAGGGCACGCTGGCACGCGACTCACGCATCGCTGCACTGCCGATAGGATATGCCGACGGCCTGAACCGCCACCTTGGCAACGGCCGCGGGTACTGCCTCGTCAACGGCAAAAAGGCTCCCTACATCGGCAATATATGCATGGACGTATGCATGATAGATGTGACGGACATCGACTGCAAGGAGGGCGACATGGTAGAAATATTCGGGCCCGGCCTTCCCGTAACCAAGCTTGCCGAATGGCTCGATACGATACCGTATGAGATACTCACATCGGTATCGACGAGAATAAAGCGTGTGTACTACAGCGACTGACGATAAAGAGAGGGCAGAGCCGTCGGCTCTGCCCTCTCTTTATCGTCAGTTACCCCATCAAAGGAAATTCTTTATGAAAATATAGAATATAAGCACCGGAGTGACATACTTGAGCATGAAGAGCACAAGAGGCGTCACAGCCCTGTTTACACTCCCATGATTGGTAAGCTCGCCCGGCATGAACTCCTTCTTCATGAACCACATGACAATGATACATGTGATCAAGGCACCCAACGGCATTATTATATTGGCCGACAGATAGTCGAACAACGTGAAGAAGTCTACCCCGAACAGCGAGAAGAAGGTCACGGTACACAGCAAAATCGAAACAAGCGTTGTAATTGTAGCCGACACCCTGCGGCCCACCTTGAACTCTTCGCTGATGTATGCCGTAATAACCTCGTGGAACGATATTGTAGAGGTAAGCGAAGCCAACGCTACCAACACAAAAAATGCTGCCGCCCAAACCGATGCCAACGGAATGCCGCTGAAAATCTCAGGCAGGGTAACAAACACCAGCGAAGGACCTTCTGTAGGCTCGAGCCCCGCACTGAATACTGCCGGGAATATCACCAGACCTGCAAGGACCGACACAAAGATTGTAAGCAAGGAAACATTCAACGATGTTGACAAAAGATTGTTGTTCTTCTTGAAATAGGAAGCATAAGTAACCATGCAACCCATTCCTACCGAAAGCGAGAAGAAAGCCTGCCCCATGGCCATCATTATGGTTTCGGGCTTGAAAGCCTCGGCAAAGTCGCATGACAGGAAGAAACGGTAACCCTCTGCAGCACCGGGCATGAAGGCCACACGCACGGCCATCACAAGCAGAATCACGAACAGGGCCGGCATCATAACCTTTGAAGCCTTCTCTATACCCTTCTCAACACCCTTTGCTACGATGAAGTGAGTAAGCAGTATGAATGCTATACAGTACCACAACGGGCGGTACGACCCCTGGAAAGCCTCGAACTGCTCCTTGAAGGAGAGGTCGGATGCAAACAGCGAACCTGTCGCCGAGTTGACAAGATACTCAAGCGACCAGCCGGCTATAATATAGTAATAGCCCGATATGAGCACGGCGCAAATGACACCGCAATACCCCAGCCAGCTCCACTTCCTTGAAATGGAACGGAACGCACCTACCGCGTTCTGCCTGGTACTGCGCCCCACCGCAAACTCGGCCAGCATGGCAGGAATACCCACCGCAAGCACACTCAACAGAAAGACGAGAAGAAAAGCCGCCCCTCCGTGCTTTCCTGCAATATACGGGAAACGCCACAATGCACCCAGCCCGATAGCACTGCCTGCCGCCACCAATATAACACTCAACTTGCCCCCGAACGAGGCTCTTTTGTTTTCACTCATAGTATCGATTGTATTAGGCTGCGAAAATAACAAAAAAGCGAAACATAATACAGCATATCGCGCATGCGTTTCGCTTTTTGAATGTTAAAAATGGAAAACACGCTGTATTCCTGCAGCTACCGGACAAAGCACATCCGCATCAACAAGAGACTGCATACCTACCATTCCTGAAGTATTCTAACGGCATCCTCATCTCCATAATGAAATATAAGCGGATATACCTGAACGTTGCGTGCCGGTAAAGAATAGAATCTATTACCGGCACGCAACGTTCAGGTATGGTTCAAAAAATTATACAAGGTGCGCTATATGCTGCTCGCGGTCGCCATGGAGCAGGTCAATGAGCGGAATCTCTATCATGGTATAGCAACCGGGGGCCTGGCGCATGGTAGCACGTGCACAGCACACAAGTACCTGGGCTGTCAGAGCCGGGTTGTTGATCTTCATGTTGAACTCGAACAGCTGGTTCTGGGTTGTACCCGACACGCCCTTGCGGGTGAGGTGTACGCCATGGCCCATGTCGAGAAGGTCGTCAACACAAGGTACGTTTATCACGTGGGTCTCGTCGTTCACGAAGTAAGGATCGGCCTTTATGGCTGCCGAAACCTGATTGAAGTCGTAACCCTCCTCCAACTCGATGTATACCATGCGGCGGTGTATTCCGGTTCCTACCGGGATTGTCATTGACAAGGCGGCCTTGACACCTTCGATAGCCTTTACAGCTACAGTGTGTCCCATGCTCATTCCGGGGCCGAAGTTGGTGTATGTGATTCCCTTAGGAGCGATGGCCTCGAGAAGCGTGCGCACTACAGAATCGCTGCCCGGATCCCAGCCTGCAGAGATTATGGACACGGCATTGCCGGCCTCGGCACTCTCGCCCAATGAACGGCGCAACTCCAGAATCTTGGAGTGTATGTCGAAACTGTCGACTGTGTTTATACCGAGCGCGAGGATATCCTTGGCATAACGCTCGACACTACGTGTGGGTGTTGAAAGGATTGCTACATCGACATCGCCCAACTCGCGTATGTCCTTGACTACATTATAGCCCTCGAGCTCGGCAGGCAGGTTCTCTGCACCCGAACGGCGCACGATACCGGCAACCTCGAAATCGGGGGCCGCGTTCAATGCCTGCAAGGTATATTTACCAATATTGCCATAACCTACTATGGCTGCTCTTATCTTTTCCATAACAAAATGTTTATATAGTGCGAAGATATATAAAATCCTAAATCCACGTATTCAACAGAGCCATTTTTTGAGAATTATTTGCAATTCGGTTGCCGGAACGTGCCGGACCATCGAGTAGGTCGGGAAACGAAGGTTTTCTGACCTATTTTCGTTTCCTTTCCTCTCACACCACCGTACGTGCCGTTCGGCATACGGCGGTTTAACTTGTTTTCAAAGAGTGTCTAATCAAATAATAATCCAAGCAACTAACCAATCCACT
>JAFYQH010000038.1 GCA_017547205.1 Bacteroidaceae bacterium | reverse complement strand
TTATTAAGGCGATTGATAGCGTTGGGGATCCACCTCTTCCCATCCCGAACAGAGAAGTTAAGCCCAACAGCGCCGATGGTACTGCAAAGATTTGTGGGAGAGTAGGTCATCGCCACTTTTACTGAGAAGAACTTCAAGCAATTGAGGTTCTTCTCTTTTTTTGTTCCCGGCCGTTAATCCCACTCATTCAGCTTGGGCCGATGGTAACGGCTCACCTGCAAAAGTTGGGGGGGGCTGATATAAAAATATTATCTTCGCATAGTTAAAATAAGTACTATGCAGGACGAAAAAATACTACTGGAATTAGGGCTCACCTGCAAAAGTTGGGGGGCTATGCAAAAAGTTTAGTCAATCTATAGAAGAAAAATTTCAAATCAGTAACACCTCTGAGTTGTGCTCTGAATGCTTTGATTTTAGCATTAAAATGGAGAGAAGTTGCAAAAGACTTCATTTTGAACTCTTCCATATTCGCATATTCGGGCATTACTCCAGATGCTACTTCAAATATCCGATTCTCGTGAGGTTTACGAACTGCAGAAAATCATATTGAATTTATGGTTTTCTGCAGTATCTCAAGGAATCGTGCTGCATGGCCGCCGTCCATCTGTACATGGTGGAACTGGAATGAAATGGGCAGCGTTGTCCCGAACCATCCCTTTCGGTATTTTCCCCACATGACCATGGGGTTGCAGAACTTGTCGGTATATTGGTTTACTATGCAGTCGAGTTCTGTTGCTGCCATGGCAGATGTGCCTACAATCATGTGCTCTTCATTAAAAATGCTTCTGCACGATCTCTTTACCTCTTCTGTTAATTTTATGTAGTCGGTGTTGAACTGTTGCAATTCATCGGTATATGGAATGTCGCATGAATTGATGCCACCTTTGATGTTGTTTACAATTACATTCACGGCGAGGCTGTCATATTTGAAGAGCTTGCCGTTCTCGGGTAGGGTATAGAACTCTTTTATCTGGCTGGCAGCCTTCACGATGCACCAGCAAAGAAGCATGTTGGGTTTAAGTCCTTGCTGCTTGCTTTTTCGGCAGATCCTGGTTATGTCGAATGTCTTGGTCAGCGTCACCATTGGCATTGGTGATGTCATCCATAGATTGAATGCTTCTTCACGATTGCTTTCCTTTGGGGCTATTTCCTGCTTCATTGCTATATTTTTTACAAATATAGTCTGTTATTTTAGATTTTGCAATTTTGGATAACGGTGCTATACCTTATTATATATAGGCGAAACCAATATCGTTTCAGATACTGGCTTCGCTTATTATCCGTGTACGTCTGCAGTTGTTCTTGTCAACAGCAATGTGCGTGGGAAGCGGGTGGTTGTAGCACACCCATACAAGTATTGCTGTGGCCATTACACGATCGTCGTGGTTGCCCTCGACAGCTCCCATCTCCTTACCGTTCTCCTTGAATTCGTACAGGTCGAGCTCATGTGTTGTTTGTAAACATCTTTCAATGTAAAGCCCATCGCGCAGTGCCTTGTTCAGGAAGTTTATGACCATTGGCTTGGTCGAACTGTTGGTGTGGAATCCCCAGCGTCGCGGCCGTCCCTGTTTTATCTCGATCTGTGATGTGCGGCAGTAGAGATTGGTGTATTTACCTGCAATTTCGTTGAGTATATATTCGAAATTGTTACCCTCGGTCCCTTCGGTCTCGAGGGTGTTCGATTCAATTACCAGCAGTGCATTGTTGTATGCTTTGGCAATCTCTACGGCTTTCCATGCGAGCCTGTCATGTTCAATGTGCCCATGCCAGCAGGCAGCAATTTCGGGTACACCGCCGTCAATCATTGCGGCACGGTCGGCAACGACTATGCATGAGTAGTCGGCTTTGCTGCCTGTGCCTCCGACATCGACAGTGACTATGTATCTGTCGCGGATGTTATGTTCTTTTTCTGGCATAAGCCATACCCAGAGCAAGCATTCTCCACTTTTTTCACATGTTGCTGCCGGAATGAAATGACACTCTTCCTTGCCGCTAGCTTTATCCTTGCCCGTTACGATGTCTCCTATGAATGCCGGTGGTACGCAGTTCTTCCGCATTTCGTTAACGTAGCTTATCTTGAAGACTCTGCGCCCGGTACTTTGGAATGCTTCGCCAGGGGTGGAGGGGAATTCGCTGAACAGTCGCCATTCGTCGGGTAGCTCGCGTCGCTTGTCTCGGTACCATGCTATGGCTTCGAGAGTAGCTCCAAGCTCGAACAGGTGATACTCATATTCGTCCATGCTTTCGATGAATGAGCCATAATCGGCTTGGCTGATATGCTTGCTATAGAGATCGATGATGAACCATGGAATAAATACAGGTGTAAAGTTATTTCTTAATTCGGATGCGTCGGTCCAGGTGCGGTGAAAGAAGTTGCCTACACCTTTTGCCGTGGATTCTATCACTTTCATAGTGTATGGCCCGCTGGCTATAGAGCCGAAGATTGACTGTACCAGGTCTTCGGGTTTTCTGCCTGCAGTGGCTTTCCATAAACCAACCTCGGTAAGGTGGGCCATGCTTATATCCTCGCTGCGCAGCGAGTCGGGTTTCTGTGCCGAGCCCAGTGAGTAGCGGCTGTTGCTCCAGCTAATGACTCGTGTCTTTTGTGCTCCCTGATATGGTGTTGTAGTAAGCCTGTTGCCTCCGGTTGCCCATGAAGGATAGCGCGATATTACTTTTGCGAGCATTCCTGCTACAATTGAGGACTGTTTTTCTATGTCGCCGCATATGACACTGTTCCAGTTGCGCCTGTGTACAAGCTGAATCCATAGCATGTAAAGCTGCGTGAGTGTGCTGCCTCCCCATTGGCGTGCCTTGAGAAGTATTATGTCTATGGGCCTGTTCTCCATGCGCAGTTTCTCCATTGCGCCCAAATATATGCGTTGCGGACGGTTAAGGGTAAACGCGCAGTCACGTCCTTTTCCCTTGTCGGCAATTGTAGTCATGGTACGCGCCCAATACTCAAAATCGTGTCTTATGCGTATGAGGCAGAACTCCAGCCATAGCCTTATAATGTTGCTGTTGCTATCCTCAAGCCCCTTTACATTACGCAGGTAGCCTCCGGCTCCCATTTCGGCAAGCTGTTCCACTTGTGTGGTGCTGCACATCTGTTCCGGCAGGTTCATATGTGTTATGGGGAACCCATCGATGTCAATCCAACGGCGTTTGACGCTCGTGGAGCCTTCGCCTGTTATAGGATTGTAGACGGCCGAGATTTCTCCCAGCCGTCTAATGTTTTCTTCAATCATCAGTTCCTTGTCCATATCATATTCCTGCAAGGTCGGTTGCACGTCGTCTTGTTCTTGTCGAGTCATAGAATTTTGCGAACATCTGCTGTACGTTGTTGTACAGGCTATTCTTGAGGGATATATTTGTGTTTGCCATTTGTGGCTGACGTACAAGCAACCATTGCATTGTCACTTCATTGCTGATATAGTCGGCTATGGCTTGTTTCAGCATAGGAAGCAAATCTTTGCGGCATGTGCTGATGGTCTCGAATTCCAATGAAATGTACTTGTTGTCTACGGTGACGGATATTGACGGGAAACGAAGGGCAACAGCAGTAACAAGCTCATTGCACGCCTGCCGTGCGAATATTATGAGCAGTTCTTCATCGTCTTTGCTGCTTTGTATGGTGTCGGCATCGGGTTCCTTACGTTTGGCCGACTCTCCCATGTAGAAGTTTCTTAAATCAATCTGCTGTTGCAGTTCGTTCCACGTGATGAGTATAGTGTTTTTCATAGTTCTATGACGTTTTCATTTTTTCCGTATCCCTTTGCCGGGCGTTTGCGCTGTGTAAGAAGTTCACGCAGGCGGGCTGCGCTCTCCTGGAGATGTACTGCCATAATGTTTGCCTCGTCGGGTTTAATAATGGTGTACCAATGTTGCATTGTATTGTAGAAAATAAAGTCTATTATACATTCTTTAATGGGCATGGCCAGTCCGTCAGGGTAGTTGTGTGGCACAATGACCGATATTGTATACTGCCCGGCATCGTTTTCGCCGGTTCTGCAGTGTGTTGCCGAACATGGTCCCAGGTAACGGTTCATGCTATGCACAATCTCGTTCACACAGCTTGTTATCCATTTCTCGATGACAGGCCTTTCGTCTCCGGTCAATGTTATGCTGTCGGCCAACTGGTCGGACAATCCCATTGCCGAGCGTGAGCGCGCAACATAGCCGCTCTCCTTGAATAGTCGCTTATAGACGGCATCCAAATCGACTTGCAGTGTTATCTTTTCCATAGTATTGTTTGTATGGTGCAAAAATAATGTGTGACGCTCCTGTCAAGGTTGTTGTTTCGACAGAACTGAAGTAGAAGAACATCACTCACCAAAAAGGCGAGTGATGTGGTTGTTTTCATGCGCGGTTATGTGTGCGCGCATTCTTCCTGTCGCGCAGGGTCTTGTAGATGATGCCGCGGAAGGTCTCTTCGTCGAGGTAGAACGACGGTGCCGGCTCTTCGATGATTCTTTCGAGTATAAGGTATTTGTAGCGTTTGCTGCAGTCCTTGACCTGTTTCATGTAGCGACGGTATATCTCCTTGTACATCTCGAGCTTGTTGCTGTTGATGAGCGGCAGTTTCTTCTTGCGGGCGAGGAGCGAAATGAATCGTCTGGCGTTCTCGAACGTTACATAGAACCTTGGAGCTCCTTTCTTTACTGCATGTTCTATGACTTCGTTCTGTGTGGCAAAGGGCTTGGTTTGCCTGAGCTCCTTCAATGAGTCAAAGAAGCTGTCGATAACGTCCTGCTTGCGCATCTCGCGAACAGAACAGTTCAATGTGTTTTCCATACTGCTTTTTTGACTACAAAAATATAGTCGAAAACGGCTAAAAACATGCGGTTTTGCCAATTAGTTATCAACAGTTCTGTTCCGACCTTGCCCGGCGTGGATTCCTGCATGTTTCACAGGTGCAAAAAAATCGTATGTGAATGCAACATTTGTATTGCTGTTATCGTCTAATGGTAAACTGACATTTTATAAAATATGGAAAATTTGAAAAAAGTAATGAAAACGGTGCTTGTTGCAATAGCTATGGTGCTTGTTCCGGCCGAAGGATTCTGCAACTACAGTAATGGTGTGTATTTGTATTCGTATGAAGAACGGCTTGCGTATTGTGGCTTGGGTATTGGGGTTATGTTCATATTGCTGCTTTTTGCGGTCATATTTTTTTCAATAAGGCACAGGACCAAGCGCGAGAAGATGCATCTTGAACTGCTTACGGAGATGGTGCGGCAGGGAATGGTGCCTACATCGGAACAGGTTATGCAGCGCAGAGTGGTCGACGGCAAGGTTGCCATTGACAATGAAGGGAGAATGGTGGTACGGAAAAGGGTTGATTTCTCCATGGCCAAGGTGTTGCTGTTGTTGATTGGTGTGGTGCTGTTCTTCTTTGCATTGGATAATCACAGCGACAGCTCAAAGTTCTTCGGGTGTGTTGCGATGTATCTGGTGGTATATGCTATTATGGATATGAGGAATGCCAGGTTTATACAGAACAATATAGGGTCGCTTACCTGCGTAAATGCGCTGTTGGGCCTGTCGATTATTATTTCAGGAATGTTGTTCTTCCATGATTTCGGTGATGCCTTTTTCCTGTCGTACCTTCCTGGTGCTTTCATTCTGTTCTATTCCATTGTTAAACTCGACAGGATATACAATATGCCGCGTTTCGAGTTCAGGATAAAGAGGAATGGCAGGGTGTCACATGATTCCGGTGAGGAGGAAACTGATGTGGAAAAGGTTGCGGAGAATGTTGTGGAGGATACGAAATAGTCAATTTATTGCATGAAAAACACTATCGAGGAGATAGCTTGGATTTCGCGGATTGTTCTTTTTGACGATGAACGTGCTTTCGGCAAATTGCTTGACAGGTATCATGCACAGGTGCGCAGGATGATGATGGCGCAGACGGGTGGTGACGATGCTTTGAGCGATGACTTGACGCAGGAGGTTTTTATAAAGGTGTGGCTGAACATAAGGAGCTTCAGTTTGAGAAGCCGTTTCTCGACATGGCTCTACCGTATTGCATACAATGTGTTCATTGACTATTGCCGTTGCCGCAGACCGACAGAACATCTCTCTTCTGCTACAGATGTGGCGGTCGAGGAGTATGACGATGATGCGGAACGGCTTCATGGTGCTCTTGCCGAACTTTCGCCGCCCTGCAGGGCGTGCATGACGTTGTTTTATCTTGAAGGTATGCCGACGAGGCAGATTGCGGAGATAACTGCTATAAACGAGGCAACGGTAAGGTCGCACTTGAGCCGTGGCAGGAAAAGAATGAAGGAACTTATAGAGGATGAAAGGCTATGACAAATGATTATGACAAAAGAATTGGTGAACTGTTCGGCAGAGTATATGGTGCATCCATGGAGAGTCGACAGTCAAAGGCCATGGAGATGGAACGCAGGCGAATAATGTGCGAGTTGCCGCGTGGGGTACGTTCGCCATTGATAACAATGCGGCTTGTACTTGTGCTTGCAATCTGGAGCATGGCTATAGTGGGGGTATTCTTCTTCCACCAGGATGTGGTTGCATCCATCTTGACGCTATACAGCTATTTTGTTGCAGCGCAACCGTTTCCCGACGGGTTTCTTCTCTCTAACCTGCCTTATTATATGCTTGCCCTACTGGGTGTTGTAGAGACCTATAATTTAGGCAAGGAGATGATGTAGCCATAAATTGCTTGTAGGGCAAAGGGTTTCATTGGTGAGGCTCTTTGTATTCAACCTACTAGAGGGGGGGTGACCAAAAAAATCAATAAAGGGTCATCCCCCCTTTTCGTATATTGTCAATTCCGCAACCTTGTTCCCTGCTTCCTGTTGTTCCTTTGCTGTCGTAAAAAACAGATTATTTATGGAACAGTACAACAAGTATGTTAACAGGGCGGATGTGCCTGCAAGGCAGGGTTCCGCAAGTGATGTCCCGACGCAGCCCGAACAGGCTGGCCATAATCCTTATATGGAACTCGAGGAGGGATTGAAGGAGTTCTTCGGTAATGATTTTGAGTTGTGTGACGCTCTTTCACAGGAGATGCTGATGCATCATCTCTACATCAACAGGGAACAGAACAGGAGACTCGCCGATGCTCTTGAACGGGATCCGCGTCTGGCGCAGATGCTAATGGACATGATAGAGGGCAAACGTAATGCCCAAAGTGCAGTGGCGCGTTATTTCGGACGCCAGTTCGTTGAAATGGATGAGAACAGCCCGGAGTACAGGGATATGCTTCTTGCCGATGAGGAACGGATGGCCGAGGCCGCACGTGTAGCCGAGGACCGTCGTGAGTATGAAGCGAACCTGCAGGAGAGCATGCCTGTGATAGTGGCATTCTGTGAGGAACGCGGTTATGACATGCAGGCTTTCATGGACGATGTTTGGGAGCGTCTGGTGTTCCCGATCCTTACAGGAAAATATTCCAAGGAGGTGTGTCTTGCTCTTGACCATGCACTTACATATGATAAGGATGTCGAAGATGCTTTTGTCGCGGGTGATATAAAAGGGCGCAATACCAATATCCAGCGCATGAAGGAGGAGTATGGCGACGGGCTCCCGAAGGGCATGAGCAGCGTTGCTCCGGTGAATGAGCCTGTACGCAGGAAGAACTCGCTGATAGATAAGGCTCTGAATGCATGATTTCTTTTTTCTTAATCAACCAATAATGTTTTATTTATGAAAAGAATTTTTTCTTTCCTGAGGGAGAACCCTCTTTTTGTGTTTGTGTCGCTGCTGGCCGTGATTCTTTGTCTTTTCGGGGATGAGATGGCAGGGCTTGCACTTGCGACAGTGAATGTGGTGCCTGCAGGCTCGCCCAAGCCGTCAAACGGTATCGGTGGCCTTGCGACGCAGGGCAGCGGTGATGCTACGACGGTTTCAAACGGGAGCGAGTTGGGTACGGACTTCATTGATGCCGATGTCGATGACCAGATAATCAGCATCGCGAGTGACGAGAGTGTCATCGATACAATAAAGCGCAGGATACGCCGCCAGGTGCGCGTGAACTCCTT
Organism: Bacteroidaceae bacterium; assembly: GCA_017547205.1. GTDB lineage: Bacteria > Bacteroidota > Bacteroidia > Bacteroidales > Bacteroidaceae > HGM04593. Next base: position 31,854 of record JAFYQH010000038.1, on the reverse strand, counting down.
CGAGGTCGACCATTACCTTATCGACGACAAACGTTCGAAGGCATTTACGAATACCGTATACACGGGTATCAATGCCACGCGTGCCGAGATTCCTTTCTCTACTACCGGCGAGAGAAAGATTTTCCAGGAGTACTATACTGCAATATGCAAGGGGGTGAACGGCTATGACGCTACCGGGCAGATAGAACTCCCGGGTGTCGATCTCATGCTCTTCTTCGTGGACAAGAACAATACTACAGAGGCTCCTATCGCCATGGCGGTGAACGGCCCCAAGGTGAATGCCACCGACGAGTATTGTGTGGTTCCTACCATACCGGCCGGTACAGAGGTTATTCTTCTCTCTTCGGCTGCGTACGAGACACAGAAATTCATCGCTCCGTCTACCATCGTGCCGGTACCAGAGCGCATGTATCTGCAGAAACAGCTCTGCAACAGTATCGTCAGCGACTACTTTGCCGCACAGAAGAAACGCATACAGTTCAGCGAGGCACAGATTGCCGAGGCTGTACTGCGCCAGTTCCGTCTTGAGAGCTGTCGCACAGCGTGGGTAGGGCAGCCGGGCAAGTTCAAGGTGCAGGCAATGGACAATGCCATGGGATACCAGTGGGATTATTTCTCAAAGGGTATACGCTGGCAGTTCAAGCGCCAGTATGATCTTTCGTCCAGGATTACATTTGCCGATCTTATAAACCTTTCTATGGTGAAGTTCACGGGATTCAATTGTACAAAGAGGGCTATCTGGCTCTTGGGCAAGCAGCTGCTCAATGATATCCAGAAGATTGACCTTACTCTGCACAAGAATATCAGCGTGACTGGCGACAAGGTGTTCGGTATTGAATGCACGAAGATACATACCGTGTTCGGTGACATTGACCTTATCCACGACCCGACACTCGATGCCTTGGGCTATGCACATTGCGGTGGTCTCATCGACGAGAACGGACTGGTGCGCTACTACATGAAGAATGAGGATGCAAAGACCGAGAACGTGGACGGCGAGGAGGCCAAGCGCGAGGTGGTGATGACAATCGACTGCCTCTGTCTCAAGGGGTACTCTCACATCTGGGTCAACGGGTCGGCCGAGGAAAGCGACATTCCGGGTGCTTCACGTGTGACAAGCGCGGCTTCGTTGCCCGATTCGCCTAACCTGAACGATGTGGTGATTCTGTCGGCCGACGTGAACCATATCGTCAACGGTACTTCAAAACTGTGGTTCAGTGCCGGTACTGTAGTGACATACAATGGTACTACTTGGGTTGAATATACGGGTGAGATACTCGTCTGATGTGTGAAAGCGGGAGTACCGGTGCTGCCGGATGGCAATCCCGCACCGGTACTTCTTAAAAAACAACTGTTATTATCATGAAGAAGAGAGTTACATACGAGATACATGGACAGATTGAGCGCAACAGCTATTTCAGGATTGGCAAGGCGCTCGTGAGAATTGAGTTTACAGGGGGTGCGGTGAATTCCACCGGTGTCTATCCTGCGCAGTATACAACAGACAATGCGTTGTTCCAGCGTGCAATAGAGAATAGCGATGCATTCAGAAGAGGCGAGATAAGGGTGGGCCATTCCGAGGTTATAGGCGATGGGCATGGCGATGTTCCCGCTGATGAGGGGGCTACAGCAGCAACGGTTGCGGTTACCGGCGTGACGAACCTGCAGCAGGCAAGGGCTTACCTCATGGCCGAACCGTACGGTTGCGCCTTGGGCGAATTGCAGAACAAGGCTGCCGTGAAAGCTGTGGCCGGGTCTAAAGGTTTGTCATTCCCCGATTGGCCATGATTGCAACCGAAGAACTTGTCAAGAGGGTGCGCGTGCTTGTGAACGAGGTGGGGGATGACGTGTCCGTTTCCCTGCTGAGCGACGATGCGCGCTCCTTTGACAAAAGCATAGAGGCTCTTCTGCCGCAGGCGGTCAGCCTGGTGCAGAAAAACAAGGCCCAGGGGAAACGCGTGAATGCGAGGTGTGTGTCGCCCGGGAATGCGGAGCTTCACGACAATGGTGACGGCAGCGGATATATGGCTGTGCCGCGTGACTTTGTATCGGTGTTGTCGCTTAAGCTCGATTGCTGGGAACGGGAGTGTACAATCCTTTATCCTGTAATTTCACGCCAGGCTGCATGCCAGGCATCGCCACATACCCGTGCCGGAGCTTGCAGGCCTGTATGTGTGGAGGGTACGGACAGCGCGGGGAACAGGGTTGTAAATCTTTATCCTTTTAAGGGCGAGGTGGTACTGGAACGTTTTGTCTACGAGGCGTCATTCGATGCCAAGGCTGGTCTTGACGGTTATGACAGCGGAATGGACGATGCTGTAGCGTACCAGTGCGCGGCATTGCTGTACAACATGTTCGAGAAGTATGATGCTGCAAGTGCGTTCCTCTCACACGCGTTGGCCTTGTGTAACGGTAGTATTACAATAAATAAATAGAACGATGGCTGTAAGGAATATTGTTTTTGCCAAATGCGACAACTGCTGGGAGTGTGAACCCATAGTATGTGGCGGCGGTGACATAAGGGTGAGGGTACACAAAACCGGTCCTTATCCTGTAGATGTGCTTGTGAGTATAGACGGCATTGAGGAGTATATAAAGTACGATGATTTCGGGCTTGACGAGACGCGCAGCGAGGTCACTCTCGAAGGACCAATGCGGGGGCAGTTCGTGAAACTGGTATCACGTAGTGAACTGACACTTGTGAAGTGCCTTGAAATGTAGTTGCCTATGGATAGCCTTAAGCTGGTTGTGGCCTCCTTGTTCGCCAACATCGCAGGCCTTTTGTTCCCGATAAGGAACGATATATTCGGATTGGTGCTTCTGTTCGGAGTGAACTTTCTCATTGGAATGTTGGCAGATGTATGCAATCACCGTGACTGGAGTTTCAGAAAGGCGTTATGTTTCTTCAGGGATGCAGCGATATATTTCGTTATGGTTGCGTCTATATACATTCTCGGTCACCTAAAGGGTGAAGAGCAGGCGGCTGTACACTGTGTCTCGTTCATGATATATATAGCCATATATTTCTATGGTACGAACATACTGCGGAATGCGAGGATAATAACAAGTGAGAAGAGTACTCTTTTCAGAATACTCGACTTCCTGTATTATGTGATGAGCTTGCGTGTACTTGAACGGTTCGGTTACCTTAAAGAGTATCTGGAGTATGAGAAACGTAGCAAGAATATGCTTTAGCCTTTTTTTTCTTGTGCTGGTGTCGTGCCGCACTAATGAGAGGAGTGTGGCCGAGACTTTCTCGCACAGCAATATCGTGGAGAGGGTGGTGAGCGACAGTGTTGCGCTGCATGACAGTGTGGTCATACTTGCAAGGACCGATACGGTTTTCTTTACAAAATACAGGACTCTCTACAAAGAGAAGCTGCGGCACGACACGATAGTAAGGTGCGACACTGTCTATATTGAACGTACTGTCACCGGCGGTAATGCTGTCAATAAAAGCCGGCGGTTCTCGTGGTGGGCGTTTGTGCCATTAGCGGCTATGTTGCTGCTGCTCTGGCGCTCCGGCCTGTTCAGGTTCATGTGGAATTTCTTTAATATAAAATAACGATATGCAAAAATCTTTTTCGTTCAAGGGAATAACGCGCAGCAATGACCCGTTGATGGCAGCCGATGGCGAATGCATGGAGATGATGAACCTACGTTCGTGCAACGGCTCGTTCAAGCCGGTTCCAACGCCGGTGAGCATTGCCTCGCTTCCCGTGCGTTACTTGTCGGTCATGTGGCATGGGATGGCAGGATATTACATTTGCCTGACCGATGACGACAGGCGTACGCTGCATTTCTATGACAAGGATTGGAACAGGCTTGCAGGTGATGATGGCAAGGAACTTCTCTTTGAGGAACTTGCCGGTGTCACAGGAGTAGAGGTCCTGGGATATGTCGTGTGCTGCCTGACCGATGACGGAATGCGTTATCTGCTTTTCGGCGAGGGACGTTACCATTGGTTGGGTGAATCTCCGGCTGTACCAAGGCTCGATATCTCATTGGAGTCGAAGCTTTACACGCTGACGACGGAGGAGTCTTTTGCCGGCGGTTCCAACATTGAGGACTTTGAAAGTTCGTGGCGCTGCAACAAGAAGGGGTTCATCGACGAGTGTATATATTACCTTAATATTGATGGCTATTATATCGACAGGGCATTGTTCCGGTTTGCTCTGAGGCTTTACGATGGCTCGTATATTTATTGCTCGCATGTGATATATGCGAGTGACGATGAGATGATGGACTATGTGGGACGTGACTCGGACAACTTCTACACCGAAAAGGCAACTGCCGGGGAATATGCACCTTATACGGTAAGGGTAAAGGGATTCAGGCCGCTGTTCTCTTTTTCTTCTCTTAATCTTGAGCCCTGGAATGATGTTGTCGTGGGGATTGATGTATTTACGACCGGTTCCATAATGGGACATAAGGCCGAGACCCTTGTAGCACGGCTGCACGACAGCGACACGGGCGGTGTCATACGCAAGAGTTTCGAGGGCTATTCGTTGAAGACTGTTGATGAACTTGGCGATGAGGTGCTCTCTGCGTCACTTTTCTACAAGATAGCCGAATTTGACATTCATGGAAACTGCACGTTCAACGTAAAGGATGTGTCACCGACCAATCTGCAACTGCAACAGAGCCTTGTCTCCTCTTCGCTTCCGGCATCGTACTCATCGGTATCGGGCGGTTGCAGTTGTGTCCTGAACAACAGGCTTCATGTGGCTTCATTGAAGGAGACGCTATTTGCAGGCTATGATGCTTCTATGGTAGCTCCTGTAGGCCGAGCGAAGGCTAACATAGAGGGTATTGCTGTTGAAACTAAAATTAGGACAAGCGGCGGAGTGGCCACTGTCGTGAGGAATTATGGAAGCACAGATGTCTATTGGGGAAATGGTGTGTTTGAACTTACTCCACTTCTTTCCTATCCCGATTCACGGGCGTTTGAGATGACCGTGTATGTCTATGTCGATACGGAACTATTCTGCAAGAACTTTGTGCTGTTGCCGCACAAGTATCTCGACTGCGCGCAGTATCTGCATAAAGGCGCCAACTCGTTTACGGTGGCGGTGGAGTCGGTGTTCCGGTCGGGATTCGTGGCGGCGGACGTTAATGATGACGATGTTCTCAAACTGTTTTCGTACGAGCCGGGTGTGCACGAGGTCGTATATTCCGCAGCGGACGGGTGCTGGAAGTATGAGGGACGCGATTTTCCTCCGGCCGAATTCGGTCATCTGAGAATATTTGCGATTCCAAGGGATGTCACCGATGGTGACAGGATTGTATTTACAATAGAGACGGAAGAAGGCAGTGAGGGAAAAGCAGATATATGCAATATACCGGTGGACAGTACCTGGACGGTTCTTGGAGGTGCTATGCCGGAGAGTTCACGTTCTTCGGAGGAAAGACCGAATGCCATAAAGGTGTCGGCTACGGATAATCCGTTCCTTTTTCCGGCGGAGTGCACGTACGCTCCTTCGCAGGCCAGAGTGGTGGCGATGGCAAGCAATAATATGGAGCTGTCGCAAGGACGCTTCGGTGAACATCCGTTGTTTGTTTTCTGTGAAGACGGTATATGGGCAATGTCCATCGATGCTTCAGGGCGGGTAGCCTATTCTGGCAGTTATCCCTTCTCGCGTGAGGTATGCCGCAATGTACGTGCAGTATGTTGTATAGATTCGGGACTTGTCTTTGTTGGGCAGCAGGGTGTGATGCTTGTGTCTGGCAACCGGCTGAAAAATATATCTTCGGCCCTGCTGCCGGAAAACAACCTCTCTTCCTTCCATCAAGAAAATGACTTTTTCGTACGCATAGCTTCCCGTGTGGGGCTTCAAAAGAATATAGATGTAGAGGATTTCCATGATTACATAGGAAAGTGCCGCATTGCGTATGACGCAAGACATGGAGAGATCGTTGTTTCGAATGAACTGAGCGACAACTGTTATGTGTATTCCTTGTCGGGCGCTGTTTGGAGCCGTATCTCGTGCCGCGTGTCGGGGTTCGTGTCAGGGGATGTCTCACTCAAGATGCTTGTCAATAGCGGTAACGGCACGAGTGTGCTGGTGCAGGGTAGTGAGCAGGTCTCTTCGAACAATGTGCTGCTTGTTACACGGCCCCAACTGTTCGGCTCCAAACAGTATAAACGTATTGCGCAGCTTGTGCTCCGTGCCTACGCTTCACCTCCTGTCACGAATACGACGAAAGCCCCGGTGCTTGCGTGCTATATGTTATGCAGCAACGATGGTGTGCATTTCAGAATAGTTGACGGAAAGGAATGCAACGGTGAGGTTCAGGATCTGCGGTTCCCGTTTTTCCCCACTCGGGCATACAGGTATTTTATGTTTGCCGTAGCCGGAAATATGGGTGTGTCGAGCATGATTACCGGACTGGATGCAGATGTGTCGCAGGCATGGAACAACCGTATGGGATAGGTGTGCCGCTGTGCTTTCGCGAATCAAACATTTTATGTACACTTTTAAATAACAATGGGCGACAAAATGTCGCCCATTGTTATTTAAAAGTGTGGCTTCTGTTGTTTTCTTCTTCCCTTACAAGCCATTTCTCATTCTTGCCGATGTATATGCTGCACCGTACAAAAATGAAGAATGAAATGAAGAATACGATGGTTGCCATTCTCGAAGTGAAAAGTGATTCGGCGGTTCCCAGCATGGTAAGGAACATTGCCAATTGTGCAAGAAGCAGTACCTGTGGTGTCATCTCTCTATTGTGTTGTTTAATTGAATTTCCAATATATAAGTTTCCTTTCTTCGTTTTCATTCTCTTTTGTGACCAGCCGGGCTTCGTCTATGACCCTATTCTTTCTATGAAGGGTCACCTTGCCAATCTCGTTAGGGTATTTACATTTATATTCATGCTCTATGTTTATCGCAATTCTGTAATGGTTCATTCCTATGATGCGTGCTCTTTCCTTTATGAAGTTCTGCACATAAGTGCTCCCGCTTACCGAATCTCTTATTGTGTAGGTCTCAGTGAGGTTACTGCACTTGCTGTAATTTCTAACTATGGAGCGGTAAAGATGTTCCATCCACTCCAATATACTTTCTGTCACGGAGTCGAGCAGATGCCTGCTTTTGCTTAAAATTCTACTTCTCATGGTTAAATCGGTTTCTGCTATTTTTTAGTTTCTGAAAAATGTATTAAGTTTGCGCTATAGGCTTGATTTTTTGTCCTTTTAGAGTGTTTTTTATGCGTGTTTGACAAAAATAGCCTTTTGTGGCTACAAATATAATTCAAATTCGGTAAAACGAGTTGTTGTATTAGTCAAAAAGTGCTATTTGGAACAAGTCTATATAAAAGTGGTTGTTTTTGTTGTTAAAAAAATATTGTCATGAATGATATAAAAGAACGTGTGGTTTCTTTGTTGATGTCAAAGAAATTGAGTGTGAACAGGGCAAGCAAGATGTTCGGTATTCCGCAAAGAACGCTTAACCGTCAGGTTAACGAGGACGGAAAGATTGGTATGGAACTGCTTTATGCGATTATGGACTATTTCCCGGAGATCTCCCCTGCCTGGCTCCTCCTTGGCGAAGGGGAGATGTTGCGTGATGAAATGGCTGCCTTGCCGAACGTGCCGTTCTATAGCGACCTGCCGGTGTCGGCCGGTGTTAGGGATGCATACAACCCTGCCGCGGAGAAACCGACCGGATACATATCCTTGCCGTCGCAAAGGGCTGAATGCTATTTCCCTGTGGTGGGGACATCAATGGAACCCGAAATCCACGAAGGTGATATAGTTGGAGTGGTGCGCGTCGATTCGCTGAACGAAATATCTCCCGGAAGCATATATCTTATACTGACCAATGATTCGCGTATGATAAAGCAGTGTTACCCCGACAATGAGAATGACGGGGTGATGTGGTGCGTGTCGCCCAACTATCCGTCGTTTCCTATAAACAAGTGTGACATTACGGCCCTTTATCGTGTCGTGAACAGGATAGTTACCTATTATTGATTGTTTTTTGAATATTCTTGTCCAATGTCCATGGCTACTTCTGTTACCATGGACATTTTTTTTCAAGCAGTGTCGGCAGTTGAATTACTCCTATTTATATTTATACTGCAAGTGCTTTATGCTCCATATTTTATGCCTGAATATTAGGAATTCTCGGAAATGATGTTATCTTTGCAAAGCACACTTCTTTTTTGTGTGTATTTTGTAGTAAATATTATTCCTTATGCAATATAATAGAGGACGAATATCCCAGGTGATAGGAGCTGTAATCGATGTCTGTTTCGATGATGCGGGCAGTGGCGGAAAAGTTTTTCTGCCGGCCATCCATGAGGCGCTTGCGGTTCCAATGCCCGATGGCCGGGAACTGGTTCTTGAGGTGCAGCAGCATATCGGTGACGACACGGTGAGGACTGTTGCGATGGACCGTACGGCCGGTCTTTCGCGAGGCATGGAGGTGGTCCCTACCGGCAGGCCTATAACAATGCCTGTCGGTGACCAGATAAAGGGCCGTATGATGAATGTTACTGGAGATTCTATAGATGGCCTTGCCGAGCTGGACAAGGAGGGTGCGTATCCTATCCATCGGGAAGCTCCGAAATTTGAGGAACTCTCAACGGTGCAGGAGGTCCTGTATACGGGTATCAAGGTTATAGACCTGTTGGAACCCTACTGCAAGGGCGGAAAGATAGGACTCTTCGGCGGTGCCGGTGTCGGAAAGACCGTGCTCATTATGGAGCTTATAAATAATATAGCCAAGGGACATGACGGCTTTTCGGTGTTTGCAGGAGTGGGTGAGCGTACACGTGAAGGAAACGACCTGCTGCGCGAGATGATAGAATCGAATGTCATACGCTACGGCGAGGAGTTCAGGAAGGGATTGGAAAACGGAGAATGGGACTTGTCGAAGATTGACTATGACGAGGTGGCGAAGTCACAGGCGACGCTTGTGTATGGCCAGATGAACGAACCGCCCGGAGCGCGCGCTTCTGTAGCCTTGTCAGGGTTGACGATAGCCGAGTCGTTCCGCGATGCCGGAGCTAAAGAGGGGAAGAGCAACGATATCCTGTTCTTTATCGACAATATATTCCGTTTTACACAGGCAGGATCAGAGGTGTCGGCCCTTCTGGGACGTATGCCCGGTTCGGTCGGTTACCAGCCTACACTTGCAAGCGAGATGGGTGCAATGCAGGAGCGCATCGCATCAACGATACATGGCTCAATCACGTCGGTGCAGGCCGTATATGTGCCGGCCGATGACCTTACTGACCCTGCACCGGCAACAACTTTTACTCATCTTGACGCTACGACCGTGCTTAACCGAAAGATTGCTGAACTGGGAATATACCCGGCAGTCGATCCGCTCGATTCCACATCCCGTATCCTTGATGCGAATATTGTCGGCAAGGAGCATTATGACACGGCGCAACGCGTGAAACAGATATTGCAGCGCAACAAAGAACTGCAGGACATCATATCCATACTCGGTATGGAGGAACTATCTGACGAAGACCGTACAACCGTTAACCGTGCCCGAAGGGTGCAGCGCTTCCTTTCTCAACCGTTCACGGTTGCTGAGCAGTTCACAGGCGTAAAGGGTGTTATGGTTTCAATAGAAGATACGATCCGTGGCTTCAATATGATTCTTGACGGCGAGGTGGATTATCTGCCCGAACAGGCATTCCTGAACGTGGGTACGATAGAAGAAGCTATAGCTAAAGGCAAGAAAATGCTTGAACAGGTAAAGTGACGCTGTATGACGATGCATCTCGAAATACTATCTCCCGAAAAGGCCCTCTTTAATGGCGCAGTCACTCGTGTATCGCTGCCTGGAAGCATGGCCCCGTTTGTGGTGTTGCAAAACCATGCGCCGATAATGTCGGTACTTTCTGCAGGTGCGGTTGCGTGGCTTGCAGGAGATGACGAACAGAGGATTGAGATTGCAGGAGGCTTTGCCGAGGTGAAGGACAATTGTATAACAGTATCTGTTGAACTGCCTGAATAGGAAACGATGGACAAGATTAAGTTACTCTCATATTTGACAGCATTCATATCACTGGTGTCCGTTGCGGGCTATTTGTTGCTGCGCGGTATATTGCAGTCCAGCAGCGTGTCGGGGCTTTTTGCAATCCCGCTTTTCTTTTGGCTCCTCTATGCTTCGGCATTGGCTATAGTTAAGCTTCCTTCTGATGCAAAGGGATTCGCCAAGTTCATGATGGGCTTCAAGGCTGCAAAAATGTTCCTGTCGCTCGTTGCCGTTACGGCAATGGCGTTTCTCATGAAAGGGAATGCCATAGTTGTCATGTTCAGCTTTTTTGCTTTCTATACAATAATGCTTGTGGCGGAAAGTCTGCTGCTCCTTAATCTCAAGAAAAAATACAGGATAAATAAATGAAGTGCCTTCTGACCATACTTTGCTCCTTGATGCTGCTTTTCCATGGCAATACAGCCATGGCTGCATCGCATGGGCAGTCCGGTGGCAGTGTCGACGTGAAGAAGATAATTTTCGAGCATGTGAAGGACTCGTACGAGTGGCACATCGCTACGGTTGGTGGAACTCATGTTTCCATACCGTTGCCTTTGATTGTGTATTCGGAACGTACCGGGTGGGAGGTATTTTCATCTGCCGTATTTCATGAACAGGACGAGTACAAAGGATTCAGAATATCCCGTACCGGTGACTACGAAGGCAAGTTGGTCGAGTCCGATGCTATGGGAAATGAGAAGCGTCCCATACTCGACATCTCCATAACAAAGACGGTCCTGTCGGTGTTCCTGAACTGCATTCTGCTTGTTGCAATAGTCCTTTGCACTGCGAGGTGGTACAGGAGACGCAAACCGGGTGATGCTGCACCTGGAGGTTTTGTCGGTGTTATGGAAATGATAATAACTATGGTTGTCGACGACCTTATAAAACCGAACATCGGAAAGAACTACAGGAGATATGTACCTTATCTTCTCACGGCTTTCTTCTTCATATTCCTGAGCAACCTTATGGGGCTTGTGCCGATATTCCCGGGAGGTGCCAACGTGACAGGCAATATAGCCGTTACCTTTGTACTTGCATTCTGCACCTTCATTGCCGTGAATGTGTTCGGCAACCGGGAGTATTATAAGGAGGTGTTCTGGCCCGATGTACCGACATGGCTCAAGTTCCCGTTGCCGCTGATGCCGGTAATTGAACTTTTCGGAGTCTTTGTAAAACCTTTTGCTTTGACCATACGTCTGTTTGCCAACATACTTGCTGGTCATGCCGTGCTGTTGGCATTCGTGAGCCTCATATTTATTACCATGGCAGTGAATGAGTATATTGGCAGTGCCATGACAGTTGTTTCGGTGATGTTTACAGTGTTCATGAATTTCCTGGAACTGCTTGTGGCCTTCATTCAGGCATTCGTGTTCACGATGCTCTCGGCAGTGTTCATAGGGTTGTCTCAACCCGAACATCATGGGAGTTGATAATATTTGAACAAGTATTAACCTAAAATTATAAATTATGTTTTTGACAATTCTTCTACAGGCAGTAGCCGGTACTGCTTTTGCAAAAATGGGTGCGGCATTTGCGGCGAGTATAGTGGTTGTTGGTGCAGCTTTTGGAATTAGCCGCATCGGTTCAACAGCTCTCGAGTCAATCGCACGCCAGCCAGAGGCTGCTGCTGATATACGTTCGGGAATGTTGCTGGCTGCAGCTCTTATCGAGGGTGTGGCAATGTTCGCTGTGATTGTCTGTCTTCTTGTGCTTTTCGTTTAATTGTAAAAGTAACCTCAGATGTCACTATTATTGCCCGAAGCAGGTCTTGTGTTCTGGATGCTCATAGCATTCGGAATAGTATTCCTTATACTCCGTAAGTATGGTTTTCCAGCGATAACGTCCATGATTGATGAACGCAGGAAATTCATTGACGATGCACTACGCAGTGCCAAGGAGGCCAACGAAAAACTTGCGGCTATTGAGGAGCAGGGCAGGGCTATTCTCGACAATGCCAGGGAGGAGCAGACGCGTATTCTACGTGAAGCTGCCGCTACACGCGAACAGCTCATTAAGGAGGCGCATGCCAGGGCAGAAATAGAGACCGGAAAGATGCTTGCAGAGACCAGGCGCATTATTGAGCAGGAGAAGAAAGAGGCTCTTGATGATATACGTGCGCAGGTAGCGGAACTTTCGTTAGGCATAGCAGAGAAAATCGTAAGGAAGGAACTTGCCGGCGATGAGTCACAGCGTGAATATGCCGGGAAGTTGCTCGATGAGGCCATTACTGAAAGAGAGAACAGGCAATGAATGTAGGTGTTATATCCACAAGGTATGCCAAGGCTATGCTCGCCTATGCAATGGAACATGGTGAGGAGGATGTGATATATTGCAATATGTCGCAATTGTTGCATACACTTCATGAGATTAGGCATTTGCCGACTGTATTGCAGGATCCCTCGCTCTCTCAGGACGAGCGTGTATCGATTATATGCGAGGCTGCAAAAGGGTCATCACCCCTTTTCGGTAAATTTGCCCGCCTTGTTGTGAAAGAGGAACGTGAGGAACTCCTGCTCTTCATTGCCCATGCATTCGTGTCGCTGTACAGGGAAAAGAAGAACATACTTGCAGTGGAGCTTACGACTGCAGTGCCCATCGACGACAGGCTAAGGGAAAAAGTTACCGGTATGTTCTCAGGTAGCTACAATGCTGTTGAACTGGACAATATTGTAGACCCGTCAATAATCGGTGGCTTTGTATGCGAGAGCGCTTCAAAGCGTCTCGATGCAAGTGTTGCCGGTCAACTGCGTGATATAAGGAAACATTTGGTTAAACAAAACAGGAAACTTGTCTGATGAATATAAAACCAAGCGAAGTGTCGGGCGTTCTGCTCGAAAAGTTGAAAGGACTGGAGAACAGTGCCAAGTACGAGGAGGTGGGCACCGTTCTGCAGGTCAGCGATGGCGTAGTGCGCATATATGGCCTGTATAATGCCGAAGCCGAGGAGCTGCTTGAGTTCGACAATGGCATAAAGGCCATTGTCATGAATCTCGAGGAGGACAATGTCGGAGCAATCCTTCTGGGACCTACCGACAAGATAAAGGAAGGCATGACGGTGAAACGTACAGGACGCATCGCATCGATAGATGTGTGTGACGCAATGCTCGGGCGAGTGATAACACCGTTGGGCGAGCCTCTTGACGGCAAGGGCGACATAGCGGGCGAGATGTGCGAGATGCCTCTTGACCGCAAGGCACCGGGTGTCATATTCCGCCAACCGGTGAACGAGCCTTTGCAGACAGGCCTCAAGTCCATAGACTCAATGATTCCCATAGGACGCGGACAGCGTGAGCTCATAATCGGTGACAGGCAGACAGGAAAGACCGCTATAGCGATAGATACCATAATAAACCAGCGTGCAGCTTATGAAGCCGGAAATCCGGTGTATTGCATATACGTGGCGATTGGACAGAAGGGTTCAACAGTTGCATCGATTGTGAACACCCTGCGTGTCCATGGTGCAATGGACTATACAATAGTTGTGGCTGCTACTGCAGCCGATACTGCTGCATTGCAGTATTATGCGCCTATGGCCGGTGCAGCCATAGGCGAGTACTTCCGCGATACGGGCCGTCATGCCCTTGTCGTGTATGACGACCTTTCGAAACAGGCTGTCGCATACCGCGAGGTCTCTTTGATTCTGCGCCGTCCTTCAGGGCGTGAGGCATATCCCGGTGACGTGTTCTATCTTCATTCAAGGCTGCTTGAACGTGCTGCCAGGATTATCAACCAGCAGGAGGTGGCCGAAAGAATGAATGACCTGCCACCGAGTCTTGCAGGCAAGGTGAGGGGTGGTGGTTCGCTCACAGCGTTGCCTATCATTGAAACGCAGGCAGGTGACGTGTCGGCATACATACCGACAAATGTGATTTCCATTACCGATGGACAGATATACCTTGAGAGCGACCTCTTCAACCAGGGATTCCGTCCGGCAGTGAATGTGGGAATCTCTGTGTCCCGTGTCGGTGGAAACGCACAGATAAAATCCATGAAGAAGGTTGCCGGTACACTCAAGATTGACCAGGCGCAGTTCCGCGAGCTGGAGGCATTCGCAAAGTTCGGCAGCGACATGGATCCGGTGACCATGATGGTCATAGAACGCGGCAGACGCAACAACAGGCTGCTAGTACAGCCCCAGTACACGCCAATGCCTGTTGCCGAGCAGATAGCTGTACTTTATTGCGGAACGAACAACCTGTTGCGTGAAGTTCCGGTAGAGCGGGTTGTGGAGTTCGAGACGATGTTCCTCGATGTCATGCGTACACGTCACAAAGAGGATGTTCTCGACGTGCTTGCACAAGGTGTGATAAATGAAACCGTGACAGGAATAATGGAACGTGTTGCGAAGGAGATAACCTCAACACTAAACTGATAGCAAATGAATCTGAAGGAGGTAAAACAGAGAATCCTTTCGGTGAAGGGAACGCAGAAGATAACTTCGGCCATGAAGCTCGTTTCTGCCGCGAAACTGCGCAGGGCTCAGGGCGCAATAGAGAATATGCGCCCATACCAGCAGAAACTCGACGGTATGCTGTCGGCTTTCCTTTCGACTCTCTCCTTGTCAGCTTCGCCCTATACCGAATCCAGGGATGCAAAGCACGTGGTGGTTATTCCTGTATCATCCGATTCGAGCCTTTGTGGCGGTTTTAACAGTAATGTCATACGTCTAGCCAAAGAGGTTGTGGATGAATATGCATCACAAGGGGCTGCAGTTACAGTAATGCCGGTAGGTCGCAAGATGTGGGATGCAATGAGGAAGACAGCTTTCCCTTCAGACGATAAACTGATGGAGTATTGCGCATCCCCCAAGTATACACCAATCGCAACTGTCGCAAATGAGCTTATGCATGAATTCATTGCCGGCAGGGTAGACAGGGTGGAACTTGTGTACACCCACTTCCATTCAGCATCGAAGCAGGAGCCGGTACGCGAACTGTTCCTTCCCGTGGATACAGGCCATGCGGTGTCCGGTATTGCGGCTCCTTCAACCGATTTCATAGTAGAGCCTGGCAAGGCCGAACTTGTTGCAGCACTCTTGCCCAAGGTCATATCGCTGCGGCTATTTACAGCGTTGCTCGATTCCACAGCTGCCGAACATGCTGCGCGTATGATAGCCATGCAGATTGCTACCGACAATGCAGATGATCTTATTGCAGAACTCACGCTCGAGTACAACAAAGGCCGTCAACAGGCAATTACCAATGAACTGCTTGATATCGTGTCGGGCAGTGCAAAATGAAACTTCCATAAAAAGCTCGGCAGGAAAGCAAGACATGAAGCCCGAAAGTCAGATAAAAAACTTTCAGGCTTCATATCGTTTTTACTTTGGAGTTACACCCTTTCAATTCCGTGCAGCGTCTGTTGCAGCAATGCTCCTATTCCATCATCTCCCTGCTCCCGTTCCTTGTTCAGCTTCACAAGGAAATCGGCAGTTGTTTTCAACGCCTGGTTTATAGTACCCGGGTCCTCGCAGTCCGAAGTCAGTTTTTCCAGTCTCTGGATAAGACGATGAAAGAGTGCGAGAGTCTCGTTGTGTACATCGTCTATCGTTACATCGCTTTTGTTCTTCTTGGCCATAAACAGATCTTTGCCGGCAAATATAATCCATCAATGTAGCGGCATGGTTGCTGTAATGACAGAATGCGTCTGCAGATGCAGCTGGCATATACTTTTGTCATTATAGCAACCTGCTTGCCCGTTTTTCCCATTTCTTTTGCATCAAAAAAACAGTATGGGAATATCAATGGTTTTTGCCGGGCTCAACGGTGCGTTGGGGCTCTATTCCGGCATAAAGGGAATTTTTGACTCTTCAAAAGCGAAGAAGGAACAGAGAAAACTCATGGACAGGGCTTATGCCGAGGAGGACGGATGGTACAGGAGAAACTATTTCACTGACCATATGAACAGTACGGCCACACGCGCTGCAATCAAAAGGGTTGAGAATACATTGCGCCGTAAAAGCCAGCAGGAACGTGCTCATGCCCGCATAGTGGGAGGAACACCCGAATATGCATTGGCAAGGAACAGGCAGGGATTGCAGGCAATGGAGAATGTTATGACAAATGCAGCGGCCATGGAAAGTGACCGTAAGAGAAGCGTCGATGCACAGCATAGGCAGAACCGTAATGCGTTGTTGGGTGCGCAGGCAACAAATGCTGCCAATGAGAGAACTTTTTCGGCGCAGTTGGCCGGTAATGGCTTGAATCTTCTTCAGAATGCCTTGATGGGTGTCAACTGGGGCAAGGAGGACCATGGTTATGGGAATTGAGGATTACAAGGATATGAGTGCTCTGGTTGACAGGGTCGTGCAGCGTAGCCGTAATATCCTCAAGGAGAAACGTCGCAAACGTAATATCGCTGCGCTGGTGGATTTTGCATCCAATCTTCTTGTTACGGCAGGCAATTCCAAAGGAGTTGGTATTACATACGCTAAGCAACAGTTCCCTAAATACGAGAATGAATATCGTAATGCCAGTGAGAGGCTGGGCAAGCATATGCGGGACTTCAGTGGTCGGGTAGCGCGTGCCAGGGTCTGGAATCCGTTGACAGGTAAAGGGGCGGAAAAAACGGATGTGACCACGTCCGGTTCTCTACGACTGTCGTCTGGAAGTTTCAAGAGGGCTTTGGAGAGTTTTGATAGGTCGAGTGGTTTCAATAAAATGTTCTGATTATGTCAACAAACAGAAAATACAGTACAGCCGGATTGTTTGAAGAGAATCTCTTCGCAAAGGCCGATAATCGTGCAGAAAATGAAATTGGCAATTCCGGCTCCATGAGTGCAATTCAGCCGGCAAATACCGCTCAACAGGCGGAAAAGGAAAAGAAAAAGAATGTGCCTGCCAGTGCAGAACCGGCCACGTCTGCTCCGCTCTCTTTGGGGAAGGTTGCCGGCAGCAGGATTCCGGGAGGTTCCTCAAACACGCGTTTTATCGACTCATTCAAGGAGTATATGGTGCCTAGGGATACCCCTGAACGTCGCCGTAGGGTCTATTCCCTGTCACAGGAGGCTCTTGACGATGTGGTGAACGAATATTATGACAAAGAGTTGAAAACAACGTTCGACAGCAGAAGGAAAGATGCAGCAGCCAAAGCCCGCAATGTCCTGGAGAAGGAGGCGGCCGTTTTGAGGGACAATCCTATGCAGGCGTATGCGCGCGCTGCCGAAGTCGAGGACCTCTCCGGTGTCATGGACGAAACCATGAAAGGCATAGATGATAGCAAGCTCAGGGAACTTGTTTCTCCACTTGCTTCACAAGGCAGGTTCGATAAGGATGATTATATAGAAAAGTTCGTAAAGCCATCATTGCGCGAGAAGATGGTTGGTGAATATGTAAAGGGAAGCAAGCCTAAGAGCAGTGGGGAATATATCATACGCTCTGCCATTGACAATTCGCTTATGGGAAAAATTGTCTCTCTTCCCGTTGCAAAGGAGAAAGGGGTTGCCGACAGGATGGCTGTAGACAAGGAGGCCCTTGCCGGATATAAAGCCGGCCGCTTGGAAGACTTTGCGGCAGGTCTGGGTTCACTTGTAGTGGACCTGCCGCTTTTCAGCAAGTTGGGAAAGGTATCTTCGCTTGCCGTCTCCGCGGTTGGCCGTAGGGCCACACCCGTTGTTGCCAAGCGCATTGCAGGCAAGATTATGTCGGGGTCCCTTAATCCGCGTATGAACCCGGAATTTGCCACAAGGGTTGCCGAACGTGCCATAAAGCAGAACCTTAAGTACAGACTCACGGGTGGTGTGTTGTCACAGGGGCTGACGCTTGGAAACTACGATGCATCGAACAGTGTCGTCGGCGATTTGCTGTCGGGCGAAGGTGTTGACTGGAGCGCAGGAGCAGCTTCTTTCGGTAAAGGCTTTCTGCTGGGCGGCGGGTCTGCTGCCGCTGCAGCCCCTTTGCGCGTAATGTCCAAAGGTGCCAAGGGGGCAAAGAGATTGTTTTATTCGGCAGGTGTACTCAGCAGTGAATCGGCAGTGTTTACTGCCGGTAGTGAAATCGGGAAAATTGCCCAAGGTATAGAGGTTGAACCTGTAGACCTGTTCTATGATTTTACAGGCAGTGCGGCAACAATACTTGCCATGAGGCTTGCTCACTGGAGACCAAAGGGCCGCGAGTACAAACTCGATTACAATGGGCGCCTAAAGAAACATTTCAAGCTTTCTCCGTCCGAAATGAAAGAGGTCGAGAATGCCGGTTTCAATCCTAACGAATTTGTCGCGGCCATAGAACGTGAATTGAAAATACCTTCTTATGGTGGCAGTGAAAATGCCGACATGGTGAAGGAGGTATATTCGCGTCTCATGACCGACAAGAACCTGTCAGCTTCGGCAAAGTCAAAACTTATGCTGCTTGTCGAGAACAAGGTTACCTCGACACCTCCGGTTCCGTTCGACTATGCAGTCGACAGGGTTGAGGACGGGAACTACGAGGTTAAACTGTTCGACTTTGAGGGTAATCTTATAGAGAAGAATCTCTTTGACAGCATGGACGGTATCAGGAGCTACATGTTCGTGCAGCAGGGAAAGCTGCGCAAGAACAGGATAGAACTGTTCGACAGGGAACTTACCGCAGGCCTGCAGTCACAGAATTTCTATCGTCATGCGAGTGAGTATTTGCGCGAGAGCGGAACCGATGTCAATGAATTCGTTGATGCCGTTTATGACAGGTCCCAGGGCAAGGAACTCGCTCCACGGCAGCAGCGCATGGTCGATGAGGTTCTTGCACGCTCCTCATTCGACAATGAAGGTATGGTAAAATATCTGTATGATGCAAGACGCGGTATAGAGCAGAAGCATGGGCTTGAAGAGAACTCTCTTGTCTATAAGGCCGCCGAGCCATACTATATGCTACGTGAGAATGAAATTGCGGCAATACGTGAATATGAGGAGTTGCTCTATAGCGAGGTTGAGCAGCTTAAGAAAGGTGCCGATGCCGGGCGTGTAGCCGAAATGTCAGCTTTGGCGAACGGGGATGGCAGTGTAAAGAGTGCCGAGACCGAGTTCAGGGAACGTGACGAAAAGGTGACCCGTGAGAATATCCTTGGAACCATGGATGCCGATCTCATGAGTGAAAAACCTTTGGACGTGTTCAAGGCACCTGCACGCGGCGTTGTATGGAATGTCTATGGCAACGATTTTACCAAAGAGCAGTTCGATAGCCACAAACGGCTTGTAAGGAAGATGTCAAGAAAACTTGGTGTCGAGATAAATATAATAGCCGATGAACGGGAACTGGAACGTCCCGATCCGGCCAATAGGGAAGAGGTTCGGGAATACAATAATCAGGTACGTTCCTACGGGTGGATCCAGAACGGCAAGGTGTATATCAACTTGCCCAACTGTCCTACTCCCGAAGCAATAGAGAGTACCATAGTTCATGAGGTTGTAGGACACTACGGCCTTGAAAAAGTCTTCGGTTACCACCTGTATGATTTTCTTGAGGATGTCTACAAGGGTGCCGATGATAGACTGCGTGCCGAAATGGAACAGATGGGCAAGGGTCAGTATCGCGGAGCCAATCATTTTCTCGTTGTCGAGGAGTATCTGGCGCATCTTGCCGAAAAGGCGTGGCTGAACGAAAAGGAGCGTACGGTGATGCAACGTTTCAAGGACTTTATAAAGGATATGTTAAGGCGCATGGGTATATATACCGGTTCTGCAGGTGAAATCTCAATCGGGGAGATAGAGCAAATTATGGCTCTTCACTGCCGTTATGTGCGCCGCAAGGTCGCCCCGGAGAGGCACAGGAAAGAGGTGTTCGGCCGGTTCGGGTCATCTCATAAACCAAAGGAAGGATATTACAATCATGATGCCTACATCGATGATGTCAAGAGCAGGATTGCAGATGGTGTATTTTTCCGTTCGACTCCCGATTATCTTCGTGGCTTCAAGGCTATGATGAACTACGACCGTTTACCGGCAGAATACAAGGAAAAGTTCCTCAAGGACAATAGCCATTTAAGTGAGGAACAGGTGTACGAGGTCTTGAAGGACCGCAAATACCGTAATTCTGGCAATGGGGATAAAAAAACATCCCTTGGCGAGAGGGGCGGTGTGATCCCAGGCAACCCGTCATCCAAGGGACTACTTTATGGTAGCAGCGGACACCTAAGCCGTTATTCACTTGCTACACATGAAGATGTGACAAAATTAATGAAAAATAATCTGATTACAAAGTCTTCGGCTGTAAAAAGAATCAACGAAGGTGGATTCTCAGGTTTGCAAAGTACTGAAGATGCTGTAAGAAAAATAGGTGAAAGTCTCAAGTTGATAAAATCAAGAAGTTCTCAGTCTTATTATGGCAATTTTTACGAAGGCGATATCGTAGTGGACGGCAAGTCTGTCCATCTGCGTATATCTACTCATCCTGCAACCGGTGAACGCATGGGTAATCACCCGGCTGATGACAGGATAAGTGTAGTCATTTATAAAAATGGGGAACACGTAAGCCATAAAGAACATGGCGGATATACGGAATATGTTTATTATCCGAGTGAAGTTTCATTGGAAAATGCTGCAAACTCAATCCTGAAAGGGGTTGTGAATCTCATTGATAATGGTAAGTTCATTGATGAAACCGGCAAGGCCAGGAAAATGGAATATCCATATTGGGACAATGGTATCTTGCGCTACCGCTTACCGTCAGAAAATGAAATGTATCGCGCTCGAGACAAAAAAACATCCCTTGGCGAGAGGGGCGGTGCTGATTCTGACAACCCATCATCCAAGGGACTACAAAAGAAAGGCAGCGAGCACCTAAGCCGTAATCCACTTGCGCATTCTAATGATGATGCAAATATAGTGCCAAAAGAACAGGAAACAAAATATTCTTTTCTTAATAATATTAAGAACGGAGAATTCGGCAGTAGTGACGATGAACCGGTGAGTGTGGGCGTGTCAGATGCATCGGATTACGGAAAGCATGAAAATGACACATCTTCCGGTTATGCCACTCTAATGGAAATGATAAGGGATGAATACAAGGCTGTCAAGCACGATGCTGATTTCGTTGTGGCCGTGAGAAAAGGTACCCGTATGCTTGGCAGCGATTCCGTAGCAGGCAAGGCATTCCTGAACAAGTATGGTATTCAGGTCGATGATTTCAAGAATAAATTCCCTACAGAGGACGAGTATATCTATTATCGTCTTGTTGAAAATGGCGCTCCTTTCCATAATGCTGCAGGGGAGCAGGGAACCGGCAATGGGATTGCCGGAATCTCGGATGGAGACTACAGAGTACGTGAAATGAGCCTCGCCGATATTAAGCGTCGCCTTTACGGTCCGTTGGATATCCTCTCAAGGAGCAGTGCTGCAGGCAATACCATGCTCGGGAGAGTGGGGAGGCAACTCATGGATGCAGGGTTGTCTATTGCCGAACGTGCCGACATCGAGGATGAACTTGAAGCCTACACGGCGCATCTGCTGAAGAAAAGGAAGGCCGGGAATATCTCCCCGTCTCCGACAGCTTCAGTGTCCGGGCATGTGAATGGAACGTATGTATGATTTTACCATTAAACAAACCTGATTCAATGAACAGATTCTTAAACAATAGAGTGAAGGCTGCCGTTATTCGAGAGAAGCCGGTGAAAAGGGTTGAGCCGGGAGCTGCCCTTGATTTCCTTAACGAATGTGCAGCATGCTGGAATACCCTTGAAGAGGCCCGCCGCAAGATGCGGCGGAGCCTCATGTACAGTTACGGTGACCAGTGGGGCGATTATGTGACCGACCCCGACACCCTTGCACAGATAACCGAGGGTGAACTCATAAAGAAGAATGGGAAGGTGCCTTTGAAGAACAATATGATTGCCCCTATTCTCAGCAATATCGACGGGCAGCTGAGACAGAACCTCATGCGCCCTGTATGTGTCGCACGCGACAGGGACGAGAGTGAACTGGGCGAGATGATGTCGGTCGCCATTGAGTATGTTCATGACCTTAATGAAATGGAGGAACTCGATGCCGACTCCATGCGCATGCTTCTCAACGGCGGTATGACAGCGCAGAGGATTGAGTACGGTGTAAACCCTGCAAAGGAGAAACGTGATGTTTGGGTATACTCTGTTAATCCGTCACGCCTGTTCTTCAATACGAACGTCGAGGATGTGCGCATGTGGGATGTGACGTGCATAGGCGAACTCTTCGATATACCGCTCGATGCGGTACTGGCCCACTTCGGGCACACCCCTGAAGAGAAGGAACGCATAAGGAATATATACGGTTCGGTCTCTTCCAACGTGCCGGGCACTTCAAGGTCGATGCAGGGCGACGAAGCGCGCAACCTCTCATTCCACTCGCCATCGCGCAGTGACCTGTGCCGTGTCATACTGGGGTGGAAACTCGAATCGCGCGATGCCTATTGCTGGAACGATGAACTGCGCGGTACGTGGGGGTATCTGCCCTATAACGAAGAGTCGCGTGCCATGCTTGATGCCGAGAATGCCCGACGCCGCGATGAGGCCCGCCAGAATGGAACGGAC
Organism: Bacteroidaceae bacterium; assembly: GCA_017547205.1. Taxonomy (GTDB): domain Bacteria; phylum Bacteroidota; class Bacteroidia; order Bacteroidales; family Bacteroidaceae; genus HGM04593. The sequence continues at coordinate 9,379 of JAFYQH010000038.1, read as the reverse complement.
GATGCTTCATCGTTGCTTGTCGAATACTCGTTCGCAACCGAAAGGTTCTGGTACTACCGTTACATGACACCATATGGTGACGTGCTTCAGGAGGGTCGTAGCCCCTATTGGCATGGCGAACACAACTATGTGCTGCATCTCTATCCGCTTGTTCAGGGCAAGCTCGGGAACTTCGTGGAGCAGTTCATAGACCAGCAGCGTGCGATAAACCGCACTGCCACTCTCATCGATTTTATCCGTGGTACATCATCAAAAGGTGTCCTTGTTGTCGATGATGAGGCTTTCGAGAGCATGTCGCGCGAGGAGGTCATCGATGAGTATGTCCGCTACAATGGTGTCTTGTTTGTCAAACTCAAGCCCGGGCAGAGCATTGACGGGGTGGTGCGCCAGTACAACAGCGGTGCGGCTGTCGCCGGTGATTTTGAACTGCTTAACCTTCAGCTGCGTCTCATAAACGAAATATCAGGCGTGAATTCGGCCATGCAGGGGCAGGTTCCGCGCAGCGGCACTCCCGCCTCGCTCTATGCCCAGCAGGTTCAGAACTCCTCCTTGAATCTGAAAGGGTTGTTCGATGGTTTCAGGACATTCCGCCGTCGCCGCGACACCAAGCTGATGAAGACCATACAGCAGTTCTACAAGGAGAAACGCTATATAGACCTTGCCGGCAGGCAATACAGCGAGGAGGCAAAGTGGTACACTCCCGAGAAGGTGCAGGGTTGCGAAATTGATGTCACGGTATCCGACGGTTACAACACACCATCGTACCAGATGCTCGCGAACGACTTCCTCATGGAACTGTTCCGTGCCAATGCGCTCGATGTCAGGACAATGCTCGAGAACAGTTCGTTCCCGTTCGCGGCAAGAATTCTCGAGAGCCTCAAACGCAATGGGGAGCAGGCTGCGGCAGGCCGGCCCATGGAGGGTATATCTCATGAACTAATTGAGCAACTACGAAAGGAAAAGAATGGTGGCAGTGACATTGCGCAAGCAGTCACATCCAATGAAAGTTAAATTCAAAGAGAGGTGAATTTGCGAAGTTTCACCTCTCTTTTTTCATCATAAATTACTATCTTCGCACAAAGAATGATTGTAAGTAAGATGACCCCGCAGGAACGTATATTGCAGTTGCGCAGCGAACTGCACGAACATAACCATAGATATTATGTACTTAACTCGCCATCCATAAGCGACTACGACTTCGATATGCTGTTGAAGGAGCTGCAGGAACTCGAGGCGCAGAATCCCGACATGTATGACCCCACTTCTCCGACCATGCGCGTGGGAAGCGACATCACCAGGGAGTTTGCCCAGGTTGCCCACAAGTATCCCATGCTTTCTTTGGGCAACACATATTCCAAAGCCGAAGTTGCCGACTTCTTCGACCGTGTGAAGAGAGCGCTGAACGAGGATTTTGAGATATGTTGTGAACTCAAGTTCGACGGCACCTCAATATCTCTTACATATACCGACGGGAAGCTTGTTCGTGCCGTTACCCGCGGTGACGGTGAGAAGGGCGATGATGTCACGGCCAATGTAAGGACAATACGCTCGGTGCCGCTTGTGCTTAAAGGCAGCGGTTATCCGGCGGAATTCGAGATACGTGGCGAGGTTCTTATGCCATGGTCCGTGTTCGACAGGCTCAACGAGGAACGTGAACGTAACGGTGAGCCGCTTTTTGCCAACCCGCGCAATGCTGCGTCGGGTACATTGAAACTGCAGGACTCGGCTGTGGTGGCAAAGCGCGGACTCGATGCCTATCTCTACTTCATGCTGGGCGAAGAGTTACCGGCCGATGGACATTACGAGAACCTTATGGCCGCAGGGCAGTGGGGGTTCAAGGTGTCGGACACAACATGCAAGTGCAGCACTCTTGATGAGGTTTTTGCATTCATAGACCGTATGGATGTGGAAAGGAAAAACCTGCCTTTTGCGACTGATGGAATTGTGCTGAAGGTGAACTCGCTGCGTCAGCAGAAGAATCTGGGCTACACGGCAAAGTCACCCCGTTGGGCCATTGCATACAAGTTTCAGGCCGAAAAGGCACTGACACGCCTGAATGAAGTGACCTATCAGGTAGGGCGCACTGGGGTCGTTACCCCGGTTGCCAATCTCGACCCGGTGCAGTTGTCGGGAACAGTGGTTAAGCGTGCGTCGCTCCATAATGCCGACATAATAGAGAAACTCGACCTGCATGTGGGCGATATGGTATATGTGGAGAAAGGCGGCGAGATAATTCCGAAAATTACAGGTGTCGATGTCGATTCGCGTTTCATGCTGGGCGAAAAGGTGACGTTCATTACCAAGTGCCCTGAGTGCGGCACACCTCTTGTACGCATGGCGGGCGAGGCTGCACACTATTGCCCTAACTACACTGCGTGTCCCCCGCAGATAAAAGGCAGGATAGAGCATTTCATTTCGCGCGAAGCCATGAATATCGACTCCATGGGCCCCGAAACTGTGGAACTGCTGTTCAACTATAATCTTATAAAGGATATTTCCGACCTCTACAGTCTGCAGGCCGAGGATCTTATGTTCCTTCCGCGCATGGGCGCAAAGTCGGCCGAGAATATTGTCGCTTCAATAAAAGAATCACTGAACGTTCCTTTCGAGAGGGTACTGTTTGCCCTTGGCATACGCTTTGTGGGTGCTACTGTTGCTAAGCGTCTTGTTCGTGCTTTCTTGAATATGGATGCACTGATGTCGGCCACTCTTGAACAGCTCATTGCTGTAGACGAGATAGGCGGGCGCATAGCAGCTTCGGTAATCGAGTTCTTTGCAAAGGAGGCGAATCGTGAACTCGTATCGCGCCTCATGGATGCCGGGCTGCAGTTCGCAATTGAGGAACATCAGGTCCAGGACAGAACCGATATTCTTAATGGGCAGAGCATTGTCATAAGCGGTGTCTTCGCACATCATTCGCGCGATGAATACAAAGCTATGATCGAGAAGAACGGCGGAAAGAACGTCGGTAGTGTGAGCAAGTCCACATCCTTTATACTTGCCGGTGAAAATATGGGGCCGAGCAAGCTCGAAAAGGCTGAAAAGTTAGGTGTACGCCTTGTGAATGAGGATGAATTCCTGGCAATGCTTGGCAAGTGACCCAAATAACCGTTGTACATGCATTATTTATTGTTATTATTACAATAAATAGCAAAATTTGATGTAATTTTGCACTCCGAAATGAAAAATAGACAAATATGATGCGAAAAAGATTTACAGGAATGGGCGTTGCACTTGTTACGCCGTTTACAAAAACCGGTGAAGTGGATTTCGTGACTTTGGAGAAACTTGTACAGATGCATATCGACTGCGGTACATCTTTCCTCTGTGTCCTTGGAACTACTGCCGAGACTCCCACGTTGACAATCGAAGAAAAACGTGAAATCCGAAAGCGCGTCATAAAACAGGTCGACGGACGTATGCCCATAATGGTTGGCATCGGCGGCAACTGCACTCGTGCCGTGGTCGAGGAACTCCAGAACGAGGACCTTACGGGCGTTGATGCGATACTTTCGGTCGCACCTTATTACAACAAGCCGATACAGGAGGGTATCTATCAGCACTACAAGGCTGTCGCGCAGGCAACAGAACTTCCCATCTACATGTACAATGTCCCCGGACGTACAGGTGTGAATATCCTGCCGTCAACCGTTGTACGTGTGGCAAAGGATTGTCCCAATATCGTTGGTTACAAGGCAGCATCGGGCAACCTTGCGCAGGTGAAGGAACTGATAGCATCCGTGCCTCCGCACTTCGATGTCCTGTCGGGTGACGATGGCCTTACAGTAGATATCATGGAAGCCGGTGGTGTAGGTGTCATATCGGTTTTCGGCAACGCATATCCTCTTGAAATGACCAAGCTCGTAAAGGCGATGGAGGAAGGCCGTGTAGGTGACGCCCGTAACCAGCATGCCAGATTGCACGAATTGTTCCAGTTGATATTCGTAGACGGCAACCCGTCTGGCGTAAAGGCGTTGATGAATATCCAGGGACGACTGGAGAATGTACTTCGTCTGCCGCTTGTCCCCGCATGCGACGATACTTACAGTGACCTTCAGCAGGCTTTGTTGTTCTGATTGTCATATGGAACAGCTGAAATCACTGCTTGACGAAAAGGCTGCACAATACAACATCCCCAGTTTCATAGAGAACGACCCTATAAGTTTTCCGCACTCTTTCAGCAAGAGAGAGGATGTGGAGGTAGTGGCACTCCTTGCATCCATAATTGCATGGGGCAACCGCAGGATGATTCTCCGTTCGGGAAACAGAATGTTCCACGAAATCATGGGCGGCACTCCATATAACTATGTAATGAGCGGCGGCTGGGAGCAACTCGATGACAAACTCAATATACACCGTACGTTCTTTGCGCGTGATTTCAAATATATATGTCGCGGTCTCAGGCGTATATTCATGGAATATGGTTCCATGGAACCCTTGTTCGCATGCGGTGACATCTGGGAGGGCATAGAGAGTTTCCGTCGTGAGATGGCAGTTGCCAATGGCGGGGAATTCACGCGTCATATAAGCAATCCTGTCCCGGCAAAGGGAAAGCCAGCCTCGGCATGCAAGAGAATCCACATGATGCTGCGCTGGCTGTGCCGTAACGACGGTATAGTTGATATCGGCATATGGAAAGAGATTCCTCCTTCAAGGCTCATGATACCGATAGACGTGCATGTCGCACGTACTGCACGTGCCCTGGGACTTGTGTCGCGCAAGCAGAACGACCGTCGCACTGTAGAGGAACTGACAGCAAAACTCCGTGAACTTTCCCCCGAGGACCCCGTGCGCTACGATTTCGCACTCTTTGGAGTGGGAGAGGCCGGCGACACATTCAATGAACAGTAGTATAACGCGCCACAGTGCGCAGCAATGTATTATATAATGGCAAAGATTACAAAAGAAGATGCTTTGAACTACCATGCAGGGCGACGTCCCGGAAAGATTGAGGTAGTTCCTACAAAACCATATTTTACACAGACCGACCTTTCGCTCGCATACTCCCCCGGAGTTGCCGAGCCGTGTCTTGAGATACAGAGTGACCCGCAGAACGCATACAAATACACCGACAAGGGTAATCTCGTTGCTGTAATATCAAACGGTACAGCAGTGCTTGGTCTTGGAAACATCGGCGCCGTTGCCGGCAAGCCGGTAATGGAGGGTAAGGGCCTGCTATTCAAGATATATGCCGGTATTGACGTTTTTGATATTGAGGTCGATGAAGAGAACCCCGACAAGTTTATAGAAGCCGTTAAGGCAATTGCCCCGACTTTCGGCGGTATCAACCTTGAGGACATTAAGGCTCCCGAATGCTTTGAGATAGAACGCCGTCTCAAAGAGGAACTCGATATTCCGGTGATGCATGATGACCAGCACGGAACGGCAATTATTTCTGCAGCCGGTCTGTTGAATGCACTTGAGGTGAACGGCAAGAACATAAGTGACGTAAAGGTGGTTGTCAACGGTGCAGGCGCGGCTGCCATTTCATGTACCAAACTCTATATCGCGCTTGGTGTTAGGAAAGAGAATGTAGTAATGCTCGACAGCCGTGGCGTGATAAGCACCGAGCGTACCAACCTCACTCCCGAGAAACTTGAGTTTGCCACCTCGCGTACCGACATACACACGCTTAAGGAGGCTATCGTGGATGCCGATGTGTTCCTTGGATTGTCAAAGGGTAATGTACTTTCAAAGGATATGGTACGCTCAATGGCAAAGGACCCCATTGTCTTTGCCCTTGCCAACCCGGAACCTGAGATTACATACGAGGATGCCATGGAAAGCCGCCCCGATGTGCTGATGAGCACGGGCCGCAGTGACTATCCCAACCAGATAAACAACGTCATCGGTTTCCCTTATATCTTCCGTGGCGCACTCGATGTCGCAGCAACAGCCATCAACGAGGATATGAAGCTTGCTGCCGTACATGCCATTGCCGACTTGGCAAAACAGCCTGTTCCCGAGGTTGTCAACAAGGTCTACAAGGTCGGTAATCTCTCTTTCGGCCGTGACTACTTTATCCCGAAGCCTGTAGACCCACGTTTGCTTGTGGAAGTCTCTACAGCGGTAGCAAAGGCGGCTATAGAAAGCGGTGTGGCCCGCAAGACAATAACCGACTGGGATGCCTACAAGGAGCAGTTGCTTGAGTTCATGGGGCGCAGCTCGAAGCTCACCCAGCAGATATACGACATGGCACGTACCGAGACAAAGCGTGTTGTCTTTGCCGAGGGCGCACACCCTTCAATGATGAAGGCTGCCGTACAGGCAAAGGAAGAGGGGCTATGCCAGCCCGTTCTTCTCGGTAACGACGAGATTATTGCCAAGGTGGCGGCCGAAAATGGCTTGAACCTCGAAGGAATTGAGGTCGTGAACCTCCGTCACCCCAATGAGCGTGAGCGTCGTGAACGTTATGCCAGGATTCTTGCCGGCAAGCGTGAGCGTGACGGCTATACATTTGAAGAGGCCAACGACAAGATGTTCGAGCGCAATTACTTCGGTATGATGATGGTCGAGACAGGTGATGCCGATGCATTCATTACAGGATTATATACAAAATACTCTAATACTATCAAGGTTGCGAAAGAGGTGATAGGCATGCAGGAGGGTTTCAGCACATTCGCTACAATGCATATCCTCAACTCAAAGAAGGGAACATACTTTGTTGCCGATACGCTTATCAACCGTGCTCCTGAGCTCCATACATTGATTGATATTACACGTCTTGCCGAAAAGTCGGTACGCTTCTTCAACCAGGAACCGGTAATAGCCATGACATCGTATTCCAACTTCGGCAGTGACCAGGGCGGCAGTGCCGAGCGTGTAAAGAATGCAATAGCCTATCTGCACGAGAACTACCCCGACTGGGCTGTAGACGGTGAGATACAGGTCAATGTCGCAATGAACAAGGAACTGCGTGACAAGAAATACCCGTTCACTAAATTGCATGGCAAGGATGTCAATACATTGGTGTTCCCTAACCTGAACTCTGCGACATCGTCCTACAAGATGTTGCAGGCCCTCAGCCCCGACGTTGAGATTATCGGTCCTATACAGATGGGATTGAACAAGCCTATCCACTTCATCGATTTCGAGAGCTCGGTACAGGAAATCCTCAATGTTACCGCCGTAGCGGCCATTGATGCGATAGTGAACAAGAGAAAGTGATATTGTTAATCAATATAACAAATGAGGCTGACTCAAAAGCCCGTTTTTAGAACAAGTACCCCCTGTCAGAGTGTATTCTGACAAGGGGTGTTCTCTTTGTAAAATCACTTTTGGGTCAGCCCCATTTTCTTACTCCACCATAGGCAGGCTATTTTTCCAGCGGTCGGCGTACGAGTCAAGAATCTTCCTGACACTGCGACCAATTATATTGTAGTCCTTTGTCTTTAGGTTTGCAAGCGATACGCGTATGCTCCATTCCGGGCCGTCGAAACCACCTCCGTTGAGTACGACCAATGAGGTCTCCGTTGCAAGGCGGAACACAATGTCCAGCGGACTGTAGTTCAGCTTCAGCCATTCACAGAAGTCTTTGCCATAGAATTTATTAGCCCATACTAGCATGTCAATCTCGGAGTAATAACCTGCGCGCAACGGGTCGGGATGCAGGGTGAATCCCATGCTCGTCCACAGGGCATTGAGCCTTTCCTGTATTATATCGTGCATCTTCTGGCGAAACATGTCGCCCTCGCGTTTGTCGATGATGGAGTAGAGGGCGAACAGCGTCATCTGCATCTGCTGCGGCAACGACAGGCCCGCAGTGTGGTTAAGTGCAACCTGTCGGCTGTCGGCAACCATGCGGTCAATGAAACGCATGTTCTCGACATCGCTCCTCAAACTTCCGTACCGTTGTTGCAGTTCACCTTTACGCTTGCGTGGCAAGCGTGTCAATAGCTCGTCAAAAATATTATCGCGGTGCAAGGCTATGAATGCCGCTCTCCATCCCGTGGCACCGAAGTACTTTGAGAAAGAGTAGACGCATATAGTGTTATGTGGCAACCGTGCCATGAGTGACTGGAATCCCGGTACATAAGTGGCATACACATCGTCGGTTACTATCATTAGTCCCGGGTTCCATTTCTCTACAATCTCAACAATCATGTCGACTGTCTCTGCGGCCATCATATAGCTAGGCGGGTTACTGGGGTTTACGATGAACAATGCCTTGTATTCGGGATTGCGTAGCTTGTTCAAGTCCTTCTCGTCGTACTGCCAAAGATGCAGCCCGTCGCTGCTCATCTTGTTCGCCGGAATCTCCGTAACCTTGTAGTTGTAGCGATAGAGCTTGGGAATCTCTATGTAAGGGGTGAATACCGGTGTCATCAGCGCAATTCTGTCGCCGCGTTCAAGAAGCCTGTTCTGCTGTAGCGAATCGAATATATAGCACATGGCTGCAGTACCGCCTTCGGTGGCGAAAATGTCTATTTCTCCCTGTGGTGGCCTGCCGTTGCACAGTTCCTGCGCTATGTAATCACGCATTGTCGTTTCGGTGTATTGCAACACTCTGTCGGGAACCGGGTACTGGTTGCCTATTACAGCTTCGGCCCACTCGTGTACAAGCTCGTCGGCATTGCACTTGTGTTCCTTTTGCATGTAGCTGTAGCATTTGCCTATGAATTCTACGCCCGGTTCTTTGCGGTGCGCATTCATGTACGATTCAAGACGGGCTGCAATACCTTCCTTATGCGGAATGCCGGCAAGCCCTTCGCTGCTCTCCCAGTCGAGGCGGCACTCGTCAAGTGCAAAGCGCCCCAATGCAAAGAATGCCTCGCGGGGTACTGTTGCTACCCAGTTAGGGTTGCCACGTCCGGCGTTGAGCATGGTACGTGTCATCTTTCGAATACTCTCGTCGGCAAGCTGTATAAGACGGTCCTTCAGTTCAAAAGGGCTAATCTTTTCCATATCCTTCTCGAAGGAAACCACTTCGCTGTGGTCGTTAAGTAAATTATTCATATAATCGGTTTATAAGATTAAAACATAAGTAACATTGTCCCTATACTCTGTACTCTTTGACCCCTCTTGCTTTCCGCGACCCACGCGGCACCACGGTTGCGGTGCTACGCGTGACCTATCGCTGCAAGTGCTGTCTAAACTTCGCCTACGGCTCAGCTTTCATCTTTGCTCTTTCATCTTTGCTCTTTGCTCTTTCATCTTTCATCTTTGCTCTTTGCTCTTCCCTTATCCTATCATCAGCACTATGAATACTCCCCATAGTATAAGCAGAGTATTTCCTACTGCATATGTGACGGTGTAGCCAAGTGCAGGAGTCTCACTACCGAGACTTTCCTGGAGTGCGCCTATTGCTGCAGTAGTTGTTCTTGCTCCTGCGCAGCAGCCAAGTGCAATGGCAGGGTGGAATTTGAACCACTTTACTGCA
>JAFYQH010000037.1 GCA_017547205.1 Bacteroidaceae bacterium | reverse complement strand
ATAGATGTTGACCCAGCAATGTTCATCCCGACAGAGCAAAGCGACGAGGGATCTCTAGCAACAATATACGAGATATCTCACGTTCGTTCGATATGACATCAACGCGTTTTTAGTATGTGGGTCAACTGCTATATTATTACCTACACAAAAGAATACATGAAAGGGTGATACATAAGCCCTGTTCTTGAACAAGCAATCCCCACCAGACATACTCTGATGGGGATTTTCTTCTTCGCAAATAACTTTTTGTGCGACTTCGTTGCATTCTTCGTAAAACAACTATTGGGAAATCACCACATCATTATAAGCGATTAATATGTATCCAATATCTCATATACGGATAGCAAAATCTCAAAAAACGAGAGGGTGACCCAAAATATTAAAGGGACACCCTCGTTTGTGAGAAGTTGAATAAAATTTGTATCTTACTTCACAAAAACCTTTACACCCTCTACAACATATATACCCTTGGGAAGCGCGAAGGTGTATATATCGTGTACATTAACCTCACCCAACTTACGGCCCGTGATGTCATAGACAGCAATATCCTTAGGGGTTGAAACGCTGACTGCAACACCACCGTCGACAGCAGAGACATCGGCACCTGCATCGCTATTGACATTTACAATACCTACAGTGCCATTAGTGTTTTCCATTCCGTTGGTCTGGTAAACGCGTACCCAATCGAAGCGAGTCTCATAGGTGTGTGTAACATCGGCATCAGCAGCCCATGCATTATTGCCTACACTCTGGTTGAGAATCAGGTGGAAATGTTTATCAAACGGCCACTGTCCATTGTTCAGTTGCGACTGATTGGTAGATTTTGTATAGCGGCCAACCTCCTTACCGTCGACATACCATACCAATGATGTCGCGTCCCACATCAAACCGTATGTGTGGTAACGGTCGTGCGATGTTGCCACATTGAAACTTGATTTTGGATTATTTGTATTTCCAAGGTCGTATGTCCAGTTGCTGTGTACTGTGTGCCATGAGCGCTCCTGCGAGTCAATGGTCTCCCAAATGTCAATCTCGCCACAATCGGGCCAGCCAGCACTCTGGTCCTCGGGCATCATCCAGAATGCGGGGAAGTTACCAGTCCAGGGATTGGACTTGATGCGAGCCTCGACATAGCCATATGTAAAGCCAAAACGTTTATTACTCTTTATACCGCCGGTAATCATTGGAACTGGGTCGCTCGCCTGATCGGGGTTAGGTATGGCGCGAGCAACGAGGTCGCCCCCCTGCAGGTAGATAACCTCCTTGCTGTCGCTGAGCCAACGGTTCCATGTAGCGCCATAACGCTGGCAGCGCATCCACTTCTCGTCAACAGGCTGTGACATATCCTCGGCATTGAATTCATCGCTGAAGACAAGACGCCACTCGTTACCCTCCTCGGAATCAAAGTCGGCATAAAGTGCAACGTCACCATCGACAAGTGCGGCATCAACAACAGCTACGCCGGACGTTGCCTCAAGATGTGTCTCGATCCACTGACGGTTGCCGTTAATATATTGCTCACCGTTCAGGTTGTGTCCGTGACGAACCAAGAGCTTGTCGGCAGCAAAGCCTGGAGCACCGCGTAGCACTACGTCGAAGCCTTGTCCCGGGGTAACTATCAAAGGTAACGCTGTATATCCTTTTCCGTCAATACTTCCGTTGGTTGTGTACTGCAAAAGGCTTCTGTTACCGCTCAGAACATTCAACAAGAAATCGGCAATGTAACCACCATCGGCAACTATATTGTCCGAGCCATCGGGGTTGATATTGTCTGTATCCACCTTTATGCGTACACGATAGATGCCGTCGGGAAGCAATCCCGGAATTTCACACGCCAACTCACCATCAAGTGCAACAAGCTCGCTCGAGAGTGCAGGCTTGCCATCGTCACCCAACAATGCTGTAAAACGTCCGTCATTGCTGAAGTCGACATACAAATAGGCATTCTTGCCTGTTGAGGCAGCAAACGAGACATTTAATGCTCTTGTATCGTACATTACAACAGGTGATGATGTAAAGTCGTAATATGCCTTGTTGCCACTGACATCAAATGAAACACCATTTACTGAAATGGTATTAGCTATATTTGTTGCAGCTGCATCCTTGTCAAATGAGAGTGCATAGCCGTCACCTCCGTTACTATTGCCTGCTTTTACAAAAGACGCAGTCAACATAACATCACCGTCGACATACTCAGCCGGGAGAACAAGGACTCCATCTTTCACGTTATAGCCAGGATAGAACTCTTCGCTGTACTGCTTGACACCATGCAGAATCTCATTGCCATTGAAATTGTGGCCGTGAAGTACTTTAACATAATCGAGAATATAACCATCAGCGGGCACAGCCTTCAGTTCAAGTTCCTTGCCAAACGCTACGGTTTCGGGCAAAGCCGAGCCGTCGGCAGCAAGCAATGCACCATTCTCGGCAACAACCTCAAGCGCACCATTGTCGTTGTGTACATTCAGCACTACATCGCATATGGCACCACCGTTCTGCAATATACCGTTGCCATCCTCGGCACGGCCTGCAGGGTCAATTGATGCCCAGTCGACCTTGTAACGCATGCGATAGAAACCGGGAGCCATGTCTGCCGGGATTGTGAATGCCGGCGGGTTGAGAACGTTCGTATTTGTCACTCTCTCACCCTTACTATTGTAACCCGTACCAGAACCCAATGTAGGCTCGGCATAAGAGAAAGCCATGATATCACTACCGGTGGGGATTGAACCGTCGGCATTCAGTTTCGCTTCAAAAGCGCCATCCTGTCCGCGGTCGATATATACAAAACCGTTCATCCAGGTACCTGCAAAACCAAATGAAGGGGTTACGGTCTCACCGGCCTTTGCCTGGAAAGTAGGGTTGTCTATCTTGCTGTAAACCTTCAAAGGAGTCGGCAAATGCAATGTCTGGCCACCAAGCGAAACACTATTCAGACGGCGGCTACCGTGAGTATAACCCTGGTTCTTGTCAAATATAATAGGATAATCCTCGATAACAACGGGTGCATTCTTGTTCACCAGTTCCATCTTGTCAATGTCACCCATGTATCCGCTCTCGTTGAAGAGACGCACTACATTCTCGCCCTTCTCAAGCACTACATCAAATTCAGTTGAACCGACTGTACCCCAACCACCTGAATTTCCGGTATAGATCTGAGGCTCGCCACCGTTGACACTCAACTTCATTGTACGGTTTTCACCGGTAATAAAATATACACGCAAGGTATACTCGCCACCCTCGCGGCTGTAGACATTACGCCACTGAAGGTCATTGCTGTCACGGTTACCAAGCCAACCTACAGCCACACCACCTGAGCAGTTATTCTTCTCGGCATAAACAGCTGTTCCATAAACCTCATTATTCTTAATCTCCTGATAGTCGGTCAACCAAGCTGTCTCGGCCTCGTATACTTTACGTTCAAGACGCTCCTCTGCTTCAAGCCTGTATATTCTTGTGCCATGGGCTGGAACTGTTACCGAATAAGACTCCTCAAAAAGACCTTTATCCTTTTTCTCAAAAAGATCGCGCACCTTTACTTCACCGGCAAGATCTAGCTGTGAGAAACTGATGCTCATGTCAATAGCAGAATTTGTGGGGTTATAGAATGCCACAGCACGCTTTGTTCCATATTTTTCCTCGATATCCTTAACAAGTACATATCCGCCATTATCACGTTTCACCACATAGGCCTGCAGACCTAGAGCATTCTGGTTTAGGGCAATCAGTTCCTTGTTCTGCATCAGTTCAAGAGCATTGCCCTTGATATCGTTCATATCACAGCCGATAAGCAGCGGTGAACTCATGATGCACCACATGCCAAAGTGGGTCTTATCCTCCTCTTCGGAGAGTCCACGACCAACCTCGAGCATATCCATGTCGTTGTAGTGGCCGTATGTTGTGTATGCCGACAGGTATAGACTCTGGTTGATGATACTCTTTACCGATTCCCAACCGAGGTATATATCCTCTGTTGTACGCCATGAATCGGCAATTTCACACGCCCATGTGCCGGGGAAGGCCCAGCGGCAGATGTTCCATGTTATGTCGTCACGTCCTACAGCCTTGATAGCAGCGGCTATCTCCTTGTAGCGCTGTTCCACATCAAGGTCAAGTCCCTCGTCATTGTTGCCTGCATCGGCACCGCAGTAGTCGATTTTTATAAAGTCAAAATTGAGTTTGTCGGGGTTGAAATAAAGGTCAAAATCGGCAGCATCGTGGCCATAGAGTCCCACACCTCGGCCTATCTCATCCTTAGGATTACCCCAATAGGATGCACAAGTATTGCGACCTGCATCGCTGTAGATACCAGCCTTTAGTCCCTTGTTGTGGATGTAATCCACAAGCCCGCGCAAACCATTGGGAAAGCGCTCGGGGTGAATGAGAAGGTTGCCCTCGGCATCACGTCCGCCAAAGAAACCGTCGTCAATGTTTATGTGGTTGTAGCCACAATCCTTGAACCCAAGTTTCACCATGGCATCGGCCTGGGCCTGGATAACAGAATCGTTGATTTGGAAACCATAGGTATTCCATGAACTCCAGCCCATAAGAGGCGGATTATCGGCCATTGCTGCAAAAGGCAAAGCCAAAAGAAGCAGTAAAGTACACAATCTTGCTTTCATAACAATATCATTTTGAGTTAGTCATAAATCTATATATCGCAAAGATAGCATAAAGATATCACAATACAATCATTAACTTAATATTAACATGCATTTGTTATTCCACATTCTATCAGTGTTAAAAACAGAGCATAACGCAACGGGTGATGGCATATCTCATTTTTTAATGCTATATTCGCACTCCAATAAAAAAACTGCTATATGAATTTCGACCTCGTATCGGACTACAAGCCAATGGGCGACCAGCCCGAAGCGATAGCACAACTCGTGCAGGGCATAAAGGATGGGACACCGGCACAGACACTGCTTGGCGTCACCGGATCGGGCAAGACCTTTACCATGGCCAACGTGATTAAGGAAATCAACCGCCCTACCCTCATATTGAGCCATAACAAGACACTGGCCGCACAACTCTACAACGAGTTCAAGGGCTTCTTCCCGAACAATGCAGTTGAGTACTACGTGTCGTACTACGACTACTACCAGCCCGAGGCTTACATTCCATCGAGCGACACCTACATCGAGAAGGACCTTGCCATAAACGACGAGATAGACAAACTTCGTCTGGCTGCCACGTCGGCACTGCTGTCGGGAAGGAAGGATGTGGTAGTAATATCATCGGTATCGTGTATATACGGTATGGGCAACCCCAGTGACTTCTACAACAATGTGATAGAGATTCATGCCGGGCAAAAGATTGACCGCAATGTTTTCCTGCGAAAGCTTGTGGGCAGCCTGTACACGCGCAACGACGTGGACCTGTCACGCGGCAACTTTCGCGTCAAGGGCGACACCGTGGAGGTGAGCCTTGCCTACAGCGACCACGTGCTACGAATAACGTTCTGGGACGACGACATAGAAAGCATCGAGGAGATAGACAGCGTCACCGGCACACGCATCGCCAGTTTCGAGGACTACAGGATATACCCGGCAAACCTCTTCATGACAACCAAGGAGAGCACGGAACGCGCCATAACGGAAATTGAGAAGGACCTTGCCGACAGGGAAGAGTACTTCCGCGAGATAGGCAAGCCGCTTGAAGCAAAACGCCTGCACGAACGCGTGACATACGATATTGAGATGCTGCGCGAGCTGGGACACTGCTCGGGAATAGAGAACTACTCGCGCTACTTCGACGGGCGTGAGGCCGGTACCCGCCCCTACTGTCTGCTGGATTTCTTCCCGAAAGACTTCCTGCTCATCATTGACGAGAGCCATGTGAGTGTGCCGCAGATACATGCAATGTACGGCGGCGACAGGGCACGAAAAAACAACCTTGTGGAATTCGGGTTCCGCCTGCCGGCAGCATTCGACAACCGACCGCTCAAATTCGAAGAATTCGAGGCTATGACGCCGCAAACAATATATGTTAGTGCCACACCGGCCGACTTCGAGCTCGCCAAGAGCGAAGGCGTGGTAGTTGAACAGGTGATACGCCCGACCGGACTGCTCGACCCTGTAATTGAAGTACGCCCGCTTGCAAACCAGGTCGACGACCTAATGGAGGAAATTCAGTTGAGAGTGGAGCGCGAAGAGCGCGTACTTGTCACCACGCTCACTAAACGTACTGCCGAGGAGCTGACCGACTACCTGCTGAAGAACGGTGTACGCTGTAACTACATACACAGCGATGTCGACACGCTCGACCGCATACAGATAATGACCGACCTGCGCGAGGGGCTGTACGATGTGCTGATAGGCGTGAACCTGCTGCGCGAAGGTCTTGACCTACCCGAAGTGTCGCTTGTGGCAGTACTGGATGCCGACAGCGAGGGATTCCTGCGCAGCCACCGTTCGCTGACACAGACTGCAGGACGTGCTGCCCGCAACGTCAACGGACTGGTGATATTCTATGCCGACAAGATAACGGACAGCATGAAGCGCACGATGGACGAGACCAAACGCCGTCGCGAGAAGCAGATGAGCTACAACGAGGAGAACGGCATCACTCCAACACAGATAAAGAAGAGCATAACAAACGCACTCGCACTCGAGAAGAGGGAGAAGGATGACAGCAAGCCACGCATGTACAGTGAAGATACCGTCACAACCACCATCGCATGCGACCCCATTGTAGAATATATGACAGCGGAACAGCTGGAGAAGAGCATTGAACGCACACGTCGCCTGATGGAAAAGGCTGCAGAAAAGATGGAGTTTGTCGAAGCTGCCCAGTACCGCGACGAGATGTTCAGGCTACAGGAAATATTGAAGGCTAAAGAATAAATCTTAGCCGTTTCCATAGCATCTAAAGCGCGCCCTTCTCTACAGAAGTGTCTTATTTGTATAACAGGAAGATACAGGGAATCTTCGACAAATCAGGAACCTTGCCCCGCCACTCCTTTACGGTGCGGGTCTTGGCATACTCGCCTTCACAGGTAAGGTTCGCCGCTATACAGAGCTTTGTCTGCGGACGGCAGGTCGCAAGTATGTCATCAATCATCTTGCCGTTGCGGTAAGGAGTTTCTATGAACAGCTGTGTCTGGTCCTCGTTATATATGCGCTGCTCCAGCTTGCGTAAAGCCTTTACGCGCTCATCGGGCTTTACTGGCAAATAACCGTTGAATGCAAAGCTCTGCCCGTTGAACCCCGATGCCATGACCGACAGGATTATGCTTGAAGGCCCAACCAGCGGCACCACTTTCACCCCTTTGCGCTGAGCTATGGCAACGACATCGGCACCAGGGTCGGCAACGGCCGGGCAACCGGCCTCGGAAATCACTCCCATGGGCTTACCGTCCTGTAAAGGTCTCAGATAACCGGCGACATCCTGTGGCGATGTATGCTTGTTCAGTTCGTAGAACTGCGAGCCGTCGATATCGAACTGCGGGTCGACCTTGCGCAGGAAACGGCGCGCCGAGCGCACATCCTCCACAATAAAATGGCGTATACCGGCAATCACTTCGCTATTGTACTGCGGTAGGACATTTGCGAGTGGCGTATCACCCAATGTAACGGGTATAAGGTATAGTGCAGTTTCCATCATCAATTCAATTTTGAAAAATATTTTTTGCCTTTAATATAGTATTGCCACAGCAACGAAAAGCGTGCGCGCTCCTCGATTTCCGCAACAACAGCCTGTTCAATATTCTGTTTGCGCAGCGCAGCATACTCGCCACGCATGCGACCGTAGTCGCGCCTTGCGCACAGGACTGCCCTGAAATCGCTCCAATGGCCCGTGAGCAGGAATTTGAACGCGGCAATATAGTCGAGAACTGCACGCATGCGCATAACTGCAGAGAGTTCCGCATCGGGCAGGTTCTTGTAGAGCATGAGCAGATTGTTGCGGAAGTTGAGGTATGTCTTGCGTGGATTACTCTTGCTCAAAGTAGCACCCCCCACATGATAGACCGTACTCTGTGGAACGGCATATATGCCACCGCCCCTTGAGAGCATGCGCCAACAGAGGTCAATCTCCTCCATATGAGCAAAGAAACGCCCGTCGAGCCCACCGGCAGCCCAATATGACTCACTGCGTACCATCATGGCCGCACCCGTCGCCCAGAACACCCGGCAGATGTCGTCGTACTGCCCCTGGTCCTTCTCCACAGCATCGAACAGACGCCCCCTGCAATAGGGATAACCATAGCGGTCGATGAAACCGCCCGAGGCTCCGGCATATTCAAAGGCGTCCTTTTTCCTGTACGCGAGTATCTTTGGCTGGCAGGCAACGGCATCGGTATGTGTCTCCATAAAAGAGAGCAGCGCATCGAGCCACGCAGGCGTAACCTCAACATCGGAATTGAGGAGAACATAATATTCGGCATCAACCTGTTCAAGTGCTTTGTTGTAGCCGTCGGCAAAGCCGTAGTTACGGTCGAGCTGCAGAAGCCGTACCTGCGGGAACAGCTCACGCACGACTGAAACTGAATTGTCGGTCGAAGCATTGTCGGCAACGACAATAGCAGCCCCGGCAGAGTGCGTTACCACCCCGGGGAGAAATGTGCGCAGCATCTCCGCACCATTATAATTCAATATGACTACAGCAACCTTGTCCATTACATCAATCGGCAAAACCCAATATAGCATCGGCAACAAGCGCCGACCTGTCTTCGTTGAAACCACCGAGACGCACACGCACCAGACGGTTAACCAGTTCTTTGTCGGCCACGGTCTCTACTCTTATATAATTATCGGTAAAACCGCCCATGGGCATACCAGTACGCGGTTTCTCGAAAAGAACGAGAGCCTCACGGCCTATGTGACGCTCGTAGAACGCGAGACGTTTCTCCTCGCTCAAAGCAATGAGCAGTTGACTGCGGCGATGTTTCTCGGCAGGCGGAACAGCACCGTCAATCCTCAACGCCATTGTTCCAGGACGCTCGGAATAGCTGAACACATGAAGTTGGGATATATCGAGCCCCTTGATGAACTCGTAGGCCTTGTCGAAAAGTTCTGCCGTCTCACCACGTGTACCAACTATCACGTCGACACCGATGAAGGCATCTGGCATGACCTCGCGCACTTTTGCAATCTTGCGCGCAAAGAGTGCAGTGTCGTAACGGCGATGCATCAGCTTGAGCACCTCGTCACTGCCGGCCTGTAGCGGTATATGGAAATGAGGCATGAAAGCACGCGACACGGCAGCATATTCTATGATCTCATCGGTTAGCAGGTTGGGCTCGATTGAGGAAATGCGGTAACGCTCCACCCCCTCAACCGCATCAAGGGCCTTTACAAGAGAGACGAAACTCTCCCCTGTAGACTTGCCGAAATCGCCTATGTTCACACCTGTTATCACAATCTCCTTGCCGCCTTCACCGGCAGCCATACGCGCCTGGGCCACAAGTTCCTCTATCTTGGGATTGCGGCTGCGGCCGCGTGCAAAGGGTATTGTGCAGTAGGTACAGAAGTAGTCGCACCCGTCCTGAACCTTGAGAAAATAGCGTGTACGGTCACCACGCGAGCAGGAATGAACAAAGTTGCGTACATCCTTTGTGGGTTGTGCAAACCACTCGCCTCCATCCTCGTGCTTTACAAGATTCCCCAGGTGTTCGAGCACTTCGCCCTTCTTGTCGATGCCAAGAACAACATCGACACCCAGTTCCTTCGACAGTTTCTCGGCCGAGAGCTGGGCATAGCAGCCGGTAACCACTACATAGGCACCGGGGTTCTGGCGCACAAGTTTGTGTATTGCCTGACGGCACTTCTTCTCGGCTTCCTGTGTCACGGCACAACTGTTCACAACGCAGATATCGGCTTTTTCACCGCGTTTGGCAGTGCGTATGCCAACCTCCTGCAACTGACGTTCGATAGTTGCAGTCTCCGAGAAGTTCAGTTTACAACCGAGAGTATAATATATCGCTTTCTTATCCTTGAATACAGATTTGTCTATCATTTTTGTATGTTTGGGGCTTCTATAACCAAACTTATGCGAAATTAGTATCTTTTTTCGAGATAGAGAAACTGGCAATAATAAAAACATATAAAACACTGCGGACAGACCTTCCAATCTATCCGCAGTGTTTTATATCATAACCTCCAGGGAGGCAAACAAAATCAAGTAAAAAGACAAAGAAGTATAGAGCCCAATCCCGTTGTCTTTCGACAAGAGATTAAAAGGCCACTAAACTTCTGGATTTGTCCGTAAATTACTTTGCAGGCTCGTTAGGGATAACCTCAGTAGCAACCTTACCGCCGTTCTCCTCAGAAGGAGCAGCTGCAGGAAGAACATCTGTTGCAGCTGCAGGAACGATTGCTGTTGCAACATTAGCGATGCTGTCTGTAGCAACCTTCTCTGCGTTAGCGTTAGCTGCATTGTTACCACCACATGATGTCATTGCAAGAGCCAAAACTGCTACATAGAAAAATTTCTTCATAACAATATATAAGTTAAAGTCTTGCCTACTCCCTTTTTAGCGTTTCGGCTACCTCTGTCTGAAATCGGGTGCAAAATTAGTACAAAATATTTAAATATTAACCTTTTTGAATATTTTTTTTACAATAATCAATCAATATTGGCACTATTGCAATAGAAGAACAGAATAATTTATGACAAAACGCATAAAAACATTATAAAAGTTATGCCCTGCTTCAAACGAAGCTGGGCATAACAATCTGGGAATTATTTTGTTAAAGGACCACCTTATACACAGCACGGTTGCCTCCATTATTCACAACAACCACATAAGAGCCATGCGGCAGACCTGCTGCATTCAAGACCGCTACAGACACGGACGAAGACAATGTCGTGGATGAAACCTTAACACCACCCATATTGTATATTGCAAGTTCAGCACCGTCAGCAATATTTCCATAGCAGAACAATGAGCCGTCCTTTACCTCAAAGGAAACAGTTTCGGCAACGGTTGCCTCTACACCTGTCTCATTTGTGTTTACAGGAGTAAAGAGCAATGAGCAACTGTACTTCGCGCCATTAGGAATAAGATACTTGTCCAGTGTCACGACATTTCCGCAGCTGCCATTGCCGATGCCTTTCTGGTAACAGTCGAAATGGGCATAGACATTACCTTTTTCGAGTTCCCATGTATGACCAGTCCTTTTAAGATGCTCATCACTGTAGGGCAATAACGAGAACGCCACATTGCCACGAGTCTGCACCTTGATACCGGCGCCATTGTCAGCATTATACAGCAACAGGTCGCGCAAGCCCTCACGGTTACCCATACTCTGCGGTTTCGGATATGGTTCAAACATGTCGCTTACCGTTGTATTATAGCGTCCAAGAGTTGAACCTCCTCTACGGTCTACATAGTTCTCAAAAGGACCATATGCATAGTATTCAACCTGCTCAAAGCTTGCCGGGAATTCCATTGTCATTCCAATGCGGCGCGCATCGCTTACAGTAGCCGTGTATGACGCATCTATCAGCATCACACCATCGGAATTTATGGTGTAGACGAATTTGTAGTCACTGCACCATGTAGATGCGTTCACCTCAACCATAACATGTTTCTTGTCATCGCTCAACCTGAATGTCGCCGATTTCGATTTTATACCGGGACCTACAGCATACTGCTGGAGAGTTTCAGTTGGTTTGTCATTCTCCACCCAACGGTAGTTGCCGTATTCGGGGCCCACCTCTATGAGTTTGTTGCCGTCCACAACCCAAGAGAGCATTGTTCCATCGGCCTTGAATGCCATTTCCATTCTTGAACTTTTCACAGAATAACCCTGCGCAGTATTTGTCAAGGTCAACTCCTCACCGGCATTCACTGACAAAGCAGAGTTTTCCCTTTCAACAAGTGCATACTGCTCGGCAGCTATAGCATAATCGGCATCAACCCAGGATTGTGTCTCCTTATAACGCAACTCAATATTCAGAAGCATCTCCTTTCCATCTACGGGGTCGCTCTTGTAAGGTATAGCCAATACAGTCTCGGCACCAGGAACGACAGCCGGCATATCCACACGGCCTGTCTCGACAACCTCACCGTCAAGCAAAACAGAATAGTTCAGATAGAACTTATCCAAAGAGATAAAATCATAATCATTCTTTATTACCACACACTTTGTTGCAGCGTCGTAATATACGAACTTGGCATACTGATATACATATTTCACATTTGTCAGCTCGGGACTCCATGCTCTGTCGGCGGTAACAAGACCATTGTTCACAAAGTTACCCTGATGAGGACCGGGATAGTCGGAACCGGTACGGTACTTGTTCATACCATTAACATCGAAGCGACCGTTCTTTATATCATCGGCATCGTAAATTGACTGGTCAACCCAATCCCAGATACAGCCGCCAATGCCATATTTGCTACTTTCGATGGCATCCCAGTACTCCTGCAGGTTACCTACTGCGTTACCCATGGCATGAGCATATTCACACATAAAGTATGGCTGTCCATTAGAGTTGGTATAATAAGGATAGCTTGTATCTGTTTTTCCGTTTGCATGCTGGTCAACTTCTGTCATCGTGGGATACATCTCGGAATAGATATCGGAGTGCGCTGTACCGGCACGGCTTGCACCCTCGTAATGAATGGGACGGGGGTCAAGAGCACGAGTTGCCGCATATGTATACTGGAAGTTCTTTCCACCACCGCTCTCGTTACCCAGCGACCAGAAGATTATTGACGGGAAGTTACGGTCACGATATACCATGCGTACAGTGCGGTCGACATACTGCGCTCTCCAACTTTCGATATTGGTAATTCCACCACTTTCCTTACCGTCTTCCCAGCTCTTATGGCACTCCAGGTCGGCTTCATCCATGCAATACAATCCGTAATAGTCGAACATTGCATTCATCTTCGCCTGACGAGGATAGTGACTTGTGCGTACCATGTTCATATTGGCCTGCTTCATCATTTTTACATCGTTCAGCATTGTAGCCACATCAACAGAACGTCCTGTAACCGGGTGAGTATCCTGTAGGTTCGCACCCTTGAACAGCACCTTTTCACCATTTATATATACGAGACCGTTCTTAATCTCAATATCACGGAAACCATACTTTGTAGAGAACACATGCTCTTCATTACCAGCCGCATCCTTTTGAGCTATAACTACAGTGTAGAGATTCGGCGTCTCGGCAGTCCATGGCAACAAACCAGAAAGCCCCTCGAATGCAACATCAGCGACACAACTTTCCTCACCGCTCAACAGTTCGTAAACCACACTCTTGCGTGCAACCTCGCTGCCGTCGGGAGCAATGAGTGCAACGTCAACGCTTTTACTAACGGCATCGCCGTCACGGTTGTCCATTGTAACGGCAACATTCATTGTTCCGGCAGTATACATTGACTCTGCTGTCAAGCTGCTCGTAATATAGTGGTCGCGAACAAATGTCTTCGGTGTCGCAAAGAGATACACATCACGATGGATACCGCTCATGTGCCACATATCCTGTCCCTCGAGATAAGAAGCATCGCTCCAACGTATGACCTGTACAGAAACATTATTTCGACCTTCACGTACATGCGCAGTAACATCGAACTCAGCATCATTGTTGCCGCTTTGGGTATAACCCACATATTTACCATTCATCCAAACGAAAGCAGCTCCATAGATACCGTCAAAATGCAGGAATACTCGATTATCGCTCCACTCTGTAGGCATCTCAAAGTCACGACGGTATGAAGCCACAGGGTTTGGAAGTCCGTCTTTCATCCCAATCATCGGAGGATTGTTCTTGAAAGGATATTCCACATTAATATAGTAAGGATCTCCGTAACCGTTCATCTCGAGACAAGAGGGAACCTCAATCTTGTCCCATGACGATACATCAGCACCATCACCCCAGAACGCATCCTTACCCGGACGATTTGCAACCGATTCCACCCAATTCAAGTTCCATGTGCCGTTAAGACTGAGATATTCGGCATTCTCGGGGTCAAGCCAGGGAAAATTGTATCGTTCGTCGGCCTTCATCTTTTCTACAGAAGAGTACGGAATGTATGTTGCATGACCATCTTCCTTGTTCTCGCCGAAGAAAGTCTCGTCCTCCCAAACATTAGGCATCGGGGTATCATCGGGATACACCTGTTCAAGCTCAAAAAGCGAACCGCTAGCATAACCGCTGGCCACAGAAAGAGTGTTGCCGTTGGCCTTGAGCCCGAACCACGCATTTGATGTCTTGGCATTTATTCGGTATACACCCTTTTCACCTGCAACAGGGATGAACTGTACCTGCTGGTTGGCATTACTATATGACGGATCCCACAAAAGAGGATACTTTACCCCTTCAAGCGCAACATCAATGGCTTTCTCAAGATAAGGGGAATACAGTTGACAATATTCTACACCCTGAGCATTGCGGCGCAACTGCCAAACGAAATAAGTGTTACTGTTTTCGTTATACTCATCAAGATAGACACGAGCATTGTTATCCTTTTTTCCACGGGTATTCAGAGCCATGCCCGAAGACTTTTCGCGTATTATAAAATAACGCCCCATTACAGGGAGATTGGTAACTTTGGAATCTTTCACATATGTCAACCTGAAATGTGTTGATTCACCAGTTGCACCCGCTACCATATGAAGCGAACCGTCGCTCTGAACCTGAAGAGCCTTGGAATGGTCGTTCTTGCACAACAGCCTGACTACCCCATCGGCTACACTTACGGCATCAAGATAGAATGCTTGATTGTCGGTACATGTTCCCTCCCATTGCAGCAACCGACCAGGATTGCTTGTCATGTCGGCAGCCTGACCATAATACTCATTATAGAGACAGAACAGCGGTTCTTTGTCACTCAAAGAGACAAAGGTCCACTCCTGCCCCTTTGAACTTTCATTAACATCAACAACACCCAAATAGGCATTATGCTCGGCCACATCATTATTTGAAATAGCCTTTCCCGAAGCGATGCTCACAAGACGATACACAGTATCAGCCTTGGGAAAATCTGCACCGTACGACAGCACTGAACACATAAGCAATAGTGCCGAAAACAAGAATGTTCTTTTCATTTTATAAATATAAATAGGTTAAAATCATCCAACCACTCCTTTGTTACCAATGGCAAATTTATGTAAAGCTACAAAAAAAACGTCAATAGACGGTAAGGCATACAAAAAAAAAGAAAAAAAAATCACAATCTGCCATTAATCACCGACCAGTTTAGGCATTATTATATTTTCTCCATATATTTGCATTTAATAAATTTTTATTTTTATAAACAACAGTCATACATGAAACGGATTCTTTTTGCATTGATTTGCATGACAATGGGTCTTGCAAACACATTCTCGCAGGCTTTCCCTGAAATCAGCACCGATGAGGACACAAAGTGGTATCTCATCCAGTTCTCGAATGGTGGAGACGCATTGACGGCTAACACTTCGGGCACACAGATTACCATCGGCAGTGCATTGGGTAGCAACGCTCAGTTGTGGAAAATCACCGGTAACGCCACCGACGGTTACACTTTCACAAACAAGAAGGGATACACTCTTTACGTGAATTCCGCTGCAACCAACCAAATGGTGAACGCAGCCACATCGCCAAGCGGCGTGAGCAAATTCTTCATCAATAAGACAACACACAGTATAGGCGGTTATGAGATTCAGCCCAAAGGCAACACTGGGGTCTCAATGAACCTTTGGGGAGGCCCCGGTGACTCACGCGCATGCGTAGGTCTCTGGAACAAGGGCGACCAGAACAACCCCGTTAAGTTCGTGGACGCAAGCGCGTTCGAAAACATGAGCAAGGTGACACTCATACCTTACCCACAGGAAATCACAATTGGCGAAACCACATTCGACCTCACAAAGCTGAATGCAATAGCATACAACAGCGACGAGATGAAAGGCCATGCAGAGAGTTTCGCTGCCCAACTGAAGAAATCGGCTGGCATTGAGCTTGCCGTGAAGAAGGCCGAAGGCGCAGCTGCTGCCGGTGAAATTTGGTTCGGAACCGACAGCGAGCTCAACGAGGATGGTTATACACTCAATGTAAATGAAAACGGGATTGAGATAAAGGCCAAGGACTTCGGCGGTGAGTTCTATGCATTGCAGACACTGACACAGCTGCTGCCACGCGAGTTCTTCGCAAAAGAGTTGTGCAGCATCGAATGGAGCATTCCGGTTGTTGCAATCAAGGACCACCCGCAGTTCCAGCACCGTGGTTTCATGATGGACGTTGCACGCCACTTCTTCGACAAAGACCAGGTAAAGAGAGTGCTTGACATCATGTCACTCTACAAGATGAACCGTCTGCACTGGCACCTTACCGACGACCAGGGCTGGCGTATCGAAATCCCCGAATATCCGAAACTGACAGAAATAGGCTCTATCCGTGCAGGTTCTTTCACAAGCAACGGTGACGGAGCTCAGTTCTTCGACGATACAGAATACGGTCGTGGAATGTGGTTCTCACAGGATGACCTTCGCGAAATAGTGGCATACGCAACTGAACGCAACATTGACATTCTCCCCGAGATTGACCTCCCCGGACACATGGTTGCCGCAGTGGCATCATACCCAGAGTTCAGCTGCGACCCCAGCAAGGAGTATTCGGTACGAATCCCCGGAGGTATATCACACGATGTATTGAACGTTGGTAAAGACGAAGTTGTAGACTTCCTGAAATGCGTTCTGCGCAATGTTGCCGAGATATTCCCCTTCCCATACATACACCTGGGTGGCGACGAGTGCCCCACCGAACAGTGGGAGACAAACGCAGACTGCTTACGCCGCGTACAGGAAGAGGGCCTTGCTGGCGTACACGAGCTGCAATCATGGTTAGTTGAAGAACTTGGCGCATACCTCAAGACACTTGGCAAGAACAGCAAGGGTATTGTTGTTTGGGACGAGGTTCTCAAGAACTGGAACACCAATAACAAGGTAAAGCCCGTAATCATGGCATGGAATGACGGTGGCGCGAAATATGCGAAACAGGCTGCCGACCTGGGTTTCAACAGCATTCTCTGCCCATATTCACATGTTTATATCGACTTCATGCAGGTCCCTGCAAACCAGACACTCGTTGACGAGCCATACTATGGAGGTTGGGGCGACACTTGGGTAAATACAATTGACAGGGTATATTCTCTAAACCCATTGACAAGTCTCGAAGGCAAAGAGGATTTCTGCTGGGGTGCGCAGTGTAACCTGTGGGCCGAGACACTCAACGATGGAGAGGAACTTGAGTACCAGCTTCTACCCCGTATGCTTGCACTTGCCGAAGTAGGTTGGTTGCATGTAAGCAAGAAGAACTGGGCCGGTTTCTACAACCGCCTGCAGAGCCACGATGAAATTCTTGACTATCTTGGCTACACATACGCAAAGCACTACATAGAGCCAAAGGAATACACTGCTATCGAAGCCGCTGTCATGGAGGCCGAAGAGCTTCTTGCCAACAGCATCCGTGGTGGCGTAGGCTATCCCGTAGCAGAGGTTTATGACGCATTGCAGGCTACACTTGATGCAGTTGACGGTGACGACGCGACAGCACTGAATGCAGCTATCAACGCATTCAAGGGCGCTGAGATTGTTCAGCCACAGGAAGGCAAGACATACCAGATTGTATCGGCATCGACATACTACAAGCGCCAGTACGAAGGCTCTACAATGTACCAGAACGGCAACGGTGTACGTTTCCACTACACACCGCAGACCGAGCCCGAGGAGTTGTGGCAGTTCATTCCCACAACAGGCGGTTATATAATGAAGAACCTCTACAGCGGCAAACAGATTGCGATGACATCCTACAACACTGCAGTACAGATGACCGATGCAGGTACTGCCGTAAGAATCGACAAGGCTACAATAGCAACAAGAAACTTCACATACGTTCCCGGTGCAGTAACGATCTCTGCTGTTGAGGGCTATAATGCAGCTGTTACAGGCAGCGTAAAGCGTCTGAGCGCAGAGGTTTCGGGCGACGTATATGCAAAGGACGAGGCTGCATTGTGCTACAACGGTACTTGGAGAATCGTTGAAGTAGTCGACTTCACCGCACAGCTTGCAGGTCTTGTAAAGAAGTGCGAGATCATCATCATAAAGGCGAAGCCGGGTAAATTGGGAGAGCCAACACAAGAGGCACTAGATTACCTCCAGAACAGCGTCATTACCCCAGCAACCGACGCTGTAGAGGCCGGAGCGGTAACCGAGGAACAGTACAATGCGTACGTCGCACTCTACCACCAGTTCATGATGATGCCGCGCACATCGCTTGCCGACGCGCTTGACACAAACGCATACTATTATATACGCAACGGATATTTCACAAACTATTATGCCGCATTCAACAGCAGCAACAACAAGGTTGAGCCGAAGAACAAGGCTACCGGCGACAATTTCCTCTGGAGCCTGGTAAAGAACAGTGACGGCACCGTTTGCATCTACAACAAGGCTAATGGACAGTCGGCATACATTGCCAGCAACGCCGACGACCAGACCGTCATGGTAGGCCGTGATTACAACTGGACTCTAAAGGAGACAACCACAGACCAGGGCAACAAAGGCATTGGCATTGTCAGTGGCAATGGTTCATCAGGATGGTACATAAACCCGACTGCATGGAACTATGTACTTACAAAGCCATACACATGGGGCGGCAGCGTATGGACATTCGAGAAGTCAAATGTAGATATTGAAACCGGCATTGACGAAGTGAGAACTGAAAACGGCAAAACAGAAGGTATCTATGACCTTCAGGGTCGCAAAGTAGAGAACCCCACAAAGGGCTTGTACATAATTGACGGAAAGAAAACACTTCTCAAGTAATAGGCATTAACAACACAAGAACCGAGAGGGTGACCCATTTATTTTGTGGTCACCCTCTTTGCTTTTTGGGAAGCGGATAAAAGTTGATTGGCAGCAGTCAATAAAGAGCCACAATAACATCATGAAATTATTGCAATTAGATTGGGAATAATCATTTTTATGAGTAAATTTGCAACATTACCGCAAATATGCAATAATATACAACTTTTATACAAAAAACACAAAATTCAAACAAAATACGGAATGATGAAAAGGAGAAATCTTATTATGGCAGCAATGGCAATGGCAGGCATAGCAGGCATCACCATGTCACAGAGTTGTGACTGCAAAAAGGACGATGGAATCATAGGCAAGTCGGAAATAAAGATTGATGGCGGGCTCATGACACCCGAAGCCCTCTGGGCTATGGGACGTATAGGCGAGACTACACCGTCGCCCGATGGCACGCAGGTAATCTATGGTGTAAGCTACTACAGCGTTGAAAAGAACAAGAGCCACCACACACTAAACATCATGGATGCTGACGGCAACAATAAAGTACTGCTGACGACAACGGCCGACAACGAATCGGGTGCTGCATGGATAAAGGGAGGTGCAAAGATTGCATTCCTTTCAAATGCAAGCGGCAGCAGCCAGGTATGGGAAATGAACCCGGACGGCAGCGGACGCAGACAGCTCACCAACGACAAGAGCGACATAGAAGGATTCCTCTTCTCGCCCGATGAAAAAAAGGCTATCCTGGTCAAGCGCATAAAGATAAAGCCGACGACAGCCGATATCTACCCCGACCTTCCCGATGCAAAGGGGTTTGTCATCGACGATCTGATGTACAAGCACTGGGACGAGTGGCTGACCGATGCGCCCCACCCCTTCGTTGCCGACTTCGACGGCAACAGCATCAACGAAGGAATTGACCTGCTCGAAGGTACAGCATACGACTGCCCCAACCGCCCGTTCGGTGGAGTCGAGCAGTTGGCTTGGAGCAACGACAGCAAGAAAATTGCATACGCATGCAACAAGAAGACCGGACGCGACTACACCGTCAGCACCGACACGGACATATACCTGTACGACACAGAGAGCAAGGAGACCGAGAACCTCTGCAAGATTGATGCAGCACGTTCGAGCCATGGCTACGACACTGCACCGCAGTTCTCGCCCGACGGCAAGACCATCGCATGGCTCAGTATGGAGCACGACGGCTACGAGAGCGACCTGAACCGCCTGAGCATCATGAACCTCGAGACAAGGGAGAGAAAATATATAACAGAGCACCCCAATGGTGAAGAAAAGGCTGTATTCGACAGCAACGTCGACAGCTATTGCTGGGCTCCCGACGGCAAGAGCCTCTATTTCACAGGCACATGGCACGGCACCACGCAGGTCTACAACATCACGACCGACGGCAAACTTACAAGAATGACCGAGGGTGACCACGACTACAACTCTGTTGCAATGATGGGCAACAACCTTATAATGACACGTGTATCAATGAGTGCACCAGCCGACATATATGCAATGGAAGCCAAGTCCGGTGCCGAGGTAAAACAGCTCACCCATGAGAACAAGCACATATTCGACCAGATATCGACAGGAAAGGTCGAGGCTCGCTGGTGCAAGACCGTTGACGGCAAGGACCTTCACTCATGGGTAATATACCCGCCACACTTTGACCCTGCGAAGAAATACCCCACACTGCTGTTCTGCGAAGGCGGACCGCAGTCACCGGTAAGCCAGTTCTGGAGCTACCGTTGGAACTTCCAGATGATGGCAGCAAACGGTTACATCATCATTGCCCCCAATCGCCGCGGATTGCCGGGATTCGGACACGCATGGAACTGGGAGATAAGCACCAACTACGGAGGCAACTGCATGAGCGACCTGCTCAGCGCCATCGATGACATAGCCAAGGAACCGTATGTCGACACCGACCGTCTCGGCTGCGTGGGAGCAAGCTTCGGTGGCTACTCGGCTATGTGGCTTGCAGGACACCATGAGAAACGCTTCAAGGCATTCATCGCGCACGATGGTTTCTTCAACATGGAGCAGCAGTACTACGAGACCGAGGAGAGCTGGTTCCCCAACTGGGACCTTGGCGGTGCACCATACGAGGACAAGGAGGAGGTAAAGCGTTCATACGCGAATTCACCGCACAAGTTCGTCGACAAGTGGGACACCCCCATTCTGCTCATCCACGGAGACCGCGATTACCGCATACTGTCGTCGCAGTCAATGGCAGCGTTCAACGCAGCCCGCCTCAAGGGTATCCCGGCACAGCTGTTGCTGTTCCCTGACGAGAACCACTGGGTGCTGAAACCGCAGAACGGCATATTGTGGCAGCGCACCTTCTTCGCATGGCTCGACAAATGGCTCAAGAAGTAACACTTATTCCCATTCAACCCAGACAAATTTGAAAACAAGAAACATATATTACTATGACAACAACGCAAAAGATTCAAAAAAGACTCAATGACTCAAAGGCTGCACGCTGGAGCGCACTCATCATAGTGTCGCTCACCATGATGATGGCCTACTTTTTCACCGACGTGATGGGCCCTCTCGAGGCACCGCTTACCACAAAAGGAAAGCTCGTCTATTTCACTGACGGAACATACATGTCGGCCGATTCACTTTCAAAGATAAGCCTAAAAAAAATAACCAGCGAGGAGGATATCGTTGCCGGTAACACATATAATATAATGTATGCCGACAACAATGGCAACATGGCAAGCGAGGAACGCACTGTAGACACCACAATCAAGGGCCTCGGCTGGGGCGGTGACGACTACGGTATTTTCTCGGGTGCATATGGCTACATAAACGTATTCCTTTTCATGCTGTTCTTCGGCGGACTCATCCTCGACAAGATGGGGGTGCGTTTCACAGGTCTCATGAGTACGGCATTGATGTTCATCGGTGCTGCCATAAAATGGTACGCTGTAGACGGAACATTTACCGGTGAGATGTTCGGGCTGCCCACACAGGTGGCAATTGCATGCCTTGGCTTTGCAATATACGGCATGGGATGCGAGATTGCCGGCATCACAGTCACTAAGGTTATCGCAAAATGGTTTACAGGCCATGAAATGGCCCTTGCCATGGGACTGCAGGTAGCCCTTGCACGTGTTGGAACGGCATGTGCCATGTTCTTCGCTTTGCCGGTCGCACAGGCATTCGGCCTAGTATCGGCTCCTGTTCTGTTCGGCGCAGGAGCACTCTGCATCGGATTCCTGTCTTATGTCGTATATTGCGTAATGGACAAAAAACTCGACAAGTCTGCGGCAGACTGCGAGATTGCCGGTGATAGCGAGGAGCAGTTCAAGCTGAGCGACCTCAAGGAGATATTCTGCAACAAGGGATTCTGGCTCATTACATTCCTGTGCCTCATATTCTACTCTGCAGTATTTCCGTTCCTCAAGTTCGCCACCAACCTCATGATCATTAAGTATCATGTAAGCCCCGACCTCGCAGGTATCATCCCAGGCCTTCTACCGTTCGGAACAATATTGCTCACTCCTATATTCGGTTCATTGTATGACAAGATAGGCAAGGGAGCTACACTCATGGTTATCGGTTCTGTACTTCTCACCGTTGTACATGTACTCTTCGCTATGCCGTTGATGAATGTATGGTGGTTTGCGGTTATCGTAATGATACTGCTCGGTATCGCATTCTCGCTTGTTCCGTCGGCAATGTGGCCGTCCGTACCCAAGATCATTCCAATGAAGCAGTTGGGATCGGCATATGCCATCATATTCTACATACAGAACATTGGCCTGTCAATGGTACCGGTACTCATTGGAAACGTTATACAGAGCAACACAACCAACGGCACCACAGACTACACTATGCCCATGACCATTTTTGCAGGATTCGGTGCTTTGGCCGTACTCATTGCCATTACCCTAAAGGTCGTGGACAAGAAAAACCACTATGGCCTCGAGGAGAAGAACATGAAATGATATAAACTGTGTAGCACAATAACAAAAGGAGACATTCGCATATAGCTGCGGATGTCTCCTTTTGTTATATATTGATTTTAAGAAGTGTAAAAAATGCATATTAACAAAAATTAACCATGGCTTGTAAAAAAAATTTTGGAATGGAAACTATATTTGTGTTTTAAAAACAAAAAAAACAAATATTATGAAAAATCTCAAAATTCTATTTATTCTAATGCTTTCGGCATTCATGGGTATGCAGTTCGTTTCGTGCAGCAGTGACGACGATGAAAATACAGACTTGAAAACTCCATTATATGAGTCTGCAAGCGCGAAATATAAAATTACAGAAAGCAGTGCAGATATCCAGTCAATTGAGCTAACCGCAAGCGGCAACTACATTATCGTTAAAAAATATGGCTACTACGCTCCTGGGAAAAGAAGCCTTGCCTACAACATCTTCATGCACCGTGAAGAGTCTACACGCGCTACCGCATACGACAACATCGTATATGGAAAATTCGTAAATCTTGGTGACAACAAATATGATCTTGAGGGTTGGGGAATCGTAACAATAACCCAGAGTGAGGGTGAATATGTAAACATATCTATTGTTAAAGATGGCAAAGAAGAGGTATTTGGAGCACGCAAAGAAGAACAGTTCAAATCAAGTACGGCAACAGATAACCTATGCCGCTCATGGGAAATATCCAAGATGGGTATCGCAGTTGAAATCGGCGGCAGGAAATTTGACAAAATGGCAAACCATGATAACCTTAAGGGCCTTTTTAAGGACTATATCAATTGGTTAATAGAGCAATCTGCACCAGGCGTAGAAGTCCCTGAAGAAGAGATTAACGAGTTGATAAATGAGTACATCGATCAATATAATGCAGCAAAGCCACTTTATGTCATCTTTACGAAGTCGGGATCATACATGGTACATTACACTAATGAGATAATTGGCATCTCTACATGGAGATGGGAAAACGAAAATGAGAATGTCATAAGATACTCTTGGGATCATAGCGACATAAACAACGGCGGCACTTGCGACATATCATACTCAGGCAATATGCTCCTTGTAAAAGAGACCCAGATTACCAGTGGTGCAAAAGTATCTGTCACCTATGGCATGACAGAGATTAAATAACTTGAGTTCGATATAATACATGAAACCCAAACAAAAAATAGACCGCAAAAGCGGTCTATTTTTTGTTTGGGTCAATTAAGAACCATCTCCCTTATGTCACCTTCAATATTCTTCTGCACCCTGAAGTTCCTTGCAAAATTCCTGATGAATTCCAGAGACACAGCACCCGGTTTTGGGAAAAAGTCCATTCTCAAAGCGTCCTTGAGTAAAGACTCCGACAATTCAAATTCCTGAGTAGATGTTTTATTCATAGGCACTCTTTTTGATGTTCTGTATATATAACGTATCTGCGCAACAAATAGTATATGCCACACGAAAATTTTCCGTGTGGCATATACCAGAATATAATAATATGAAAAAAGTTTATTCCATTGTAAGTGACACGCACTTCTCGGCAGCAATGCGGCGCATGTTCAGGACTGCATAACGCATACGTCCCAAAGCTGTATTTATGCTTACCCCGGTAATGTCCGCAATCTCCTTGAATGAGAGATCCTGATAATACCGCATGAAGACAACCTCGCGCTGACAATCGGGCAATTCATCAATAAGTGCACGTACATCCCTGAGCACCTGTTCATTAACCATACGATTCTCGACGGTACCTTCAGAGAGTTTTGCATCGTTCAGAAGATCAACCTCAGTCTCGTCATTCGATACCAGATTTTCGTTTCTTTCGTTACGGAACTGGTCTATTACAAGATTGTGGGCAATACGTGTTATCCATGCCGCAAACTTGCCGTCATTGGTATAACGTCCCTGCTGCAAAGTTACAATAGCCTTGACAAAAGTCTCTTGGAATATGTCTTCTGCCACCTCCTTTGAACGTACTATAAAGAATATGTAGTTGAATAACCTATCCTTGTGACGGTCCAGCAGTATATCAAATGCTGAATTATTGCCCTCCAAATATAGTGTGACCAACATATCATCGGTCAACTGCTTCAGATTCTCCATTATGTCATTGTTTAATATTGGAGTAGAATTCTGTCTATAGGCAATAGTATTTAGGTTAATATTCGAATTATCTACGGCAAAGAAAAGAAATAAATGTCTTAAATCCAAACTTTTTGAAAAAAAAGTTACATTTTGGTACAATATAACCAAATACCCGGACGTTACATAACAAGCGGCAGGTTGCATATTGAATTTGCAACCTGCCGCTTGTTATGTAACACGGTCCATTATATGAGTTTAAGACCGTCGAACTGGAAACCGCGCAGGAGATCGGCCACTGGCATGCGTTTCTTACCGGCCAGCTGCACGTCAAGTAACGATACATAGCCGCCGTCGACAGCAACCTTGACAAATGATTTTCCATCCGTAACAAGAGTACACTTCTCCTTGCCATGAGCACAAGGTTCCTTTGCAACCTCATATACCTTGATGGCAATTTCCTTTCCATCATTATCGGTCAAGGCACACCATGCTGCTGGATACGGAGACATTCCACGGACAAAATCGTAAACCTCCTCCACACTTCTTGTCCAGTCTATGCGACAGGTATCGCGGAATATTTTAGGAGCAGGACGCAGTTCTTCTTCAGAGATATACATGGTATCCTGCGACTTTGCTGTGACATTACCCCCTACTATGGCTTCGACTGTACGCAGTACGGTATCACCGCCCTGCAGCATAAGTTTGTCATGCAGTGTCCCAGCATTGTCCTTTTCATCTATAACCACTACATCACGATAAATTACATCGCCTGTATCTATCTCGTGTTTAAGGAAGAATGTCGTCACGCCGGTCTCCTTGTCGCCATTGATAATTGCCCAGTTTATTGGAGCTGCTCCACGATACTGCGGAAGCAGCGACGCATGGAGATTGAATGTTCCCAGGCGCGGCATGTTCCACACACTCTCGGGTAGCATACGAAAAGCAACGACAATCTGCAGGTCGGCACCCCACCCGCGCAAAGCTGCCTGAAAATCCTCATCCTTGAGCGACTCGGGCTGCAAGACCGGAAGATTCTCTGCCACTGCGAACTGCTTTACCGGACTCATCAAGAGCTGGCTACCACGCTTGTTAATCATCTTGTCCGGCATTGTAACCACACCTACCACTTCAAATCCGCATTTAGGGTCAGACTTCTGACGCTCAAGCAGACGGCGCAATGGTTCTACTGCAAAATCGGGTGTGCCAAGATATACTATTTTCAAATTTTCCATATTAGATACTGTTTAATCGGATGTAAATTCCAATAAAGTTTTCCTGTAAGCCGTGAATATCGCAGACTTTGAGATAAAGCCTATATATTCGCCTGTCACATCCTCTACAGGCAGATTCCAGGCACCGGTCTCTTCGAACTTACGCATGACAGCCTCCATTGGCTCCTCAATACTGAGCCTGTAGGGGACCTCACGCATCAGCGAGGCTACATTGAAACGATGATACAGTTCCTGACGGAACATGACGTGCCTTATGTCATCAAGATAAAGAATACCGACAAGGCGGTTCCCGGCATCCACAACAGGGAATATATTTCGTTTTGTCTTTGCAACGACAGAGGTCAACGCCCCTAGTTCCATATCTGGAGCTACGCGCATGAAATCCTTTTCAATAACATCGGCAACTTTAAGAATTGTAAGCACTGCCTGGTCCTTGTGATGGGTTATCAGCTCACCTCGCTGGGCAAGACGTATCGCATAGATATTGTTCTTGTCGAATACTTTAACAGTAAGGTATGAACATACAGACACTATCATAAGCGGAAGGAACAATGCATAGCCGCCTGTTAGCTCGGCAATGAGGAACACACCTGTCAATGGTGCATGGAACACGCCGGACATTAGGGCAGCCATACCGAAAAGCGCGAAATTCTTGTCCGAGACCGGAACGCCGATACCACTCATGTTGCACAGGCTTGCGAACAGGTAGCCGGTAACACAGCCAAGAAAGAGACTGGGAGCAAATATACCGCCACAACCGCCACCACAGTTCGTGACTGTAGAGGCAAATGCCTTGAAAAGTATTATCAGCAGCATATAGAGCAACAGAAACCTCGCATGGCCGTAGAAAAGCGAGTTGTCAAGGATTATATTCTCCGATGTACCGTTTATAAGTTGTGTAATAGTGTCATATCCTTCACCGTAAAGGGGTGGAAAGAGGAATATGAGTATACTCAATATCGAGCCTCCTATGGCAAGTTTCAAGTACGGATTGGACAATTTCTTGAACTGCCGTTCAATGGCTGTAGTCACATGTGTAAAATAGAGCGATACCAAACCACATGTCACACCCAGCAGCATTACATATGGTACACGAGCAAGATTAAAGGCATCCTCCATATGGAACTCGAACATTGCATCTGTTCCTAGTAGCAAGTACGAGAGTGTAGCGGCCGTGACGCTGGAAATAAGCAGGGGAAGAAGCGACGACATTGTAAGATCGAGCATGAGTACCTCAAGAACGAACACTAGACCTGCGATAGGAGCCTTGAAGATACCCGACACCGCTCCTGCTGCGCCACAGCCAATGAGCAGCATCATCACCTTCTTCTCCATTTTGAAGAAACTGCCTAAGTTGGAGCCTATGGCAGAACCAGTCATTACAATGGGCGACTCAGCACCGACAGAACCGCCGAAACCGATGGTTATACCGCTGGCTATGAGCGATGACCAGGAGTTGTGACGGCGTATACGTCCCTGACGGCACGATATGGCATAGAGCACCTTTGTCACACCGTGACTGATATCATCACGTACAATTCTTCGTATAAAAAGTCCTGTAATGAAAATACCTATTACGGGATATACCAGATAGAGCCAGTTGAAGGTATGCGGGTCGAAACCTCCTGTAAGCAGATGCTGTATGAAATGAATGAGATGCTTGAGGGCAAAAGCAGCAAGAGCCGAAAGTATACCGACTATGAAACTCAGCACCAGTATGAACTGGTTCTGTGAAATATGCTTCTCGCGCCATACTATGAAACGGTCAAGAAGCGTTGTATTGTCCCCGTAACGTTCCATCATTCTCTTATGATTGTTACAGTTCCGTTTTCTTGAAGTTTGATTATACTAGAAGACTTGGCACTACCTTTTTCAAATTGTCTGTAGTTCACCACATAATCTACCGCATCGATTATCTCACGGCTAATCTCGCCGAAATTGTTCGGTGTCGGCTCACCGCTCACATTGGCCGATGTCGATACCACAGCCTTTTGAAAACGGTAGCACAGTTCCTTGGAGAAAAGTTCCGAAGTAACCCTTATACCGACACTGCCGTCCTCGGCAACCAGATTAGGGGCAAGGTTACGAGCCCCATCATATATTATTGTCAGGGGGTTTGTCGTCAGTTCAATAAGGTCCCATGCGACAGCCGGCACATTACCCACATAACGAGCCAGACGATCGGCACTGTCGACAAGCAGAAGCATAGCCTTGCTGTCGCAGCGACGTTTGATATCATATACCCGCCTTACCGCATCGGCATTTGTGGCATCGCATCCTATGCCCCACACCGTATCAGTCGGGTAAAGTATCACACCACCCTTACGCATTACCTCGACACATTTTTTTGCCTCATCAGCTATGGTACCCATACTATAATGGTTTAGAATTCACTTGTAAAATGGAAACGTATCGACTTAAAGTCGTTCTGGGCCATCTGTAGCACATAATTGCTGTCGGCAAGGAAAACATCACGTCCCTCAATATCCTTTGCCATATACTGGTACTTGCGCTTCTTGAAAGCCTCGAGCTCGGCCTCGTCATCACTCTCTATCCAGCATGCCTTGTAAAGGCTAACCGGCTCCCAACGGCACTTGGCATTGTACTCGTTCTCGAGACGGTACTGGATAACTTCGAACTGAAGCTGTCCTACCGTTCCTATAAGCTTACGGCCGTTATGCTGGTTCACGAACAGCTGTGCAACACCCTCGCCCATAAGCTGGTCAACACCTTTTGCGAGCTGCTTGGTCTTCATGGGATCAGCATTCTCGATGTACTTGAACATCTCGGGAGAGAAGCTGGGCAATCCCTTGAAGTGCAGTTCCTCACCCTCGGTAAGGGTATCGCCGATCTTGAAGTTACCCGTATCGGGCAGACCGATGATATCGCCGGGATAGGCCTCCTCAATGGTACTCTTGCGCTGGGCCATGAACTGAGTCGGTGACGAGAAACGCATGTCCTTGCCAAGGCGTATGTGGCGGTAAGGTGTATTGCGCACAAACTTGCCGGAGCATATCTTGCAGAATGCCACACACGAGCGATGGTTTGGGTCAATATTGGCAGTTATCTTGAAGATGAAACCTGTAAACTTGGAATCCTCAGGGCTGACCATACGCTCAACGGCCTGTACGGGACGTGGGCTGGGCGCAATCTTCACAAAACAGTTAAGGAGTTCCTCAACACCGAAGTTGTTCAATGCAGAACCGAAGAATACTGGTGCTACCTTGGCATCGAGATAATCCTGTACATTGAACTCGGGATATACGCCATCCACGAGTTCAAGATCGGAACGGAGCTTGAATGCCAGATCCTCACCTATATTCCGGTCGAGTTCATCGCTATCTATATCAATCTCCACCTTCTCGGTCACTCGCTGTTTATTCGGAGTGAAGAGGTCGAGTTTCTGTTCGTATATGTTGTATACACCCTTAAAACGCGCACCTTGGTCAATTGGCCAACTGAGCGGACGCACTGCTATCTGCAACTCGCTCTCCAGTTCGTCGAGAAGCTCGAACGGATCGCGTCCCTCACGGTCCATCTTATTCACATATACTATAACGGGTGTGTTGCGCATACGGCACACCGACATGAGCTTGCGTGTCTGTGTCTCCACACCCTTGGCACTGTCCACCACGATTATTACACTATCGACAGCTGTAAGCGTACGGAACGTATCCTCGGCAAAATCCTGGTGACCCGGAGTGTCAAGAATGTTTATCTTGTACCCTTCGTAATCGAATTCCATAACCGATGTGGTTACCGATATACCGCGCTGTTTCTCAATCTCCATCCAGTCCGATGTGGCAGTCTTCTTTATCTTGTTGGACTTCACGGCACCAGCCACCTGTATCTGACCTCCGAACAACAGCAGTTTCTCGGTAAGCGTAGTCTTTCCGGCATCAGGGTGCGAAATAATCGCAAAGGTTCTCCTCCTGCCTATCTCTTCCTGTATATTACTCATTCAAAATATATTTTCTATATTAATCATCCTTTATTCTTCACTTTCAAGGTCGAGCCTACATTCTGACTCTTCCTTGTAATAAAGAGAGAGCATTGATATGAAGCGTCCTATCTCGGCTGTCGCCTTCAGTGTCTCATCATTCATCTCCTTCTTCTGCAGTTTCATCAGCCATACCATGTAAAGCGCATCGAAACAGTTTTCTATCTCCCCTTTGTCACGTCCGTCACTCTTGGTACGGAATTCAACAATAAAAGGCAATGCCTTATAGTAGGCAGCCGAATAGAACGGTACTTTTGACGATTTGAGCAGACGCAGATGCAGGTCGGTAAGATTGATTATGACATTCCTGTTTATCTGCAGATGCCCTTTCTCTTTTACCCCCTCTAACGACATCATACCCAGAAGGTTACCATACCACTCCTCCATCTCTTTTGCTACATCGGCATCAAGACCGTAGGGCTCAATTATCGCAGCCTTTATATTTTCCAATGACAAGTCATTGGCACGCAACAAGTCCTCGACCTGCCACATATACAGCAGATACTCTGCTATATTGCTTTTTCTCAACTCCTTCGAAACTAACAAGACTTGAAAATTTTAATTATGTTACTTATTCATACCGTTTGGTTTTCACAGACATGGCATTTCTTGCGTCAACAGACTGTATACAAGAATAAGGTGCAGACAGGATATGCTTGACAAGAACATAATTAAGACATTCTTAATGAAATGACCATGTACCTGTCGCAATGAGAACTACCCCTATCAGCGAACAGAGCATTACGATAACACCTATCACACGGTTGATAATCCATATGCCGCGCACATCGAAACGCACACGCAACTTGTTCACCACATATGTAATGAACAGCCACCATAGCATTGCACCGCCGAATATTGAGATATAGCCCACGCATTGTGTAACGAAAGGCATATCGGGTAACATGAAGTTGAACGGTGTGAACAGCGCCATGAACAGCAGCAGTATCAACGGATTCGACAAAGTAATGAAAAAACCGGTTATTCCATTATGCAGCAAGTTGCTCTTGTTACGGCTCACATTGCGAGTATTCTGCATAGGGTTTGTACGGAACGTGTGTACACCAAAGACAAACATCATTACCGCACCTATTATCTGTATCCAGTATAGCGTACCCGGATTGCTGATAAAATCATATATGAAAGAGAGACCATAACCGGTAAGAAGAGCATACAGTATATCACTAAGTGCTGCACCTGTACCGGTAACAATACCATAGACACGTCCTTTGTTCAAAGTTCTCTGCACACACAACACACCTACCGGCCCCATAGGGGCAGAGGCGACAATACCGATTATTGCCCCTTTGACAACTATCTCAAGGAGCGTAATCTCAGAGATTATGGTGTTGAACAGCTCGTTTATCTCATTCATAACGCAAAGTTGCCATTTTTTTATGAATTTTTATCTATTCAACGGCACTTTTTTTACACTGCAAATAAATATTTACCAGCAACAGCCCTGCCAGCATCACCCCTCGGTATCTTCGGATCTGCTCCCGTCCACCAACAAAGATATAAAAATATCTGATAAGCCGGACATAACAGCTCCGATTCCCATGGCAATTGTCATCAGCGACAAAGTCTTGCCGGGAATCAGCATGGCTACAACAGCCGCCACAACAAGAAGAGACGGAACTATCACATAACTCCAATGCAGCCGCACGAATTTCCTTACAAGAAACAGTTCATACAATTGGAAGAGTGCATACCCCATCAATGACAAGGCAAGTAGTACTACAATAAAATCGACAAAAACGTGGGGGGATAGAAGAAGCCACAACCCGAATGCAATGCACCCCAAATCAATCACAGAAACGATGACATCATTCGAAGCAAACCGTTCTCTTTTATTCATTACAATTCTTACAGCAGAGACAAATGCCAGAACCAGAAACACAACACCCAAGATGCGTACCAGGAGAAGTATCGCCTCAGAGTTCATGAATATCAGCAACACACCCACCAGTATGGTCGCCAAACTACGTACAAGATTATTTACCATAAATTCCCTGTTTTTCAGACAAAACACTTCGACCAAGCAATACGTTCGCCACAACCGCGCCCGCACCACTGCAAATATAGTAACAAACGAGCGAGATAAACAAAGCTTGCTTGGTTATTTCACAGCGAGTGAAGAATATATTCGAGATTTACCTCAAATATAGTAACAAACGAGCGAGATAAACAAAGCTTGCTTGGTTATTTCACAGCGAGTGAAGAATATATTCAAGATTTATCTCAAATATAGTAACAAACGAGCAAAAGCTCAATAAGCGAACGTGTAAAAAACTTTCATGCACTTAAAAAACGCATGACATAGATACTTGAAAGATCCGTAGGCTTTTTAAATCAGATTCCTTGAGAAGCCGGTAGCGTCGCCTTAATCTTGACTATACGGCGCTTATCCTTCTGAACCACCTCGAAAAGGACCCCTTTGCACTCTATCTCCTCATGCAATACGGGGAATTCACCCTTTACCTCGAGCAGCAATCCTGCCAGGGTATCGGCCTCGCCCGACACTTCATCAAAATCGTCACTGTCGAGCGCAGTTATCTTGTAGAAATCGGAAAGCATCGTTCTTCCATCGAAAAGATAGACATTCTCGCCGAGCAGTTCATAAGATGTATCCGGTTCATCGAATTCATCATTTATTTCACCGACAATTTCTTCGATAATATCCTCAAGAGTAATCAGTCCCGATATTCCGCCGAACTCATCCACCACCATCGCCATGTGAACCTTCACAGCCTGAAAGTCACACAGCAGGTCATCAATCTTCTTCGTTTCGGGCACGAAGAACGGTTGACGGATAAGCGACTGCCAACGGAATGTCTCGCCACGGTTCAAGTGCGGTATAAGGTCCTTTATATACAGCACCCCCCTAACATCGTCCTGAGTCTTGCCATATACAGGGATACGGGAATAGGCATTCTCGGCTGCACACTTGAGCACCTCGCTGTATGGCGTCCTGATATCAAGCATGACCATATCAAGACGTGAGGTCATTATATTCTTAACAGTCTCGTCACCGAAACGTATGATACCTTCGAGCATCTTTTTCTGTTCTCCGATTTCCTTCTTGTCTGTCAGTTCCAATGCCTGTTCAAGCTCATCCACGGAGAGAAGATGATTCTTCTTTGAAACAAGAC
Source organism: Bacteroidaceae bacterium (assembly GCA_017547205.1). Classification (GTDB taxonomy): domain Bacteria; phylum Bacteroidota; class Bacteroidia; order Bacteroidales; family Bacteroidaceae; genus HGM04593. The sequence goes on along the minus strand of JAFYQH010000037.1, from coordinate 12,266 downwards.
GCTGAGCAAAAAGTGTCGAACGCACAAGGAATGAGGAGAAGGGGCTCAGCACTGACGACAACAAACAGAAACCGTTGGCCGCAAAGCGTGCGAATTTCATCGTATTGCTCTTTGAATATATCTTCGGCATCACCTCTCCGAACAACAGGAGAAGAAATGTCAGCACTACTGTCATCAAAAGAAACTCGAGCCACACAGCTCCGCCGAAGTTCAACACATCGAGAAAGAAGAAGTTGAGTAGCATTACAACGCCTACATTGACAAAGTCGTTCACTATAAGTATTGTAGCAAGAAGTCTGTCCGGGTCGGAAAGAAGCTTCAGCAGACGCTTGTCCGAAGAACTTTTACTATCCTCAAGTTCATCAATTTCTGTTCTTGACAAAGAAAAGAATGCAATTTCCGAACCCGAAGCAAACGCTGAAAAAAGCAACAGGAACGCGGCAAGCAACAACGCCACTACAGCACTTGGTGACGGAGCCGTCACAAAGTCTTCGGGAAGCGCAACGGACAACAAATTGACTAAAGCAGGAATTTCTGTTTCCAAAATCTATCGGGTTAAGTTAAAAAGGAGACTGGGAAGGCGTACCTTCCGCAGACGGCGAAGGTGTCGCACCCCTTGACGAGAGCATCTCCATTGATTCTGCGAGGATCTCTGTCCGGTAACGGCGTATGCCGTTCTGGTCTTCATAGGTATTAGTCCTTATCTTACCCTCAATATATATTCTGTCACCTTTATGCACATAACGCTCAGCCACCTCGGCAAGACCGCCCCAAAGCACTATATTGTGCCATTCAGTCCTTTCAGGGACCTGGGTACCGTTCTGCAAAGTATAAGCACGCTCGGTCGTTGCAAGCACCATATTGGCCACTGCTACATTACGATCGAGATGACGAACATCGGGCTCCTTGCCCACATTACCTATTAGAATAACCTTGTTCACTGACATAATCCAAATACATTAGACTCTGCAAAGTTAAGAAATTCGCGCCGAGTTGTCAATAATACGTATAAGTTTATTTTCAATTATTGACAGTTACAGCCACAAAAATGCATAGAAAACGTAACATATTGGCTGGCAGGTCCTATTTTAAGGCCACGACAGGAGAAATAAACGATATTTTTCCAAAAAATGCCATATAAATTTCGGCAAAAGCAAAAAAAGCTATATATTTGTAATCCGAAACAAACACAAATACTTTTATAATAAAATCGTAGATAGAGATGACAAAAGCAGAGATTGTAAACGAAATTGCGAAGAAGACAGGGATTGAGAAGTCGGTAGTACTGACAACTGTTGAGTCATTCATGGATGTTGTAAAGACATCATTGGCAAGCCAGGAGCCAGTTTACCTGCGTGGATTCGGCAGCTTCATCATCAAGCACAGAGCTGAAAAGACAGCCCGTGACATACACAAGGAGAAGTCCATCACCATCCCCGCACACGACATACCGGCATTCAAGCCCGCCAAGACTTTCATGAATGACGTAAAGAAATAATAATAGTTAACATTTAATTAATTTTTTAACCATGCCAAGCGGAAAAAAGAAAAAAAGACATAAAATGTCTACGCACAAGCGTAAAAAAAGATTGAGGAAGAACAGACATAAGAGCAAGTAATCTTTAGTCTGCACAAACAAAAAAACAAACTTGCAAGGAGAGTTAAAGGACTTCAAGTTTGTTTTTTGTTTTAAAGCGAGGGGGTCGGCTCCACCCTCTTGTTAATGGAGCCAATAAACCAAAAGAAAGAATTGTGACAAGCGAACTTATTGTAGATGTACACTCCCATGAAATCTCAATTGCCATAACCGAAGAAAAGCAGTTAGTAGAATTCCATAGAGAGGCACAGACCGAAACGTTCTCTGTAGGCAATATCTATCATGGGCGAGTCAAGAAAATTATGCCCGGACTGAATGCCTGCTTCGTGGATGTAGGGTCCGAGAAAGAAGCTTTCCTTCACTATTCCGACTTAGGTCCACAATTTTACTCACTTCAGAAGTATCTGAAGCAGGTCACCAGCGATCGCAAGAAAAATTTTCCCATTTCAAAGGCATCAATCATGCCCGAGAAAAAGAAAGAGGGAAACATTGCCGAAGCATTGCAGACAGGACAGGAGATTCTTGTACAGGTCACAAAGGAGCCCATAAACACAAAAGGCCCTCGCCTGACATGCGAACTGTCGTTTGCCGGACGATTCCTGATACTCATCCCCTTTGAGGACAAGGTATCGGTATCATCAAAGATCAAGTCCCCCGAGGAGCGCACCCGCCTCAAGCAGTTGCTACAGAGCATAAAACCGAAGAATTTCGGCATCATCGTACGCACTGTGGCAGAGGGAAAGAAGGTAGCAGAACTTGACAGCGAACTGAGGTCGCTCGTCAACAGTTGGGAGTCACTCGTGGGAAAGGTACAGAAGAGTACCAAACCGCCTACAATGATTCACGAAGAGTCGGACAGGACATTAGCCCTGCTACGCGACCTATTCAACCCTTCGTACGAAAGCATACACGTGAACAACATTGAGGTCTACAAAAGAATAAGGGACTATGTTTCAATCATCGCACCCGAGAGCGTTGAAATTATAAAGCTCTACCGCGGGGATTTGCCCATATTCGACCACTTCGGCATAACAAAGCAGATAAAATCCTCATTCGGCAGGATTGTATCGTTCAAGGGTGGAGCATACCTGGTAATAGAGCATACGGAAGCCCTTCACGTTGTAGACGTGAACAGCGGCAACAGAGCCCGCAACAATGCAAGCAACCAGGAAGAGAATGCGCTGGAAGTAAACCTCGGGGCTGCCGATGAGCTTGCCCGACAGTTAAGGCTACGCGATATGGGCGGAATAATAGTGGTCGACTTCATCGACATGGACAAGGCCGAGAACCGTCAGAAACTGTATGAGAGGATGACCGAGAACATGAGCCGTGACAGGGCAAAGCACAACATCCTGCCTTTGAGCAAGTTCGGTCTAATGCAGATTACGCGCCAGAGGGTGCGTCCGGCAACCGACATGGAAGTGGAAGAGAGCTGCCCCGTATGCCATGGAAAAGGAAAGATACAACCATCGGTATTGTTTACCGAGACACTCGAGAACAAGATAGACACCTTGACGAGCGTAACAGGAGTAAAAGGATTCAGACTGCACGTTCACCCATACGTGGCCGCATTCATCAAACAGGGATTCTTCTCCCTCTACAGAAGGTGGCAGATGAAGTATGGCATGGGGATACGCGTGATTCCGGACCAGAAGTTAACCTACCTTGAATACCATTTCTATGACAAGGAAGGCAACGAGATAGACATGAAGGAAGAATTGGAGATCAAGAATTGATTGCAATGAACAATCAGCACCTATAGCATGGCGGCCGGGCATTGCCCGGCCGCCATGCTATAACATTCACAAAAAGAGACAAACCTACTTGCCCTTCTTCAACCCCTTATAGGCCAAATAGGCTAATGCCACTGCAGCAAGCGCGAAGAATACATAGCCTATGACACTGCTATGTTCCTTCACAGCAGACATTACAGCCTCTTCGCTGTCCATTCCAGGAATCATGGACATGTAATAGCCCAGAGCTGCAAGAATTGCATTCCAGACACCTGCGCCCAATGTTGTGAACAGCAAAAAACGGGGCATTCCCATTCGTGCGAGACCGGCAGGGATGGATATAAGCTGACGTACCGCAGGCACAAGACGTCCCACAAAAGTTGAGACCGCACCATGCTTGTCGAAGTACTCCTCGGCATATTTCACTTTAGCCTCATCTATGAGGCACATATGCCCGAAACTGCTGTTGGCGAAACGGTACACAATCGGGCGTCCCAGCCACAAGGCCAGGTAGTAGTTGACAAGCGCTCCTATAATGGCGCCAATGGTGGCAAAAACAACAACCATATAAACATTCATTTCACCAGTCACAGCAGCCTTCCATGCAGCAGGTGGCACAACAGCCTCCGAGGGAAAGGGAATGAAAGAACTCTCAATGGCCATGAACAGAGTCACGGTCCAATAATTCAAATGTTCAAGACAGAATTTTACTAATGCTTCCATATATTATTTTTTGTTTGCGTCACTATTCTTTATTCTTACCAGCAGCTTATCAATGCGCGCACCGTCCATATCTGCAACTTCAAAAACGAATGAATTCCATTCAAAAACCTCTCCAGTCACCGGTACATGCCCAAGTTCCTTTAGACAGAGACCTGCCACTGTCGTATAATCTTCGTTTGCATACAGTTCACCACTCTCGAAATAGTCAAGGAACTCATGCAAAAAATTCTCCCATTAGCGTCATTTCTTTCTAAAGAGGCGACACAATTCACCAACCCACAATACTATGGATGTGGAAGCTATGATTATACCCCAACTTCTTGCAGTGAGCGGCACCACGTTGAACATCTCGCCTCCGAATGTAACAATAAGGAACTGGCCCACCAATATAAGCGCACATACAAGCAAGAATGCAGGGTTGTCGCCCAATCCCTTGAAGGCCGAAGCGCCTGTCATGTATGCCTTGGCATTGAACATGTTCCAGAACTGCAGCATCACGAAGAACGTGAAGAACTCTGACTGCTCATAAGGAGTAAGACCGTCCTTGCCCAACCAAAGCAGCAGGGCAAGCTGTACAGCAACGAATATCGCACCCACTACAAGGATGTTCAAAGCCATGGAACGGGTAATTATGAAATCGCCGTTCGCTCCGCTCTTGCGTGGACGTTCCTTCATTACCTTCCAGCTTGGGGGCAACGAAGCCAACGCACCTGCAGCGAAGGTATCCATGATGAGGTTGACCCACAGCATCTGTGTTATGGTAAGCGGTGAGTCGGTACCTATCAGCGAGCCCACCATGACAATGATGCATGCCGCAACGTTTATAGTCAACTGGAAAAGCAGGAAGCGCTGAATATTCTTGTAGAGTGAACGTCCCCACATCACCGCCTTCGCAATACTTGTGAACGAATTGTCAATAATAGTTATGTCACTGGCCTCCTTGGCTACCGATGTACCGTCACCCATGGATAGGCCGACCTGTGCGGCCTTGAGAGCCGGGGCATCATTAGTACCATCACCCGTAACGGCAACGACGGCATCCTGATCCTGCAGAAGCCTTACAAGACGCTGTTTGTCCAACGGACGGGCACGGCACATGACTTTCAGCCCCATTACGCGCTTGGCAGCCTCATCGTCAGTAAGAGCCTCGAAATCGGGGCCGGAAATTATCGCATCGGCTGTCGCCGTGCTGTCATATATGCCTATCTGGCGCGCAATCTCACGCGCAGTACCAGGGGTATCACCGGTAACTATCTTCACATCTATACCTGCATGCAGACACTGCTTCACTGCATCGGGCACGTCACTGCGTACCGGGTCGGATATAGCCACAAAACCGGCAAATGTAAGGTCTGTGCCCGACAAGCGGCCATCGGCATAAGGAGCGGTATCATCACCTTCATCGAGCAACTGGTATGCAAAGCCAAGAGTGCGCATGGCCATGTTCTGGTAAGAGAGCAATTTCTCTTCTATCCCTGCACTGCTCTCCTCCACAGTAGCATAACCACCGGCAATCTCTACCCTGTTGCAGTTCGCAAGTACAATCTCGGGGGCACCCTTCACATAGAGTACCTTGCAGCCCAACAGAGGTGATTCCACAACTGTTGCCATGTACTTTCGCTCGGTCGAGAATGTCAGCTGACTGATGACCTTTGCACCACTACGAAGTTGCATATAATCGGCACCCTGGCTGTCGAGCCACAGGAGCAGGGCGGCCTCGGTGGGGTTACCTATGGTCTTTACCGAATCGCCCTCCTTGTTGAGGTTCGCCGTCGAATTCACGGCAATACCCTCCTTTATCAATGAACTCGACCTGCCGGCACCGAGTGCCTGCCCATCGAGTGACATAAAAACAGCCTCGTGTACCTGCATGCGGTTCTGGGTGAGCGTACCGGTCTTGTCGGTACATATAACCGTTGCTGCACCCATCGTTTCGCAGGCATGCATCTTGCGGACAAGGTTGTTCGATTTGAGCATGCGGTTCATGCTGAGCGCAAGGCTCAGGGTTACTGACATGGGGAGACCTTCGGGAACAGAAACGACTATGAGCGTGACTGCTATCATGAAGTTGTGGAGCATGGACGATATCATATCCATGGTACCGGTTGCCTCATCAACAAGAAGAACCTTGACGGATAGCAGTATGAATGTCAGGGCTGCTGCCACATAGCCGAATTTGCTTATCACGCCGGCCAGGCGCTTGAGCTGAAGCTGTAAGGGAGTGTCAAGGTCATTGTCAATGAGCGCGCCCTGGTTCACCTTACCATATTCGGTGGCATCGCCCACCAGATCGACACACATTATACCATGACCGTCAACAACCGTCGTGCTGCGAAGGACGCGGTTTGAAGGATATGTAGCCTCCTTATCAAAATCGGCCTCTACGACCGTCTTTGAAATGACAGGCTCACCGGTGAGGGTCGACTCGTTTATCTGCAGCGAATGTGCCTCGAGTAATGTTCCGTCAGCTGGAGCCTCGTCACCTGTGCCTAGCATGACAATGTCACCGACAACGATATCCCTACGCGGGACCTCTACTATCCTACCGTCACGCACTACAGTGACCATGACATCATCGTTCACTGTATTGAGGACTTCGAACGCACGTGCTGCCTTCACCTCAAAAAGGAATCCTATGCTGCTTGCAAGCAGTATGGCAAAGAATATGCCAAGCGGCTCAAGAAAGGCCGAAAAGCCCTCCTGCTCCGGTCCCCAACAGTGCACACCCGAAATAACCATAGACAGCACCCATGCCACCAACAGAATACGTATGATGGGATCCTCAAACTTTTCCAGGAACTGTTTCCACAACGAAACGCGCTCGGGCGGTGTCAACACATTCGTACCATGAAGGCGACGGCTTTCCTCGACCTGCTGCGAGGTAAGGCCCTTAAGTTTTTTATCGGACATTGTTTCTCAATATTTGTTTCCGTGGCATATCACATGGCATATCCACAGGACAAAATTATTGTCGGTTTATTACTATTATATTACAAAAACATCTTTTAACAGCACATGCGGCAAGATGGTCAACTGAAAAGATTGAGTTTGTTCGCACGTGCATCATCAAGAGAACGCAAAGGCGTATCGGTCTTTGAAACCACGCTGTCACGCAAGCCCTGCTGGGCAGTATGCAAAGCCTCTACAAAAGCCGTATAACGCTCATTGCCACCAAGCAGTTCGGCAGCAACAAGCACATTCTGCGACACATCCTTTACATGAATTACAGGACCATCATATGCAGGAGCAATCTTCAGTGCTGTATGCAAGGAACTAGTAGTAGCGCCGGCAATCATCACCGGTATCGAGAGGCCGGCCGCCTTCATATCCCTGACAGTAGTTACCATTTCGTCGAGCGATGGGGTTATTAGGCCGCTTAGTATTACAATATCGGCCTTTCTCTCCACTGCTTCCTTTACAATACGTTCCGACGGGACCATAACCCCGAGGTCAATGACTTCGTATCCGTTGCATCCCATGACCACGGCTGCGATATTCTTGCCGATGTCGTGTACATCACCTTTGACAGTAGCCATTAGAACCTTGCCTGCCGATGCAGCCATTCCACACTTCTCACTCTCAATAGATGGCTGCAGAATAGCCACAGCCTGTTTCATGGTGCGGGCACTCTTTACCACCTGCGGGAGGAAAAGCCTTCCGTCACTGAACAGCTCGCCTACATGTCCCATGCCACCCATCAACGGACCGCCTATCACATCCACGGCCGTGCCGTACTTGGCAATGGCCTCGGCAAGATCAGCCTCAAGGAAATCACCCGTTCCCTTCACCAGAGCATACTTGAGCCGCTCCTCTACACTTCCTTTACGCCATTCATCATTGTAGACACCATGCGTGGCGGTCCCCATCTCCTTGAGTTCGCCGGCAAGAGCTATGAGTTTGTCGGTTGCAGCCACGTCACGGTTGAAGATAACGTCCTCCATTACATTGCGCAGCTCCACAGGAACATCGTCGTACTGCACGCTTGACTGAGGATTGACGATACCCATATCCATTCCGGCTGCTATCGCATGGTAGAGGAACACTGCATGCAGTGCCTCGCGGACATAATTGTTGCCGCGGAATGAGAACGACAGATTGCTCACGCCACCGCTTATATGAGTACCTGGAAGATTCTCCCTTATCCAAGCACAGGCACGTATATAGTCAAGCGCATATGCCGAGTGTTCCTCGATTCCTGTTGCGATTGCAAGTATGTTGGGATCGAATATTATCTCGTATGGTGCAAAGCCGGCCTTGTCGACAAGCAACTTGTAGGCACGAGCGCACACCTCTATCTTGCGTTCGTAGGAGGTTGCCTGCCCCTCCTCGTCAAAAGCCATGACTACCACGACCGCACCAAGACGTTTCGCCTCGCGCGCACGCTCAACAAATATTTCCTCGCCCTCCTTCAGGGAGAGAGAGTTCACAACCGCACGTCCCTGTATGCACTTGAGACCGGCTTTGATGACATCCCAGTTTGAAGAATCGACCATTATGGGACGGGCTGCGATATCGGGTTCACCGGCAAGCATATTGAGAAATGCAGTCATCTCGGCAGCTGCATCGAGCAAACCGTCGTCCATATTCACGTCTATAACCTGGGCACCGTCCTCAACCTGTTGCCTTGCTATTTTGAGAGCCTCGGAATAGTTCTTCTCATTTATGAGGCGCAGGAACTTGCGCGAGCCGGCAACGTTGCAACGCTCGCCTATATTCATGAAGTTGGTACTGCTGTTGACCACAAGACGCTCAAGCCCCGAAAGCCAAAGTTCCTGCGGTGAAGCCGAAGGACGGCGCGGTTCAACTCCGTCGACCATCGGCGGAAAAAGAGCAATGAACTCATCGGTAGTCCCGCAACAGCCGCCCACGATGTTCACAAGTCCCTCATCGATATACTCCTTGACAATGGCAGCCATTTCAGACGGTGTCTGGTCATATACCCCCAGTTCGTTCGGGAGACCGGCATTGGGATACACACTGACGTAACATGGAGCTATCTCGCTCAAGCGTTTGAGGAACGGCTTCATTTCCCGTGCGCCGAAAGAGCAGTTCAAGCCAACGGAAAAGATGTCATGCCCGGCAACCGAAGAGAGGAATGCCTCTATCGTCTGGCCGGAAAGCACACGCCCCTGAGCATCGGCAACCGTAAACGAGAGCATCAGCGGTACTCTGCACCCGAGCTCGTCCATAGCCTCCCCGGCCGCATATATTGCAGCCTTGGCATTGAGCGTGTCGAATATTGTTTCACACAGAATGGCATCCACACCACCCTCAATAAGGGCAGCTATCTGCTCCTTGTATGCTGCGGCAAGCATATCGAATGTCACATTGCGGAATGCGGGATTCTCCACATCGGGGCTCATGGAACAGGTGCGGCCGGTAGGACCTACCGACCCGACCACAAAACGGGGCTTTGCAGCCGTGGAATAGCTGTCGGCCACCTCGCGTGCAAGGCGTGCTGCCGCAATATTTATTTCACGGCACAAGTGCCCGCACCCATACTCTGCCTGGGAAATGCTGTTGGCATTGAACGTGCAGGTCTCTATTATGTCGGTACCTGCAGCCAGATACTTCGCATGTATGTCGCGCACAACATCGGGGCGCGTGAGCACAAGAAGATCGTTGTTCCCCTTGAGCTGAACATCACCGGGCAGTTCCAGGTTAGCGCGGAAGTCACTCTCCAGCAGACCATAGCCCTGTATCATGGTACCCATGGCACCGTCGAGGACAAGAATCCTCTCTTTTATGGCATTCTGTAGTGTCATTCTCTTTTCTGTTTTTTGCCGGAAATACCGGCCATATCCCATTAAAAGCATTTTACTCTACCCTGCATAACAGGATAGAGCAAAAACTTTATCATTGCATTAGCCGCCTTGTCAATAGGAGCGTCTTATGCGGTCCATCTCGCGCTTGTCATCACGTTCTTTTATGGACTCGCGCTTGTCGTACTCATGCTTACCGCGCGCAAGGGCTATTACAAGCTTTGCAAGCCCCTTCTCGTTTATGAAGAGCCGCATGGGCACAATTGTGAAACCCGGGTTCTTGACCGTCTCCTTGAGCTTGCGCAACTCTTTGCGCTCGAGCAGCAACTTGCGGTCACGCCGCGCCACATGGTTGTTGTAGGAACCGTAGAAATACTCGGCGACATGCATGTTCTTGACCCAAAGTTCCTCATTAATGAAGGTGCAATAGGTATCGACAAGACTAGCCTTGGACTGACGTATCGACTTTATCTCGGTACCTGTCAGCACAATGCCTGCCGTGAATGTCTCTGTAACAATATAGTCGAACGACGCACGGCGGTTCTTTATGTTTATATTAGGCGATTTCCTGTCCATTGTCCTTCACGTTACGGTAAGTTCATCACTTCTTGAAAGGGTTTGCAAACTCGCATGCAGGAGTTGCACCGACCTCAGTTTTGCCGGCAGAAGTGAGGTAAGTAAGGAACACCTGTGTCTTAAGCTTGTCATAGCTCCTTATCGAAGCTTTTTCGCTTTCTGTAAGCACACTCTCGAGCGAACGCAGGTCGAACGAGACAAGTTTGTCACTCTTTACATTCCCCGATGCGGTAGCCTTTATATGCAGCTGAAGCTCTACACATCCATCCTTCACGCCTTTTACCGACAAGGCAAACTGCGCATTGTCACTTATACCCCTGTAATGTACATAGACGTTCTGGATATTGTTCCAGACCCATATTGGATCAACCGGCCTGTTATCCATAGTATAGCTATACAAGCGTCCGGACGACGCATTCAAAAGAACAGGAGCATTATACTCTGCCTCATCAATCGCATCTTTTGCAACAATCTCCCTTGTAGGAATCACTTCCACAACACTCTGTATTGTCCACTCGGGGAACTTCGTCACATTGGAATCGTAGTAATAGCGCACAACCATCCGGGCACGGTCACCGGTCTGGAGCTCGAACTTGTCCATATTCATCACCATATACGATGTATCTTCAAGTTCCGGAGCTATCGTCGCTTTATTCACTGTAAAGATACTTTCGTAATATCTGTCGAAAGAGATTTCATTCTCAGCCTCGCCACACGACATTAACGACATCACTGCAATTGCCGCGAAAGCTGGAAATAGTTTGAATAGATTCTTCATTTTAAAATCTTGTGTTTTTATTGGATTTCAAGATGCAAAGATACAAAGAAAAAGCCAAACCATACACCCCGGCATGAATATATTATATGTTATTATGCTTTTTTATGAAAGCAAAGTTACATGTATGTAAAAAAATTGCGACATGCTTTGTTGTAGATATTATTTTATTTATCTTCGCAAATTGAAAGAGACTATGTTTCACATTTAAAACATACAAAATTATGGTTTATTCACACGAAGTAGAAAACATGTGTGTAGTAAAGAAGGGTCCTAACCACGGTCCTGCTCCAATACCCGAGGAGGGTAAGTGGATCAAGGCCAAGGAGGTTGCCGACATCTCTGGCTTTACACACGGTATCGGTTGGTGTGCTCCCCAGCAGGGTGCATGCAAGCTTTCATTGAACATCAAGAACGGTATCATCCAGGAGGCTCTCGTTGAGACAATCGGATGTTCAGGTATGACACACTCTGCTGCTATGGCATCTGAGATTCTCCCTGGCAAGACCATTCTTGAGGCATTGAACACCGACCTCGTTTGCGACGCTATCAACACTGCTATGCGTGAACTGTTCCTCCAGATTGTTTACGGCCGCAGCCAGTCAGCTTTCTCTGAGGGCGGTCTCATCATCGGTGCAGGTCTTGAGGACTTGGGCAAGGGCCTCCGCAGCCAGACAGGTACCCTCTATGGTACATTGGCTAAGGGCTCACGCTACCTCGAGATGGCAGAGGGCTACATCACACGCCTCGCTCTCGACAAGAACGACGAGATTTGCGGTTACGAGTTCATTAACCTCGGCCAGCTCATGGACGAGATCAAGAAAGGCACTGACGCTAACGAGGCTGTCAAGAAGTTGACAAAGTCTTATGGACGTTTCTCTGAGGAGGCTGGTGCTGTTAAGTATATTGACCCACGTAAAGAATAAGGAGGAAAAGAGCTATGATAAGACCCGTAAAATTTGAAAGTCAGGATCGTCGTATCAAGCAGATCCTCGCTGTACTTAACGAGAACGGTATCGCTTCTATCGAAGAGGCTAACGAGATTTGTGAGCAGTACGGTATTGACCCTTACAAGATTTGTGAGGAGACACAGCCTATCT
>JAFYQH010000036.1 GCA_017547205.1 Bacteroidaceae bacterium | reverse complement strand
TCCGCGTTTATCTACGCTTCGTTTTGCAAACTAATATTCAAAATTTCAAAGAGAGCGGAAAACGAGGCTCGAACTCGCGACCCCAACCTTGGCAAGGTTGTGCTCTACCAACTGAGCTATTTCCGCATTATTTCAATTTGGTTTTGTTTACCTTGCCAAGGTTGCGGCCTTTTTTTCTATTGGGCAAGGTTGTGCTCTACCAACTGAGCTATTTCCGCATTATTTCAATTTGGTTTTGTTAACCTTGCCAAGGTTGCGGCCTTTTTTTCTATTGGGCAAGGTTGTGCTCTACCAACTGAGCTATTTCCGCATTATTTCAATTTTTGCATTGTTTCGCGTTTGTTTCGCTTAACGGGTGCAAAGGTATATCTTTTTTTTAAACTTGCAAAACATTTCAAGAAAAAAATATAGGTTTTGTGCATTTTTTTATCTTTCAAGTGGTGCGCAGCTATTGCTGTGATGTTTTGCTATGGTAGATAGGGGCGAACCATAATTTTTAATACACTTCCCGGTGTTTTGGATATTTCTTATAAATTTAAACAGGTTCTTAATTTATATAATTAATCCTATTGTATTCCAAGTATATTGCTTTTTCTCTCTCCTTTCCGCGTAAATTAGTTATCTTCGCAGACTAAAAAGCGTATGTATATGAGAAATGACAATAAGGTGGGAGTCTCTGTTTTCCAGCGTCCTGTTTGGGTGGTGCTTTTTGCCCTATCTGCGGCTGTGGCATGGGGATGGGCCTATCCTCTCATAAAACTTGGTTTTGACGAGTTCGGCATTACCCCGGCGATGACCGGCAGCAAGATGCTTTTTGCCGGTGTGCGGTTTTGTATGGCAGGATTGGTGGTGCTAGCAATAGCCGGTGCGACAAGGCGCAGGTTTTCTGTCGCAGGTTTCGGGGGGTGGCTCTATGTGCTGCTGTTTGCATTGTTGAATACAGGCCTGCATTACTATTTCTTCTATGTGGGGCTGTCGTACAGCCCGGGAGCAAGGGCTGCGATAATAAATTCCCTAGGTACATTCATGCTTGTATTGCTTGCATGCGTATTCTTCAAGAGCGACAGGCTTACAATGAATAAGTTGGCCGGCTGTGCAATAGGTTTTACAGGTATAATGATTCTCAATGTAGGCAGCAAATCGAGTGGGGGATTCACGTTTATGGGCGATGGTATGATTATCCTTAATGCAGTCTGCGGTGCGCTCGCAGGCCTCATGACGCGTGGTCTCGGGAAACGCGCCGATGTGTTCGTGGGTACAGGCTATAGCCTTTTTTTCGGTGGTCTCATGCTCGTGGTGCCAGGGTTGCTCATGGGTGGTGACATTCCGCATGTGACACTTCCCGGGATTGTAATACTCTTCCTCCTCGTCTGTATATCGGCATTGGGATTTGCCCTGTATAACAAGTTGCTTACCTGTAACCCTGTCGGCAAGGTGGCCATCTTCAATTCGCTCATTCCGGTTGTGGGTGCAATGACATCGTGCATGTGTTTGGGAGAACCGTTCTATTGGAAATATGCGATAGCTGCGGTTATGGCAATGTCCGGAATATACATGATTAACCGTGCGAAATAATTGTTTATGTCTATAAAGGCAAGTCTATGCAGATAATTCTCTCTAGTGCTAAGATAATGGATGCCGGGTGCAGTATAGAACCGCAGTCGCTTCCTCTTTTCCAGGATATTGCTGTTTCGTTGGCAAGTGAGATGGCTATGCTCGATGTCGAGGAACTCGCCCGCCTGTTGGGCTGTAACAGCAGTATAGCGGCTGAGAACCTGTTGAGGTACCGCGATTTTCTTGCAGCCGAAAAGGTGCCGGCTGTCATGGCGTATAATGGCCAGGCCTACAAGCATCTGAGAGCACGTAATCTTGGTGCCGGGGCATTGCAGTTTGCGCAGGAACATTTGTGGATAACGACATTCATGTATGGCCTTCTTCGTCCGATGGACGGAATAGTTCCATACCGCATGGAGCATGGTGTGACGTTGGAATCCACGGGGGATGTGCCCGTCGACCGTTTCTGGCGTGACAAACTGACCGATGTGCTCGTGGATAGCGTGAAGGCCGATGACGGGGTGCTGGTGCACCTCTCTACCGGGGAGTATGAGCACCTTTTCGATTGGCGTCGCGTGTGCCGCGAGGTGAGGGTTGTACAGCCCATGTTTTATGTACGCCGTGGCAATGACCTTCGAATGCAGGCTGTCTGGGCGAAGAGTTGCCGTGGTGCAATGACGCGCTACATTCTGCAGAACAGGCTTCTTTTACCTGATGAACTCTATGGCTTCAGTTACGAAGGTTTTGAGTATGACCCCAAGCTGGGTGAGCCCTCTTTCCCTCATTTCGTGCGGGATGATTATTGACGGGTCTCCTGCAGGCCGATTTTTTTTCTGGGTTTTATCCTGCATTTCCTGTTTCAATGGCAGTGGCAGGTGTCGTACAGTCCGCAACTGCATTTGTTGCCTATCATGTCGCGCAGTGTGTCGCGGTAAAGTGCCCACAGGCTGCGCCGTAGCAATGCACGTTCATCGTCGTTCATTGGTATTGGATAGCCTGTATGCGCTTTTCCATCCGTTTCAGCCGTTGTCTCTCCCAAGGTTATGATGTATGACCAGTTGCCTTTTAAAACCTGAGGCTTGCTGTCTGGGACAACGCTGATATGCATGCCGCGCCCGAACTCTTCAAGAATCTCTTTTGCCCACTCTCCGGCAGCGATGTTCCTTGTGAATATAAGTAATCTCATCCTTCTCCTACTATTAATATATTGCAAAGAAAACAATAAAAACCGATATTTTATTGTACAATCTTTGTTCTCTCGATAAAATGGATAACTTTGTGGTGTCCGGTGGATATTGCACCGGTTCTGTAAAATTTTTAAAACAGTTTCTATGAATACCTCTTTGGAAATGTGCCCCAACAGGGTAGCGGCTTTTCTTGGAAAATCATGCAGTGAGTTCACGAAAGCCGACATTGTGCGCTTCATAAAGGAGAATGGGGTGCGTATGGTCAACTTTATGTATCCTGCAGGTGACGGAAGGCTCAAGACGCTTAATTTCGTAATAAACAGCGCGGCCTACCTCGATGCTATTCTCACTTGTGGCGAGCGTGTCGACGGCTCTTCGCTTTTTCCGTTCATTGAGGCTGGCAGCAGTGATCTCTATGTGTTGCCGCGGTTCAGGACTGCCTTTCTCGATCCTTTTGCCGAGATACCCACACTTTCGATGCTTTGCTCCTATTTTAATAAGGATGGTGAACCGCTTGAGAGTTCCCCCGAGAATACCTTGCGCAAGGCATGCCGTGCATTCCATGAGGTAACCGGCAAGGATTTCCAGGCCATGGGAGAATTGGAGTATTATGTGATTGCTCCCGATGGCGGAACGTTTCCTGCTACCGACCAGAAAGGTTATCATGAGTCGGCGCCATATGCGAAGTTCAACGATTTCCGTACCGAGTGCATGGCCTACATAGCACAGGCCGGCGGACAGATAAAGTATGGCCATTCCGAGGTCGGTAACTTCACGATCGACGGCATGATTTACGAGCAGAACGAGATAGAGTTCCTGCCTGTGGCGGCCGAGGATGCCGCCGACCAGCTTATGGTTGCCAAGTGGATAATACGCAACCTTGCATACCGTTATGGCTACGACATAACTTTTGCACCGAAGATTACCGCCGGCAAGGCCGGCTCCGGCCTGCATGTGCACATGCGCATTATGGATGGTGCTGCAAACTGCATGTTGCAGGATGGAGTGCTCTCTCCGGTGGCGCGCCGTGCAATAGCAGGCATGATGCTTCTTGCCCCGTCAATAACAGCATTTGGCAATACCAATCCCACATCCTACTTCCGTCTTGTGCCGCACCAGGAGGCGCCCACCAACATCTGTTGGGGTGACCGTAACCGTTCCGTGCTCGTTCGCGTGCCTCTCGGCTGGGCAGCGAAGTCCGACATGTGCCGCATTGCCAATCCGCTCGAGGGTGACAGTAATTACGATACTACGCAGAAGCAGACGGTGGAGATGCGTTCACCCGACGGCTCGGCCGATATCTACCAGCTTATCGCAGGCTTGGCGGTGGCATGCCGTTATGGGTTTGAAGTGTCCGATGCACTTGATATTGCCGAGCGCACCTACGTGAATGTGAACATACACCAGAAGGAGAATGCCGACAAATTGGCTTCGCTTGAACAGTTGCCCGACAGTTGTGCGGCATCGGCCGATTGTCTGGAGCGGCAGCGCGAAGTGTTCGAGAAATATAACGTCTTCAGTCCTGCGATGATTGACGGTATATTGCGACGCCTTCGCTCCTATGATGACCGTACCCTGCGTGCTGACATAGGTGACGACAAGACAAGGATGCTTGCTCTAGTAAAGGAGTACTTCCACTGCGGCTAAAATGGCTGTATACAACAAAAGGAGAAGGACACCGCGGTGTCCTTCTCCTTTTGTTGTATATGTGTGCTGCCTGATTACAGGTTGTATGTACCCTCGACAAGCTGGCCCATGGCCCATACTGCGCGTACGTTCAGGTCGTCGTCGAGAATCATGAGGTCGGCATCCTTGTCCTTTTGTAATGAACCCTTGCGGTCGTATACGTTCATGATCTTTGCCGGTGTCTCCGAAGCCATGCGTACCGCGTCGTCCAAAGGAATCTCGGCCTTCTGTACGAGTGTGCGTATGAGACGGTCCATAGTTGCGACCGAGCCGGCGAGTGCTGTGCGGTCAGCAAGCTTGCATACGCCGTCCTCGATGATTACACGCGGGTCGAATGCTGTTGTGCTGTCGCTGGCAGCGCAGGCGAGTGCGTCGGTGATTACACACGCACGCTCAACACCCTTAATGTGGTGGATGAGGCGGAGAATTGTAGGCGGTACGTGTATGCCGTCGGCAACAACCTCTACAGTCATGTCCTCGTGCAGGTAGATGCTCTCCACAGTACCCTCGTACTTGTACTCGCGGCGCTTGTGGAATCCAGGCATCGCATTGTAGAAGTGTGTGGCATGTGTATAGCCGTTCTTGCGTGCAGCATGTATGTCGTCATACTCGGCCTGTGTATGTGCCACTGATGCCAGAATGCCCTTTGATGTGATATATTTACCGAACTGCATTGCACCCGGCAACTCGGGGGCAGCGTCCCAACGCTTTATGCAGTCCCATTTCTCAACGAGGGGTATGTACTCGTTGGGGTCGGGGTCCTTGATGTTCTCGGGGAGCTGTCCGCCGGCCATTGCCATGTTCAGGTAGTGACCCTCGAGGTGCAGGCCCAGTACGGGGCTGTTCGGCTCTTTCATCAGCTTTGTACATGTCTCTGCTGCAGCTTCGATCATGGGGACTGTCGATGACGACAGAGTGGGGAAGATACTTGTAGTACCATGCTTCATATGAGCCTTTATGGCACCGCGGAAAGCTTCTTCTGTACCTTCCATGAAGTCGCAACCGCCACCGCCGTGTATGTGTATCTCCACACCGCCTGGAACTACATACATTCCCTTTGCGTCAACAACTTCTGCGCCTATGACTGCAAGGTCGCAGTTTGTAACTTCAAGAATCTTGTTATCACGGATGATAACAGAACCGTCTTTCAACCAGCCCTGAGGTGTCAGGATCTTGGCATTGATAATTTGCTTAAGCATAATATTTTGTGGTTTGTTATTGTGTTGTTCCCCTTATGCGTTGCCTCGGCACTTTGCCGTGTGTGCCAGACTCGTCCCTACAAAGTTATCCAAATAATTCCTTAGTCAACCTTTTTTTTTATTTTTTTTGTAAAAAAGCAATTCATATTTGTCATTAAGGAACTTTTCATTGTGTTGTAAGGAGTCATTGGGAGCTTATTTGACAAAAATAACATGTTTAAAAGTGCTGCTATTTGCTTTAATATGTGAACGGTTTTTAATGGATAGGCTGAATATTCGTTCGTCTACTTGACGACAGCTATGTTAATGACGGATATTCCTATTTATGCCCAAATTGCATGAATATGTGATTTACCAAGGATTGGCGACTCTGAGACAGGAGGTTGTTGGACTTTTTTTTGCTTTGTGTAGTCACTCCTTTTCTATGTCAAAATGTTATTATTCTCTTTGTTTTGGTTGCATAATGTTGTAATTGGCTTTTAGGGTGCTTTTTCGTTAAATGTTCCAGTTTTATCTTTTTGTGGTCCTAAATTCCTTGTAATTTTCTAAAAAGTTGCTCTTTTTTTGCGGATAAACCCCTTTATAAGGTTCTCTTTTTTGAAAAATTCTTTGTTTGGTGCTACCGTGCGATTATATTTGTGCTGTTTTTGAATTTTACAAAAAGTTAGCGAATATGACTTTTGACAATTGTCAATCGCTATGATATAAAACACGGAATAAAATGTCAAAGCTGAGATTCGAAGTCGTTACAGCTGCATTTGCGAAGAAGGCTGTAGAGGTGCCCGATTGCGATATGCGCCCATCGGAATATTATGGGGCAAAGGTTTTCAACCGCGAGAAGATGTTCAAGTATCTTCCCAAGGAGGTTTACAACAAACTCATTGATGTAATTGACAATGATGCTCCGCTCGACGGCTCGATTGCCGACAGTGTGGCCGAGGGCATGAAACGTTGGGCTGTTGAGAACGGTGCAACACATTATACTCACTGGTTCCATCCGCTTACGGAGACGACTGCCGAGAAGCACGATGCCTTTATCGAGCACGACGGGAAGGGTGGTGTGCTTGAGGAATTCTCGGGCAAGCTGCTTGTGCAGCAGGAACCCGACGCTTCGTCATTCCCCAATGGCGGAATACGCAGTACCTTCGAGGCGCGCGGCTACAGTGCATGGGATCCCACATCGCCTGCATTCCTCATAGATGACACGCTATGTGTACCTACGGTATTCATCTCATATACCGGCGAGGCTCTTGACTACAAGGCTCCTCTGCTCAAGTCCTTGCGTGCTGTTGACAAGGCTGCTACCGACGTGTGCCGCTATTTCGACAAGAATGTGAAGAAAGTTACCACATACCTTGGCTGGGAGCAGGAGTATTTTCTTGTAGACGAAGGTATGCTTCTTGCACGTCCCGACCTGTTGCTTACAGGACGCACCCTCATGGGGCATGACAGTGCGAAGAACCAGCAGCTCGAGGACCACTATTTCGGCTCAATCCCCAAACGCGTTGCCGCGTTCATGAAGGAGCTTGAAATCGAGGCTATGAAACTGGGCATTCCTGCAAAGACTTGCCACAATGAGGCTGCACCGAACCAGTTCGAGCTTGCACCAATATACGAGGAATGCAACCTTGCCGTTGACCACAACATGCTCATTATGGCTCTGATGAAGGAGGTTGCACGCCGCCATGGTTTCCGCGTGCTGTTGCACGAGAAACCTTTCAAGGGTGTCAACGGCTCGGGCAAGCATAACAACTGGTCGCTAGGTACCGATACCGGTGTGCTTCTTATGGCACCAGGCAAGACCGACAAGGACAACCTGCGGTTCATTACTTTTGTGGTTAATACCCTTGCTGCAATATACCGTCATAATGGTTTGCTCAAGGCGAGCATAATGTCTGCTGCGAATGCCCATCGTCTGGGTGCTGCCGAGGCTCCCCCGGCAATAATATCGAGTTTCCTGGGTTCGCACCTTTCGTCGGTGCTCGACCACATGGAAACGACCGATGATGTCGTGAAGATTCTGAGCAAGCGAGAACTGCGCCTGAATATTCCGGCAATACCGGAGCTTATGATTGACAATACCGACCGTAACCGCACTTCACCATTTGCCTTCACTGGTAATCGCTTCGAGTTCCGTGGCGTAGGTTCCGAGGCGAACTGCGCATCGGCGATGATTGCACTCAATACGGCAATGGCCGAGCAGCTGACAATCTTTAAGAAAGAGGTGGATGCACTCATCGACAACGGCACAGCAAAGGAGGATGCTCTTGTAAAGGTTATTCGCAAGTATATCAAGTACAGCAAGCCTGTTCGCTTCGACGGTAACGGCTACAGTGAGGAGTGGCGTCAGGAGGCTGCACGCCGCGGACTTGACTGCGAGGCGAGTGCGCCTATTGTATTCGACCGTTACCTCGACAAGGAGAGTGTGAGGATGTTCCGCGAGATGGATGTGATGACAGAGACCGAGCTTCGCGCACGCAACGAGATAAAGTGGGAAATGTATACCAAGAAGATACAGATTGAGGCGCGTGTGCTGGGTGACCTTGCGCTCAACCATATAATTCCTACCGCGACCAAGTACCAGAGCTCGCTGCTGGAGAATGTGATAAAGATGGAACAGGTCATCGGCAAGGAGGAGGGTGACCGTCTGTCGGCCGAAAACATAGAGCTTGTAAAGCAGATGGCCGAGCATGTGTCGGGAATAAGGCGTCTTGTGGCAGAGCTTGTAGAACGTCGCAAGGTTGCAAACCGTATTGCAAGTGAGCGTGACAAGGCTATAGCATACCACGATACTGTCGCACCCATGCTCGAGGCGATACGTCATCACATTGATCAGCTCGAACTTGTCGTTGACAACGAGTTGTGGACCTTGCCGAAATACAGGGAACTGCTGTTCATCGTGTGAACCGCAGCAGGACCTGCTGTCGTATGACAGTGGGGCTAACCCAAAAGATCTATTCTTGAACAATCTATCCCCGCCGGAACTATTCTGACTAGGATAGATTTCTTTGTAAAATAACTTTTGAGTCACCCTCTTTTTTTGTATAAGGGCAGTGCTCTTTTTTGATGAATAGTGATTTATTGCTATCTTCGCAGAAGGTTTAAAAAAATAAGCACATATATTATGTTTTCGGGAATAGTAGAGGAATTTGCGACTGTGCGTCGCCTGGTGCGTGAGCAGGGAAACCTGCATCTTACACTCACCTGTTCATTCGTTGGTGAACTGAAGATTGACCAGAGCGTGGCACACAATGGTGTTTGCCTGACTGTTGTTGACATAACAGGTGACGAATATACGGTAACGGCAATGCATGAGACGTTGGAGCGTTCCAATATCGGTGATCTTCAGGTTGGCGACAAGGTGAACGTTGAGCGTTCCATGATGATGAACGGCCGTCTTGACGGGCACATCGTACAGGGACATGTGGACGAGACTGCCGAGTGCGTGTCGGTACGTGATATGGACGGCAGCTGGTACTATACATTCCGTTACCGCAAGGATGACGAAATGGCTGCAAAGGGTTATTTGACAGTAGATAAGGGCTCTGTTACCGTTAACGGTGTGAGCCTTACTGTATGCGAGCCAACAGACGATTCTTTCTCTGTGGCAATAATCCCATATACATACGAGCATACCAATTTCCATACAATAAAGGTGGGTACAAAGGTTAATATAGAGTTCGATATCATAGGCAAGTATATAGCAAGAATTGCTAAACGATGAAGAGTTTTCTAGAATTGGCAAAGGCGCGCCAGAGTGACCGTGCATACGAAGCGGGCCGTGTTATTGAGCGTGAAGTTCTGGAACGTATTCTTGAGGCTGCACGTCTGGCGCCGTCGGCATGCAATGGGCAGCCATGGCATTTTACTGTGGTAACGGAGCCCGGGCTGCTTGTCGAGGTAGGTAAGGCTACTTCGAGTCTTGGAATGAACAGGTTTGTGAAGGATGCTTCGGCATTGGTCCTCATTACGCTTGAACCGACAAATATCACATCGAAGCTCGGGTGCGGTATAAAGGATAAGGATTTCCCTATTATGGATTTGGGCATAGCGTCGGCATACATTACTCTTGCAGCCGAGGATGAAGGTATCGGCAGCTGTATTCTGGGTTGGTTCGACGAGAAGAAGATTAAGGAACTTACAGGCATTCCACAGAAAAAACGTCTTATGCTCATAATATCCTTGGGTTATGCGACAAAGCCGAAACGCAGGAAGGTGCGCAAGGAGTGGGATAAGGTTGTATCGTTCGAAAAATATTGACAGGCGATGAAACGTGCGGGTTGTTTGTTTGTTATTGTAGCTGTTCTGCTGCTGGCGGCTGTTGGTACCTGTCCTGCCAAGAAAGGACATGTGGAGAAAGTCTCATCTGTCGTGTCCAACGTGATAGATGACGAGACAAAAGGTCTTGGCAAGTTCGCAATATCGCTTGTGGACGAACTGACTGGCATAAATCATGTGGAACGGGCGGTTGACAGATTGCTTGATGTTGAGAACTATTATATCTTCTCGTTGGGAAGGATACATTGGCAAGGCAAGGACCATGTTGCTTCGCTCGGCCTTTTCGGCATGGTGTTTACAGCTCCCGAAGAGATGCTCAAAAGAAAAATAAAGGATCTGGTAGGGGAGTAGCTTCCCTTCCTTTTTTCCTGTGAATGGTATTTTAAAAGAAATTCAAACAGTTTATAAGTATTGGAATATGAAGATTGCAGTTCCTACAAAAGGCGGGGTGGTGGACAACCACTTCGGGCATTGTGACCATTATACTATATTTACTATAAATGGTGGCGATATAACAATGAAGGAGATTCTTCCTTCGCCACAGGGGTGCGGTTGTAAATCGGGTATAGCCCTTGTGCTGCGGCAGAAGGGGGTGCAGGTGATGCTTGCCGGTAATATGGGTGAAGGTGCAAGGAATGTGCTTGCCGACAATGACATTAAGGTAATTCGCGGCTGTAGTGGCAATGTGGACGATCTTGTAAAGGCTTATATTGCTGGAGATGTTGAGGACAATGGTGAGGCTTGTAGCCATCACGAGTGTGGAACGCATTGATATTTATGATTTTATGGTAAATAAAGTATATCTTGAGAATTTCGAAAGCCGCATTATGGACGAGTTGCTGCGACTCTGCAAACAGTATGGTGCACTTGACGGTACATTGCTCGCTACCGATGACATTGATGCAAGGTGGCACGATATAGCTCCCGAGTATGTGGCCGATGCAGTGCCTAACATTGCCGATTATCCTACCGTTGCCATTGCTTGGGCCGGTTATGTAGGTATGGCCGTGGCGCATCAGTGGGATGGTGACTGGGCAGCTCACTGCAAGGATGAGTACAAGTCCTATTATGGTGAGAACGGATTTGACGATATGGACGAACATATCGTGCGCGACTTGATAGGTTTTCACCTGGAGTCCAAGGAGGCGAAGGGCATAGAGGA
Source organism: Bacteroidaceae bacterium (assembly GCA_017547205.1). Lineage (GTDB taxonomy): Bacteria > Bacteroidota > Bacteroidia > Bacteroidales > Bacteroidaceae > HGM04593. Next base: position 6,890 of record JAFYQH010000036.1, on the reverse strand, counting down.
TATGATGCGCCGTTTGGGCGAGGCTGCGCTTACGCTCATACGCCGTGAGAATATTGAACCGCAGTCGCCGATGGCTTTCCATGCATATGCGCGTGCAATAAAGGTAATGTTCCGCATTGGTGCTTCAATTGAACTGAAACGTCTTGGTTACAAGTTTGAGCAGGTTAACCTTCCGAATGTGGGTGATGGTATGGCAACCTGTTAAAAATGATTGAACTTTATGTTATAATACCTGGGTTATATGCCCGGGTATTATTATATATGTTTGCCTTATGTAAATAAGAAAATACAGGAGTTCTTTTTTTTGAGAACTCCTGTATTGTAAGTTAAATCCTTGTAAATATGAATTAGAAGCGGAAGTCAACACCTACTGCTACATTGTATGTCTTGCGGAGGTATGTTGATTCGCTGAATGTAGATGCGTTAACACCCTTGCCGTGAGCGTAGTTTGCATAGCAGAGACCTACGTTCAGGTCCAAATTCTCGTTGAAGCTGTATTTTGCACCGAGACCTGTAGTGAATGAGTCGTCGATGAATGATACGTCGCTGAGGTAGCTGCTGTTCACACCGAAGTCGCTGAACTGTACACCGGCTGAAAGAAGAAGCTTCTCTGTTGCCTTGAACTCTACACCACCGAGAATTTCAAATGTGTTGCGGCTGAGTGTTCTCATAGTATTTGCCTTGCCAAGAAGTGACTCAATCTTTGCATCCTTGTCAAAGTAGTAGGTATAACCGCCCATAACCTTCCAACGGTCTGTTATGTCATACGATGCACCGATTGTAAGGAGTGCAGGAGCGTCGTTGCGGAACTTCTCACCGTCCTGGAGCGATGCAAGCATGCCGAGTGTAGGGTTACCTGTAGCCTGAGCAAGCATGTTTATCTTGCCGTCGAGATTTGAATCGCCACCGAGTGCAGATGCAAGAATCTGGCTTGACAGTTTCTTTGTATCGTTCTCTATGATGTTAACAGCACGGAACTCGTACTTTACACCAAGGTTGAGTTTACCTATTTTGTAATCAACACCGATGATTGGAGCGAATGCGATTCCTGTCTGTGTCAACTCAAGTGCAAGAATCTCGCCCTGGTTGCCAGCCTGCGGGTGAATAGCGTTGATTGCACCCTCATAGCTCAGGCTTGTGTAGTTTGTGCGCAGACCACCATAAACCGAAAGGTTGTCGTTTATCTTATATGCCGCACCGAGTTGCAATGCGAAAAGATACTGTGTTGACTCGAATGCCGATGTTCCATAAAGTCCGTTTGCTGCAACAAGGCTTGTTCCGAGTGCGTCGAACAGGGGAAGACCATTGTCGAACTTTGCGTTACCGCCACCACCGGGCATTCCGAAGAAACCACTGAATGTCCAGTCACCTTTCTTGTAAGCTGCATGGATTGTGGGCATGCAGGGTACGTAAACGCTACCCTTGTACTCCTTGTTGTTGGGCTGTCCCAGGAAAGTGGTGCTGAGAACATCACGGTCCTGCCATATCATCTGCCAGTTTACTGACATTGACCAACCTTCGTTAAGGAATGCTGTACCTGCAGGGTTGAAATAGATTGCGTCGGTCTCCAAAGATGCGTAACGCATAGGGTTACGTACGAATGCTGCACTCTGGTTTGTGTTTGTGAGCAGGCCACCAGCGAATGATGAAACTGCCATTGCTGCAAAAACAATACTTGCAAAAAACTTTTTCATAATATAAAAATTAAGATGTATATTCTACTTTAAAATTTTAATGTTGCACAAAAGTACTCTTTTTGTGCAGTTCTGTGGTGGCAAATACGGTTTTTAACAATAAAAATGTACAAAAACAATTGCTGTTGTACAAAATGTACGTTTGTTTAACGAAAAAAGTTCATTCTTCGTGTTAATGCTCAGTCATGGTGTATACGACAGAAACCGACAGCCATTTGGCTGTCGGTTTCTGTATATAATAAGGTATATAATATTACTTTCTTACAGGAATTGCATCAATGCGTGCCTGGTGGCGTCCGCCCTCGAATGGTGTGTTGAGGAAGATTTCCATGCACTCCTTTGCTGTTGCCTGCTCAATGAAACGTCCAGGCATTACCATTACGTTGGCGTCGTTGTGTTTGCGTGCGAGAGCTGCTATTTCGGGCATCCAGCATAGTGCGCTGCGAATTGCATCGTGGTGGTTCAGTGTCATGTTTATGCCGTTGCCTGTTCCGCAGATAGCGATACCTGTTGCGAGCTCGCCTTTTTCTATGGCTTCGGCAAGTGCATGGGCAAATTCCGGGTAGTTGCAACTATCGGTGCTGTGTGTGCCGAAGTCAACGAACTCATATCCCAACTCCTTGAGCCACTCCTTTACTTGCTCCTTCAGCGGGTAGCCGGCATGGTCGCTTGCAAGTCCTATTGTCCTGTTTATCATAACATTGATTTTACCTGGTTGTACACGTTCTCCGCTGTAAAGCCGAGTTTCTCGTCAAGCACTTTGTATGGTGCCGAGAAACCGAATGACTCGAGTCCCCATACCTTGCCGTTTGCACCTACAAGGCCTTCGAGGTTCACCGGCAGGCCGGCTGTCAGGCCGAATATTTTGGCACCTGTGGGGAGAATGCTCTCCTGATACTGTCTTGGCTGTGTGCGGAACAGACCCTCTGACGGAACCGAAACGATGCGTGTCTTTATTCCGTCGGCCTTCAGCAGCTTCGCGCCGTCGACAAGTGTCGAAACCTCGGAACCCGATGCAAGGAGAATTACGTCGTAGTCCTCGTCGCTGCCTGCTATTATGTATGCTCCCTTGCTTGCATCCTCATAGTTGGTGCCTTCGGGGAGGTTGTTTACGTTCTGGCGTGAGAATATGAGACCGGTAGGTGTATTGTCGTTCTCCATTGCGAGCTTCCATGCCTGTGTCGCCTCGTTCACATCTGCGGGGCGCAGAACAAGCATCGAGTTCTTGCCATGGTGGTTCTTGACCTTTTCCATGAGACGCACCTGTGCCTCCTGCTCAACAGGCTCGTGTGTCGGGCCGTCCTCGCCTACGCGGAACGCATCGTGTGACCATACGAACTTCACCGGGAGCTCCATGAGGGCTGCCATGCGGATGGCCGGCTTCATGTAGTCGCTGAACACGAAGAATGTGCCGCACGCGGCGATGACTCCTCCGTGGAGTGCCATACCTATACATACGCATGCCATTGTGAGTTCCGATACACCTGCGTGCAGGAATGCACCGCTGAAGTCACCCGGTGTGAATGCGTGTGTCTTCTTGAGGAAGCCGTCAGTCTTGTCGCTGTTGCTCAGGTCGGCCGATGAGCATATCATGTTGCCGTAGTTCTCTGCAAGAATGCCGAGCACGGTAGCCGATGCATTGCGTGTGGGGGCATCGGCTTTCTGCTCTATTGCAGCCCAGTCGATTTCGGGCTGCTTGCCGCTGAACCAGTCTTCGAGTTTCTGTGCCTTATCGGGGTTGGCCGCGGCCCATGCAGCCTTTGCCTGCTTGCGCTCTGCAACTATGTTGCGGAGTTCTGCAAGACGGTTGTCGTACATCTCCTTTACCTCGGGGAAGAATACGAATGGGTTCTCCACATCTCCGCCGAGGTTCTTTATGGTATTGATGTATGCATCTCCGCCGAGCGGTGCACCGTGTGTGCCGCAGTCGAATTCGTAGCTGCTGCCGTCGGCACGGCGTGCGCCTTTGCCCATGACGGTGTTGCCGATGATGAGTGTCGGACGCTCATTCTCGGCCTTTGCCTCTGTAAGTGCTGCGCGGATAGCATCGCAGTCATTGCCGTCGATGGTGATGACTTTCCATCCCCATGCCTCGTATTTCTTTGCTGTGTCCTCGAACATTACCTCGTCGCAGCGTGTTGAGAGCTGTATCTGGTTGGCATCGTAGAACATTATAAGATTGTTCAGCTTCAGGTAACCTGCAAGACGTCCTGCACCCTGTGAAATCTCCTCCTGAACACCGCCGTCCGAAATGAACGCGTATATGGTGTGTCCCATAACCTCGCTGCCTAAACGTGCCTCAAGGAACTTCGCCGCGATGGCAGCACCTACTGCATAGGTGTGTCCCTGGCCGAGAGGGCCCGATGTGTTCTCGATTCCGCGCTCGAAGTTTACCTCGGGGTGTCCCGGTGTAGCGCTTCCCCACTGGCGCAGCTGCTTGAGCTCGTCCATGGTGTACTTGCCTGACAAGGCCAGTACCGAATAGAGCATCGGCGACATGTGGCCGGGGTCGAGGAAGAAACGGTCACGTCCCTCCCACAATGGGTTCTCGGGGTCGTGAATCAAAAATTCCGAATAAAGTACGTTGATGAAGTCTGCACCGCCCATGGCACCACCGGGGTGTCCCGATTTAGCTTTCTCTACCATTGCGGCTGTCAGGATGCGGATGTTGTCCGCTGCCTTGTTCATCAGTTGCTTGCTGTTCATATCTGTTGTTATAGTTTGTGGAGTGATTATTATCCTATTCCAAAACGGCATGCCTTGCGGCCTTGCGGGCCTTGCGGATATGCCTTTCCGTAATTTGTTACAAAAGTAATACTTTTTGTTTGAAAGATGAACATATTTGAATGATGATTTTGCGGCCTGTTTATAAATAATTGTGGAAGATATTCCCTTTTTAACTTCATTGCCGCCATATTGCGTGCTGCCGCTTGCCGGCATTGTTTTTTTTGGATGCTTTTTCTCTGTCCGGTTTCCTAATTGGGCGGTTTTGTATTATCTTCGTAGGATAAAACCCGATTATCATGCTCATAAATATAATTGCAAAGGAACTGGGCTTTGCCCGGGACAAGGTGAAGAATACCGTAGAACTGCTCGAGGGCGGTGCTACCGTGCCGTTCATAGCGCGTTACCGCAAGGAGGCGACCGGGTCGATGGACGAGGTTGCCATCGGCAATGTCAAGGATATGTACGAGAAACTGACTGCCATAGTGCAGCGTAAGGAGACAATAATTGCTACAATAGAGGAGCAGGGAAAGCTCACTCCCGAGCTGAAGATGCGTATCGACGGCTGTTTCGATGCCGTAGAACTCGAGGATATATACCTGCCTTACAAACCCAAGCGCCGCACACGTGCGACCATAGCCAGGGAGCGTGGCCTGGAGCCGCTTGCCGACCTCATATTCATGCAGCAGTGCAGCGATGTGAGGGGGAGGGCGCGCAGTTTCATTTGCGCCGATGTACCCGGTGTCGACGAGGCTATTGCCGGTGCCTGCGACATAATCGCCGAGCGTGTTTCGGAGGACGAAGGGGCGCGCAATTCCTTGCGTCGCCTTTACTCGCGCAGCGGAGTGATTGTCTCGAAGGTGGTCAAGGGCAAGGAGGCCGACGGCATAAAGTACTCCGATTATTATGAATGGCAGGAGAGTGTGTCGCGCGTGTCGTCGCACCGTCTTCTTGCCATGATGCGTGGCGAGGAGGAGGGTTTTCTGCGTGTGTCCATTACTGTTGATGCCGACGAGGCTGTGGCGCAGTTGAACCGCCGTTTCGTAAAGCGTTTCTCGCCCTCGAGCGAATATATGGAGCATGCGGTTGCCGACGGCTACAAGCGCCTGCTTGCACCCTCTATGGAGAACGAGACACGCGGTAACGCAAAGCAGCGTGCCGACGACGAGGCCATTGCCGTGTTTGCCGAGAATCTGCGCCAGCTGCTCATGTCGTCGCCCCTTGGCCAGAAAAGGGTGCTTGCCATAGACCCCGGTTTCCGCACCGGATGCAAGGTCGTGGTTCTCGATTCACAGGGCAACCTTGTGTACCATACGGTCATCTATCCGCATCCGCCACAGAACGACCGCGATACTGCGGCACGCATCATAACTTCACTTGTAGGTGATTATGCAATAGAGGCTTTTGCCATAGGTAACGGTACGGCAGGGCGCGAGACCGAGGATTTTGTACGCCGTCTGGGGCTGGACCCCGACATCTTCCCGGTAAACGAGGATGGTGCTTCGGTCTATTCGGCATCGGCTGTAGCGCGTGAGGAGTTCCCCGATGAGGATGTTACCGTGCGCGGTGCCGTTTCCATAGGCCGACGGCTCATAGACCCCCTGTCCGAGCTTGTGAAGATTGAGCCACGTTCCATTGGAGTGGGGCAGTACCAGCATAGTGTGGACCAGGGAAAGCTCAAGGAGAGGCTCGATGTGGTTGTGGAGAGTTGTGTGAACAGGGTGGGTGTGAACCTTAACACTGCGACAAAACAGATTCTTACTCACATTTCGGGCCTTGGACCGGCTTTGGCCGAGAATATAGTGAAGTATCGTGCCGAGAATGGTGATTTCCGTACCCGCAAGGAACTTCTTAAAGTTCCGCGTCTGGGCAACAAGGCTTTTGAGCAGGCTGCGGGCTTTCTGCGTGTCATCGGTGGTGATAACCTGCTCGACAGCACTGCCGTACATCCCGAATCGTATGGGATTGTCATGCAGATGGCAAAGGACCTTGGTGTCTCTCTCGAGCAGTTCATTTCCGATGGCGAGTTGCGCAGGAAGGTGGTTCTTTCAAACTACCTGACCGACAAGGTGGGCATGCCTACTCTCAATGATATAATAGAGGCACTCAACAAACGTGGCCTTGACCCGCGTGAGCAGGCAAAGGCTTTCTCTTTTGACCCTAATATCCATGAGATTGAGGACCTGCGCGTGGGTATGGTCGTTCCCGGGCTGGTGTCTAACATCACAGCCTTCGGTGCGTTCGTGAACATTGGTGTGCATCAGGATGGCCTTGTGCACATATCGCAACTTGCAGACAGATTCGTCTCCTCACCAGGTGATGTCGTTAAGTTGGGGCAGCAGGTCATGGTGAGGGTTGTCGAGGTTGATCTGAAACGCCGCCGCATATCGCTCTCGATGAAGGGTGTCTGAATTAATTTAAATATCCATTACTTCATAAGCACAGCAGTGGCAGCCGGGTCCCGGCTGCCAC
>JAFYQH010000035.1 GCA_017547205.1 Bacteroidaceae bacterium | reverse complement strand
GAAAGTTAACAATGCTTGCTTTCCGCAACCCGCGAGGCGCAACCGTTGCCTGCGCATCTCGCGACCTATTGCTGCAAGCATTGTTGATTAAACAAGTTTAATTCCGGAGCGCCTTAAAACAAAAGGCAAGTTCAAGTGACAAAGCTTGCGCGACCGAAAGATATTGCTTGACAAAGCAATTCTTGAGCAAAGCGCGGGCTGACTGATTTTTCCGCGTGCCGGAACCTTTTGGTTCTTTTCAGTTATGAAAAGAACGTATAGAACGACTTGAAGAAAAATACAAGTGAACGATTAAGGTTAAAATTTACCATAAAATTGAACTATTAATGAATCAATGAATGTCCACACCTTTTTGCTACTGAGCCCCAAAATGGAGCGAGGAGTATCTGAGGCGGGTGAGCCTATATATGACATGCCCGTTATACCAAAACAAATGATGGTGACCCGTTCCATTCAGGTCACCATCACTTCTAATAGCACTCTTGCAATCAAGCCATCACCTCGGCAATGAAAGCCTGCATCTCGGCCTGGTGTGCCTCTACGCTCTGCAACAACTTGAACTGAGCCTTTGAGCGGACGAGGTTATGCTCGGGATACTGTATCTTGTAGTAAGTATCACCATTGATATAATCGGCCAGGAAGCGTACTGTCTGCATATATGGGAACAGAGCCGCAGCATAAGGCAGGTTCTCAACCTCAAGAGGAGTGATGAACGAAGCGGCAGACTTCAAGTAACCCTTTGTAAAGGACTTGAATATCTCCATATTGAAGTTCACATTGTCAAGGTCCTTGTCATCCTCTTTGCCAGTGTTGGCAGCCGAACGCAGATAGTCACCGAAATCCGAGAAGATGAAGTTAGGCATCACGGTATCGAGGTCAATTACACAAAGCACGTTACCCTGCTTATCGAAGAGTATATTGTCCACCTTTGTATCGCAGTGGCAGATACGCTTCGCCAGCTTGCCCTCGCGGTGCAGACGCTCGCCCTTGCACATCTCTTCGGCGCGTTTCTCGAGCTCGTCAACGAGCCACTGAACCTCGGCCAGACGGCCGGCCTTGTTCTCGGCAACAGCCTCGCGCAACTGCTGCAGACGGAACTCCATATTGTGGAAATCCTTGATTGTCTCGCCCAGCTGAGCAGGAATATCGGCAAGCATAGCCTGGAAGTTACCGAATGTCTCACCCACGATATAAGAAGTCTCGGGAGTAACGGCAGTCATACCCTCTGTATCGGGGATGAACTCCATCACGCGCCAGTACTTCTCACCGTCGAAATAATAGTACTTGCCGTCCTTGGCAGGAACGAACTTCAGCACTTTGCGCTCGATGTCATCGGCACCGGCAGCAACCAGCTTACCGTGAATGTGCTCTGTAACTGCCACGATGTTGTTCATGAGCATATCCACATCGGGGAATATCGCATTGTTCACATGCTGCAGAACATAGTCGGGAGCATCGCCCTCTGTCTTCACACGGTATGTAGTGTTGATGAGACCATTGCCCAGAGGAGCCACTTCTACAACATTGCCCTGAATGTTGAACTGAGAAACAATTGTGTTCATTGGAGTAATATTTTAAAGGTTAGTATTCGCATTATTGGCAAATGTAGCTAAAGAAAAAGAGTATTGCAAAATAATAACGATAAAAAAACTCCAGTCATACAATATACCTCGGTACCTGTTGCTACAGCAAGGTCAATAATAAAGTATTTTTCTTGATTTTGTTGTTACATTGTTGTATGAATCGGTCATGACAACCTTTGTCCAGTTGTCTTTATTGTCATACCCTGAATATTTATATGTAAAAGTATTGGGCTCAATGCCATCCTTTACTACATGCCCGGTTATTCGGCCTTGACTGTCGCGTGTATAATCCTCGCTCCAGCAGGCATATTCCGAATCGTAACCGGTAAGCTTCAGCACCCCATTTCTGTCATATTTGTAATATGTCGTAAACCTCACCGGGCAACCTACGTCATCCATCTCTTCAACAAAAAAGGATAGAAGCCTTCCGTTTGCATCACGTTCAGTATTGCTTGACGTTAATTTTGTATTGCCTTTCTGTACAAGCCTGCCACTTTCATCGAAGAGCCATGTCTCAGATGCGTATTCATCTATATATGTAACACTTTTTACAGGACCGGTCACATCCAGTATGGCTCGGTCAGTCATATCAACAGCAGGAGCTTCTTCTTTTTCTACAGATGCTTTGGAAAAGATATCAAAATAATGATTATTGCCCACCTTTATCTTATCGCCCTCAATCCTAACCTTGCTCCATTTGTCGAACATTATGGGCACAACCTCTTCACCCCTGTGGTTAACTACACCTGTTTTTTTCTTTATGTTATCGACCACCTTGTAAAGGCCAAATCCAAGATATTCATAAAACCCGCTCTCTACAGAATGAACTTCCTTACCGCCCCAAGTGAACAATGCACTGGAGCCATAGCCATTAGAACTGATATACATATCAAGCAACGGCCCATCGCAGTCAATCTTAGCATATCCATACGCGCTGGCATCAACAACAGGAGTTCCGTTTACAGCCAGCAGCACATCTACACGCATATTTTGTCCTTGCACTTTGCCATTTACCCTCTTCTTGATTGCATTTCCTGACATATTGATATTGAGAGAACCTTTCCTTTTACCTTTATACACCTCGGCTGAGAGCCCCTTGTCTTCCCCACTCAAGACATAAGCCATACAAAGGCACTCATCATCCACAAATGAGGTTCTCAATGCCATGACATGGTCATCCGACACATCAATATTCCCCCCAGCCATTGAAACAACCTCCTCTCCGGTTCTCCACAGGCCTGTTTTCTGGTTACCTTTATCATCACGCGGAGACTTGACTTCGTACAAACCATCACCCTGATACATTATATACCCGAACATACATGGCAAAATCTCCTTGCCTTCCAATGAAAAGAAACCGGAAAGTTCATCAGAACCATCGTCAATAATTTTTCTGTCACCGGGAAGTTCATACTCATATCCACGCTGTTGCATTTTGACAACTATAAACCCGGCTACTGTATCACTCACGGTAACATATCTGTCATCCTCGGCTATATACTTGTCATACTTAGGACTTACAAACCTATAAGGCCTTATTGTAGCATACTCCTCATCTATTATTGCAGAACCGTCAGCGAGGCTATACACTCCAACATTCTCCTTCATAACAATTGCAAAAACATTAAGGCTGTCAAATGCATAAGACATATCTACCGACAGATACTCAACAGGAATGATTATATCCCCGTCAAGGGCTGCAACCCCCTTAAATTCTGTCACCGTATCGTTAAGAGAGAGATAACGCGGAACACCTGCAATATACACTGTATCGACAGCCAAGTTGGCAGCATCCTTAATATTGCCACGCCCACAAGAAGAGAATAACCCACCAAGCAATACAATCAAAAAAAACATTTTTTTCATAAAAAACATTATTTTATAACTCTAAAATATATAGCACTGAAAATTAGACATTGGAAAAACGGAGATCTGTATCTACTGTATAAAAGTTCTTTGTATTGCCAAATGTAAACAAAGAAACAGAGTATTGCAAAATTATGACGTATGTTTTTTTCAATTGAAAAGATATTAGACACGGATTAGCCATTGATGTACCGAATATAAAAAACAGGGGCTGACCCAAAAGTGATTTTACAAAGAGAATACCCCTTGTCAGAATACACTCTGACAAGGGGTACTTGTTCTAAAAACGGGCTTTTGAGTCAACCTCAATATTGTCGGGTTACCCTAAATTACTTTACAAGCACCTTTTCACCATCGATTACATAGATGCCGTTTACAGGAGCTGCAACCTTGCGGCCCTGGAGATCGTAAGCACCTTTTACAGCGTTGCAGTCAGCAGTAATGCCATCGATACCTGTAGTTGTTCCTACATAGCGTATCTGCAATGTGGAACCGCCATCCTGACCACCAGTCCAGAATGCGAGCTTGTTGTCACGGTTGTTCACTTTGTTGGCAATATAACCATCCTCATACATATATGCATAAGCGACATCGGTTGAACCTAAATCGCGTGAATCCATGAAACGCCACACTGCGGTGTAACCGGCAGGGAGATTATCTTTTTCCTTGAGCGCAGGGTGTGAGCCGGCACCTGTTGTTCCACTCATTGTTGTGGGAGCCGCAAGAACCTTTGTCGCACCGGCCTGCTTGTTGTAGATGTAATAGCCATCATCCTCGTTACCGGTGAAGCACCACAACTGCGCTGGGTCCTCAGTATCAAGTTCAGTGTCATTGAGCGCGATGTAACCTGCACCTTCATCGTCCTTGATGACATATCCCTGCTGGCCTATCTGAATTGTGTACCAGGGTATCTGGCCCACGAACTCACCGTTCTCGACCTTTGTTGTCTCGTAACGCTTGGGCTTCTCGGGCTCTACATATGTACCCTTCTCGATGAAGAGGCCTTCAACCTCAACATCGCCACACATATATTCGGCAGGAATCACAATGCAATCCTCGCTGTCAAACTCCTGACGTTCAAAGAATACCTTCTGCCACTGTACATTGTCGTGTACAATGCTGTCACCGCTCAGGTTATAACCATACTTAATGATTGCACCCTTGTACTCGAAACCATTCTCGGGAACCATCTTAATCCTGAATGCCTGGCCGAATGGAGTCTGGTATGTAACAAGATCGGCACCATTCTCGGCAGCAACGACCTTACCATTACGATTGGCATCGTTTACATAAGCGTAGTCGCCGTGCACATTGAGCATAATATCAATGATACCACCACCATTATTAAGGATTGAGTTAGACTGGTCTATGCAACCTGCAGGGTCAACAGAGTTCCAGTCCACCTTGTAACGCATACGATATACGCCATGAGCCATATCTGCCGGCAATGTGAACGAAGGCATTACCAATGTATTGCGGTTGTTGCCGCTGATTGATGCACCTGCACTGTTCACACCATTGTCATTGTCAGCACCACCATAGAATGAGAATGACACAAGGTCACTGCCCTGGGCAATGCTCAGATTGTCGTTCACTGTACCCTGGAACTTACCATCGTTTGCAAAATCAATGTATGCATAGCCGTGCATCCAAGCACCGGTGTAGGCAACACTTGCAGTGAGAGTCTCACCCGGCTTTGCAAAGAACTGGTTGCTTGTCTGGTTTACATACACGGTCTTTGGAGATGTTGGAGAGTTTACCACCTGTGTTGTACCACCATTAGCCTGCAATTTGATACCAGAAAGGAATCGGTCATTGCGTGTATAAAGCTGGTCCTGACCGAAAGCAATCTGATAGTAGCCATAGACAAACTCCGACATCGGGTTGTTGTTTACCTTGATGTCATCGACATAGCAAATTGCATCCTCGGTGTAGTTATGTGGCGACTCACAATCGGGAACAACCACAAGGCTGTAGATTTCGATACCACCGTTACCCTTGATTGGGAGAACAACATCCTGCCATTTGTCGGCACCGATATTCATTGTAGACATTGCCCAGAACTGCTCGGTTTCGGGAGACTGGTCATGACGCTCGGTACGCTTACCCAAGCCGACAACCATCACGCGACCACCGTATGGACGATAGACCTTTACGTGAATGTATTTTGTAGTAGGCGTCAATTCAAAAGTCTCATTCAAGTCAACGCGAACACCGAAGGTATTTGAGCCGAAACGTGAACGTTGGATAGCCAATATCTTTGACGATGGATTGGGAGCTGTGCCCAACTGGTCATCGACATAGGTTAAATGGTTGTCAATAACCGAATAGTTGCCATTGAGGACACCCGTGCGGAAAGGAGATGCCTCCCATGTATCATAGACACCAATAGACTTGTAGTCCTGTGTATCGAATGTCACCTCTGTCTGCGCCGAAGCGAACATTGGTAATACCAAAGCAGCAAGCGCAAATATGTTCTTCAATTTCATAATTCCAAAGATTAAAATATTAATAAACGCTTACCTTAGAAATCAGCGGGCACGCACGGCTGTCATTGATGGTTATACGTACACCCATAACATCATAGCCATTGCCATAGCTATTCTGTGTACTGCTGTTGAGTGGGACAATGCGCTTGTAACCAATAGTTGTTGTCTGTACACCTGTTGCACGACGTGTCCAATTTACACCATCCTGTGTTGTCTCAACCGTAAACTTCTTCACACGCTGTCCTTTGGCAATGTACTCCATTAGCTCGACATAACGGATTGTCTTGGCTGTATCCCACAAAAGTGTGATGGTAGCCTCTGTTGTGCCGTCGTTTGTAGCCCAATAGGTATTCTTGTTGCCATCGGTCATATTTGCAGCAGCGTAGTTGCGGTTTGCACCCGCTTCGCGTGTCTCGCTTACCTCAATCTTTGCATCCTTGGCAAAGTCATTTGTCAAGCGCGCCTTGATGAGGTCACCCATACCAGTAAGTGCATTCACCGAAGCATCGGGCAACACACCTGCCTTGTTGGGAGGAATGTTAAGAATGAGTGTCGCATTGCGGCCAACAGTCTCAAGATACATCTGGAAAAGACGCTCGGGAGTGAGTGGGCTCTCACCATCGTGGTAGAACCAACCCTTGTTGGTAGCCTTGGCATCGCTCTCTCCGGGAAGCCAGAACCAACCAGTTTCTGTTCCATACATACCATTGTTCTCGCCTGCATAGTCACGGTTCTCGGGAGACCAGTTTGTCTCACCGGCCCAACCGGCCTCGTTACCAATCCAGCGTGCTTCTCCACCGACACCCCACATTACGCAATCGGGGCATACCTTGTGGATTGAGTCGCGAAGGTTTGGAACATCATAATATGTAGCACGGTCAACACTCACTGTTGTGTTGCGGCCACCATAGTAACCACTACCGCCGTTTGCTCCGTCGAACCACATCTCGAACTGGTCTGTACCATACTCGGCAAGTTCGGCACACTGCTTCAGGAACACATCCTTTACATATTTGTCTGTACCATAATAGTAGCTGTTGCGGTCCCAAGGCGATACGTAGAAACCGTACTTCATGCCCAAATCCTTTGCAGCAGCAGCAAAGTCACGGGGAATGTTGGTATTGCGACCATAGTCGTTACCGGAGTTTGTCACATTGTGGTCTGTTGTGGATGTAGGCCATTGGCAGAAGCCGTCGTGGTGCTTTACCACAGCAATACCACCGCGCATGCCGGCAGCCTTGGCAACCTCAAGCCACTGACGT
>JAFYQH010000034.1 GCA_017547205.1 Bacteroidaceae bacterium | reverse complement strand
GTATTCGAGCAACTCTATCGCTCCGGGCATCAACGGGCCTTTTGTAGGTATGCGGCTCAAGGCTTCGCGGCAGAATGTGGCGGCAAGTTCCTGGTCGTTGACTCCGACTGCCTCAAGCGGGTGGCTGTAGCGCCTCCTGTTAAGTTCCTCTTTGGTTATCTTGCCCTCGCCGTACATTCCCCATAACATAAGGTTATAGGGGGCATACAGTTCCATGTAATGCTCGAACGAGTTGAAGTAACGGCCGTACTGCAATAGGTCATATGTTTCACGGAACGCTTCGCGCGAGGCTTCCGAGAAATCGTATACGGTGTCATCGAGGTCTATGAACAGGTTTCTGTACTTCTGCATGTTTTTTCCTGTTCTAGCGTACCTGTATTACAAGGTGGCGGGTTATGCTCCAGAAGGCATTGCTGTCGGTTATTTTCAAAACCTTGTGCCCGTTGCTGTCCTCGGCAAATGTGTAGCTGCCGTCGGGGTGCAGGGACAGAAGCTTGGCTCTTTTCGCATGGGTCTCAATCTCGCTTATCGTGTTCCTGTCGGCCACTGTGAAATAGTCCATGTTCGCGTTCTTCTCCAACAGTATATCACCGCCCGAGAGAATCTTCTCGTCTTTCAGCTCCTTCTTCGTTCCTATTGCATACCAGACACGGTTGATTTCCTTGTCCTTCTCAATAATGCGGAACTCTTGTTCGGTATTATCCCTTGTAAGGCTGTTGATTATGCCGTTCAGTTCCTCTATGTGTATCTCTTTCTGTTTTAGTTGTTCGCCTAGGGTAACAAGTTCGCTGTTTTTCTCAACCAGTTGCTTTTCGAGGTTCGCAATGACTCCTTTCAGCTCCTTTGATGCCTTTTCGTTGCCGGCAACCATCTTCTTGAGCCTGTCGATGTAGCTGCTGTTCCTTTCGAGCTGGCTTATGATGTACTGGACCTCTTCCTGCAACTTCTCTTTACGGTTGAGGTCGCTTTCGCCGCTGACGTTAACGCGTCCTTGTGCTTCGTTTATTTTGCTGAACCCTTCTTCTACTATACGTATGCATTCGAGCATCTCGTCAATTGATGCATCGCGTTGCTCTATGGCAACCAAGAGCGAGTCGTTCCTGGCCTGCAACTCCCTGTTTGCGCTAGAGTTGCCGTTGCAGCCGGCAATCAACACGGCTGTGGCGAACAGCAGGGATAGTGTCTTCAGTTTCATATTGTAGGCTTTTATACTTGATTATTTCTCCTGCTCCGCTTCAGCCTCTCTCAATGCGGCGTTGTAACATTCGCGGCATAGTGGCTCGTATTCCATTTTTTCGCCAAGAAGGACCTGCTTGTCACCGCTTACCAGACGGTGCGACACATAAGCGAGGTTCCCGCACTTTACGCATATGGCATGTACTTTTGTAACCTCGTCGGCTACTGCCATGAGCGCCGGCATGGGACCGAACGGCTGGCATCTGAAATCCATGTCAAGGCCGGCTATGATGACGCGTGTGCCGCGGCGTGCCAGTTCATTGCATACCTCGACAAGCTCATTGTCGAAGAACTGGGCCTCGTCAATGCCTACGACATCGACATCGGACGCGAGCAGGAGTATGCTTGCCGATGACTCAATGGGTGTCGAAAGGATGTGGTTGCTGTCGTGCGAGACAACCTCTACCTCGGAGTAGCGTGTGTCGAGTGCCGGTTTGAAAATCTCCACTTTCTGTCGTGCGAACTTCGCTCTCTTGAGGCGACGTATGAGTTCCTCGGTCTTGCCCGAGAACATTGAGCCGCAAATGACCTCTATGCGTCCTCTGCGCGAAGTCTCCATCTGGTTGAATTCCGAAAATCTGTTCATTGGTATGTCTGTTTTAGTTTTCTGCTTAAGTCGTGTTTCTGCAAAGATAACAAAAGCGGGCCGAAATAAAACTTTTATCGGGAACAAGTTATTAACATGATGCAGGTAAAAAACAGGGCCTTTTTTTTCGCCAAGTTGCCAGATTTGTGCTTATTTTGCAGAATTATTGAGGATAAACTTTTGTCAAGATGGGAATGCTATATGTTATACCCACTCCGGTGGGCAATCTCGAGGATATTACATTGCGTGCGGTGCGCCTGCTGAAGGAAGCCGACTTTATACTTGCCGAGGACACGCGTACGTCGGCCAAGCTAATGAAGCATCTTGATATACAGGTGCCCATGTATTCGCACCATAAGTTTAACGAACACAAGACCGTGGGTCAACTTGCAGAGCGCATAAGGAACAGTGTCAACCATGTCGCGCTGATTTCCGATGCCGGCACTCCCGGTATCTCCGACCCTGGTTTCATGCTCGTGCGTGAGTGTGTGAAGAATGATGTCGAGGTACAGTGCTTGCCGGGTGCCACAGCGTTTGTTCCGGCACTAGTATGTTCTGCTCTGCCGTCGGACAAGTTTGTGTTTGAAGGCTTCCTGCCCCAGAAGAAGGGGCGCCAGACACGTCTCAACTTTCTTAAAACCGAACAGCGCACGATGGTGTTCTATGAATCTCCGTACAGGGTGCTCAAGACCCTTTCCCAGTTCGTCGAAGTGTTTGGCCCCGATAGGCAAGGAGCTGCTGTGCGCGAGATATCAAAGCTCCACGAGGAGTGTGTACGCGGAACACTGGCCGCTCTTGTGGAGCATTTTACCAAAAATGAGCCGCGCGGTGAGTTCGTGCTTCTTGTCGGAGGCATCGAGGATTCGCGTCGTGGCAGCTCGGAAGAGTGATTTTTGTATAAGAACGTGAGTCATGAAACAGAATGAAATGACATTGGGGCGCTTCCTGCGTATAGTGGTAGCCATAGTTGTTGTGGCAGTCTCCTATTTTGTGCTTGACAGCCTGAGCGGAGTACTGCTGCCGTTTGCGGTTGCATGGCTGTTGGCTTATCTTCTCCATCCGCTGGTGAATTTCGTGCAGTACAAGTTGCGCTTCAAGTATCGTGCATTGTCAATATTCGCATCCTTCATTTTTATAGTACTGCTCCTTTATTGTATTGTCGTGGCAGTTGTTCCTTCAATGCATGATGAGGTGCAGGCCATGAAGAACATTACTGTAGAGTTTCTTAACAAGAATATAAGGAACAGCTCAATTCCTGAACCGGTAATGGAGTTTTTCAAGGAGATGTCGGACAAGGAGGGTATAACGGCTTTCTTGCAGAGTGCAGGCGAGAGTGATATCTTCACCATGTGCGTGGGGCGTATAAAAACGTTCCTGCTCGGGACGCTGAATGTGGTGAGCCAGTTGTTCACGCTTTTTGTGATTATGCTATATCTCTTCTTCATTCTACTCGATTTCGAACGTATGTCCGAGGGGTGGAAACCATATGTGCCAAAGAAATGGCGCGGTGTCGTGACAAAACTATGGAACGACCTGGTAAGCGGAATGAACCAGTATTTCCGTGGGCAGGCACTGGTAGCTTTATGTGTGGGAATATTGTTCGCTACGGGTTTTGTCATTATCGGTTTCCCCATGGCGATTGTCTTCGGGCTTTTTATAGGCCTGCTGAATCTTGTGCCCTATCTGCAGTTGCTCTCCCTTGCGCCTATGGTGCTGCTCTCAATGCTCAAGGCTGAAAATACGGGCGGTGATTTCTGGCTCATACTGCTTTCTGCATTAGCGGTACTTGTTGTGGTGCAGCTTATACAGGATCTGATTCTCGTTCCGCGCATAATGGGGAAAAGAATGAATCTTCATCCGGCAGTGATTCTTCTTTCGCTCTCGGTGTGGGGGCATCTCCTTGGGGTGTTGGGTATGATTGTCGCGCTTCCGCTGACAACTCTGATACTGGCTTATTTGAGACGCTATCATGAAATTGCCGAGGTGGAGGGATATACCGACGGGCGTGCCATAAAGGAGGCAATTGACAGCGCGAACGTTACTGAAAAGGAAAATCATGCCTGACAGAGGTGATTGACGCTTTACAGGTGGAGGTTATAGTAAAAATATGCGGATAGTAAAAATATGCGGATAGTAAAAATATGTGCAAAAATTTTGTCATTACGGAAAATGTTCCTATCTTTGCACTCGCTTAACGGCAATTAGGTAGACTCGCTAGCTCAGCAGGTAGAGCACATCCCTTTTAAGGATGGGGTCTTGGGTTCGAGCCCCAAGCGAGTCACAGAGTGAGTCCAGGCGAATCACGAAAATCGATAGGGGAAAGTTCAAAAGACTTTTCCCTATTTTGCTTAAAATAAGCGTTATACAGGGAATATCAATCATTTACGGTTTTTTCGGCTCAGCGGATATTTCGGGTTGGTATATAGGCAATAATCAAGAATAAAGTGTTGCCAGTCTGTACATGAAAAACTTAATGTCTCCCACACCTCTGAACTGGGTTCTAAACGCTTTTATTTTGGCATTGAAAGACTCTGC
>JAFYQH010000033.1 GCA_017547205.1 Bacteroidaceae bacterium | reverse complement strand
GAAAGTTAACAATGCTTGCTTTCCGCAACCCGCGAGGCGCAACCGTTGCCTGCGCATCTCGCGACCTATTGCTGCAAGCATTGTTGATTAAACAAGTTTAATTCCGGAGCGCCTTAAAACAAAAGGCAAGTTCAAGTGACACCATTGCGGGCGAGCAATGTTTGCGACGACAATGCGAAATTAGCATTGTCGTCGCAAACGGTGCTATGGTTTATGGAACACGACTTTGCTCTTTCATCTTTGCTCTTTCATCTTTGCTCTTTGCTCTTTCATCTATTGGCAGGTGGCCCAAGGTGAGCCGGTGAGCCGACGTATGATATACTCATCATACACAAAAAAAGAGTAACACCGTTGTGCTACTCTATTTCCTGGGGTGGTTGATGGGATTCGAACCCACGACATTCAGAACCACAATCTGACGCTCTAACCAGCTGAACTACAACCACCATGTTGCTTTCTGTTTCCGAAAGCGTTGCAAAGGTATGAACAATTTCACAATTTTGCAAGAAAACGCCTCTTTTTTTTTGAAATTATTGTTCAAACACATAACAGAAGAGATTACCCAAAGTAAAAAAGGAGCCCGGAAGGCAAAAATGCTCCGGGCTCCCATATTATCAGCCACATGACACTCGCCGCATCATGCATTCCAAAAAGAAATTACTCGGCCTTTGCAGCGCGACGGATACCGCGACGCTTTGTTGCAGGTGCCTCTACGGGCTTCTCCTGCAGCACGCCTGCAAGTTCAGGGTCAATCATGATACGGCCGCAGTTCTCGCAAACGATAATTTTCTTTCTCATGCGAATGTCCATCTGACGCTGTGGCGGAATCTTGCTGAAGCAACCGGCACACGCATCACGCTCTACATACACGATACCGAGACCGTTGCGTGAGCTCTTGCGTATACGCTTGAACGAAGCAAGAAGACGCGGCTCAATGTTCAATTCAAGATCGCGAGCCTGCTCACGGAGCTTTTCCTCCTCAGCCTTTGTCTCGGCTACAATATCCTCGAGCTCAGTCTTCTTCATCTCAAGATCCTTGCGGCGCTCATCGAGAAGAAGATTTGATTTCTCCAGTTCCTCGGTCTTCTGCTGCTCCTGTCGCTTGGCCTCGTTGATTTTCTTCTCGTCGTGCTCGATGACAAGGCGGTTGTACTCAATCTCCTTGTTCAAGAGGTCGAACTCGCGGTTATTGCGGACATTATTCTGGTCCTCGGTATACTTGTCGATGCTTCTCTTGGCCTGCTCCATCTCCTCACGGAATGAGACGATATTCTCACGGACGGTCTTGAGGTCGTTGTTGATATTCTCGATACGTGTGCCGAGACCTACAATCTCATCCTCGAGGTCCTTAACCTCAAGAGGAAGCTCACCACGAAGAATCTTAATCTTGTCAATCTCTGAAAGGATAGTCTGCAACTCATAGAGTGTCTTCAGCTTCTCTTCTACTGTGTAATCAGCAGGATCTTTCTTTGCCATTCTTTTTTATGTTTAAGGTTAATATTATTTACATGTAATTCACCGGATTCGTATTTACGGCTGTTTTTTTGACTTCAAGCCCCGAAAAATGTTCCGATATTATCTCGCGGAATATATCCATCGTGTACTGTTCGCTCTCGTAGTGGCCTAATACGGCCATCAGCATTTTCCCGTCATAGTTGAAGAGGTCGTGATAACGCGCCTCACCGGTAATATATACATCGGCTCCAGCAGCCATTGCTGCCTGAGCGAAAGCCCCCCCGGCACCGCCGCAAAGAGCTACACGCTTCACCGCCCTGCCAAGCATTTTTGTATGACGCAGAGAGCCTACATTGAACTTTTCCTTTACCATAGCCAAAAAAGTAGGCTCGTCACATTTGACGGACAGTTCACCGATGACTCCCGACCCAACGCTACCCCAACTGTTCTTGAGGGGATATATGTCATATGCTGGTTCTTCATAAGGATGGGCATTCAACAGAACCTGTACTACACGATCCTTGACATATGCCGGCATAACGGTTTCTATGCGAATCTCTTCTTCCCGGTGCAATTCCCCTACTGCACCGCAGAACGGCCTGCACCCTTCGTTGGCCATGAATGTTCCAAAACCCGATACATTGTAGCTGCACGAACCATAATTGCCGATACTGCCACAACCGGCACTGAACAGTGCGTTGCGCACTGCATCGGCATGTGACAACGGGACATACACCGCCAGTTTTAAAAGAGATTCCTCCTTGGGAACAAGTATGCGCACATTCTTCAACCCCAATTTTTCGGCAATGCGATAATTGACACCACCGGGAGCATTGTCCATGTTGGTGTGTGCCGAATATATGGCAATACCATTGGCAAGCGCCTTCAGCACGCACCGTTCGACATAGCTTTTGCCCGTGATTCTTTTGAGAGGAGAAAAAATAAGGGGATGATGCGATACAATGAGGTTGTACCCCGATGCGATGGCTTCGTCAATAACAGCCTCAGTCACATCAAGACACAATAAAACCCCTGTAACTTCCGCATCTGTCAATCCAATCTGCAAGCCGGCATTGTCGAATCCGTCCTGCAACGGCAGAGGCGCGAACATTTCAAGGGCATTCGCTATATCCTTTATCTTTACCAAGATAATATAAGATTATTTCAACCGCGAAGATAGTAAAAATACCGTCATCAACAAAACAATTGGAACAGAAACAGCAGATTGGGCCTGAAGTTTGACTTCGGACCCAATCCGTGTATACATGATAGACATCAGCAGATCTTGTCGTATGCGACCTTTATCTGCTCAAGAGCCTTTACAAGAACCGAACGCGGACAGCCAAGATTCATTCGCATGAAGCCGGAGCCCTCTTCGCCGAACATGGCACCGTCGTTCATTCCCACCTTTGCCTCGCGTATGAAGAATTCTACAAGTTCGTCATGCGGCAGACCAAGGCCACGTGCATCAAGAAAAACAAGGAACGAGGCCTGCGGGCGTATCATGCCCATCTTGGGCATGTTATCTTTGAGGTACTGCTCCATGTAGTCGATATTTGCCTCTACATATTCGAGCATCTGCTCAACCCACTCCTCACCCTGCTCATAGGCTGTAGCAACCGGGCCAGTAGCAAAGACATGAGCGGTGTCGAGCTCGCTCTTACGCAAAAACTCGTTGTATTGCTTGCGTATTTCGGGGTTCTGAATGATGTGATAAGAACTCTTCAAGCCTGCGATATTAAAGGTCTTGCTCGCAGCCATAAATGTGATGCTGTTATTCTTGGCATCCTCACTGACACTGGCAAACGGAGTGTGCTTGTAGCCTTTGAGGGCCATATCGCAATGAATCTCGTCACTGATGACAAGAACATTGTACTTGACACAGATGTCGCACATTCTCTTGAGTTCCTCTCTGGTCCATACACGGCCGCAAGGATTGTGGGGGTTACAAAGCAGGAAGAGCTTGCATTCCTTTACTTTCTCCTCAAAATCGTCAAAATCAATCTCGAGCTGACCGTTTACGAGCTTCAAAGGGTTGAATACAAGAGTACGCTCAAGGTCATGTGTCACATGATGATAAGGGTGGTACACAGGTGGCTGTATCATCACCTTGTCGCCGTGTTTCGTAAAGCACTGCATAGCAAATGAGATTGCAGGTACAATGCCACCTACAAAACCTATTTCATCGGCCTCGACATTCCAGCCATAACGGCGTGATACCCAGTTCTGGATGGCTGGTCTCCAACGCTTGCAGATGTAGCTGTAGCCAAGCAGTTCATGACTGAGACGACCACGGATAGCATCGACAATAAAGTCGGGGGTCCTGAAGTCCATGTCTGCAATCCACATTGGGAGAATCTCCTCGGTTCCGAAGATTTCCTTTACATTGTCATACTTCAAGCAATCGGTGTGTTTGCGTTGTACGATTTCGTCGAAATTGTATTTCATATCATTTTAAATTATTTCAATTCTGTTCTCTTTTGCGTTATAGTGCATGGTGTCACTGTCAATGAAAGAGTGCAATATGCCAAGGGATGACAACTCGGCCACTGTACCGCAATGCATACTCCCGTTATCGACAAGCCATATCCTGTCGGCAAGGCGCAGGGCAAGTTCAATGTCATGGGTAGATACAAGCACTGCCTTTCCTTTTTTATGTGCGAGACTCCCCAGCATACTCATAAGATGCACTTTACTGGGGTAGTCGAGATAAGCTGTAGGTTCGTCAAGCATTATCACCGGTGTCTCTTGCGCCAGCGCCTTTGCTATCATGCATTTCTGACGTTCGCCATCACTCAGTGCCGACACTTTACGGCCTGCAAGATGCAGAATCCCCATTTCCTCCATGGCACCCGACACTATATCGTTGTCACGCGCAGACAGACGGCCAAGAAGGTTTGTATATGGCATACGGCCCAATGAGACAAGTTCGCGCACGTTCAATACCGGTTGCGGAACTTCAGTAAGCACTACAGATATATTCCGGGCAATATCACACGGGGCCATCTCCTTCACATTTTCACCGGAAAGTTCTATTTTTCCCGAAAGTGGCAGCTGATATGCAGCTAACGTACGTAACAGCGTTGACTTTCCGGCACCGTTACGGCCAATCAGGGCAACTAGCTCGCCACCATTCAAGGATGCATTGATGGAACTGATTACAGCAACAGAACCGTTTCCCTTGCCATACCCTACCGTTGCATCGCTGATAACCAAAGCAGGCCCGCCCATCAAGCTATCACTTATACTGCATCCATTCGTTGAGTTTCTCAAGAATCTCGTCACGCATATTCTCGGGCATGTTGAGAATACGCGCTCTATGGCTGCCGCCTGGCTGTATATAGACCTTTATATTCTCTTTATTACGGTCGCGTAGCCATGTAATGCCACTGGCTGTCCATGGATCGACCTCGCCATAGACAAGAATCATCTTGGGATCGTTCTCGGTATAGTAATCGGTAACAAAACGGTAGTTGCTGTCATCGAACTCTAC
The DNA here is from genome assembly GCA_017547205.1 of Bacteroidaceae bacterium. Classification (GTDB taxonomy): domain Bacteria; phylum Bacteroidota; class Bacteroidia; order Bacteroidales; family Bacteroidaceae; genus HGM04593. Next base: position 14,552 of record JAFYQH010000033.1, on the reverse strand, counting down.
ATCGGCAAACTCCTCGGGGAGAAGGACACGTCGCAAGTAACCCTCGACATCCTCTTCCTTCACATATTTGCGGAAAGGCTCAATATTGTAGCCATAATAGCCGAAGTCCTTCAAGGCCTGTACAAAGAACGATTCTATATTGCTGCCGGCTGCAAAGTAATCGGGACCGCACATCTTCATGAAATAGTCGAACACGGTCTTGTCATCGGAAGAGAGTGCCGGAATTGTATTCGTAGGTGTACCCCACTGCCACATCGAGAACTGATACTCCAGAACAAGCAGGTCGTAGATTGTGGTTGTAGGCACACGGAATACCATATTATTTTCGAGACAATAGGCATCGAACATGGGCATAAGACGCTCCTTGCGCTCAAAGAGCTCGGTCTGGAAATTACGGATGGCATCACGGTCGGCCTTTGTTCCAACCCTTTCGAGGAAAGACTCATGACGTCCGTCCTCGACAGCACCGCTCAACGGGCCTACATAAGGAACTGAAACATCGAGATCATCGGGGAAATAGGCACGGAAGAAGATTGATGTGGAACCACCCTTGCTGATACCGGTAGAAGCCCATTTGCCTTTGTAGAAAGGCTTGAACGCTGTAATTATCTTGTGATAGTCGGTCATTGAGTTCTCAACAGTAAGATAATCCCAATTGCATGGTTTTGGCATAGAACCGGAAAAATAGCGGTATTCTACAAATATGATATTCGCATCGAGGATACTGGTAAGTTCTTCCATATACTTGGGACTGGCAAAAGCATAATCTGCACCATAACCCTCTGTTACAACGACAACCGGGCGGTCGTAGCCACGATGTCCTAGCATTACACGCTGCTCGAATGTTCCGGCCAAGGCATCCTTAGGGTCAAGGGCCTGTGTAAACTTCATCAGATAATACTGGCGGGTCGTATCGGACTTTTCCAGTTTCTCAAAGCCAGTTACAGATTCAATACTCTTCAGCATTTTCTCTACATCGTTCACCTGCGCAGCCGCAAACAATGAAGTACACAGGAACGATACCAAAAGCAAGATTCTTCTATTCATATGGTCAACAAATTGATTTAAACAACAGGACACGCACGCCGCACCGCACGGCTCCAACACCATGCAAAGTTAAGAAAAGTTATAGGCAATACAAAATTATCGGAGTACCAAATCGACACGGCACAACGCAACATCCGGCAGGAATACGCACACCGACTTTTGCCATACTGTTAATGCACAAAAACCACAAAGAGAAATCACCCTGTAGTTGTTATTCCTAAAAGGAAGAGACAAAACAGAGAGTATATACAAAACACCATCCGCGTCACATGCCGCCATCACTTAAGCCTGATTGAAGTGTCCCTGCTGCAAGGCATGTAAAGAGTATCGGCCATCAATGCTGCTGAAGATGAGATAGCATAGCTTCTACGTTGCTTCTCCAGCGGAATCTTGAACTCGACAAGGCCATCTGCTGCCGAAACGGCCTTTATTCCTGCAATCTCCACCTCGACACCGGGCACGACGGCTTCTCCGAACTTATCCTTCACATAAAAATGCACATCTCCGAAGACTGCCGGATCACGGCTTATAGAGACATTTAGCTTTTCTTCAAGAACCACAATCGTGTCTGTTGCAAGATATGAACCGCAACGTACACTGATATGAGCATTTTCATTGAAGAACTTGGCCGGAATATTCTTGAACATGACAGGATGTCCCAAATCGGGAATTGTATCTATGCGCTCTTCATTCTCAAGTTCCAGTGTCACGATTACATTATCGGCAGAAGGAAGTTCACTGTTGACAAACGAGTCGTTTACTGTGACCTCCACATCACGCGGCTGGTTGGCCTGCCACGCAAGCAGAAGAAGGAGAAGAACAGCCAATAAAGAAACAGTCCACATGACAATGTTATATACAAGCTGTCTCTTGTGGCGTTGCCATATTGAATCGAATTCAATGCCTAGCAACTTTGTTATAAGCTGTACGTAGGCGCGTTCTCTGTTAAGCCATGGCCAACGGTAAACCTTCTCGTTGACATTGGCACCAAGTATCTCAGGAAGCCCCAGTTTCTCTACTACAGGGTTAAAGCACTCCGTGTCAAGGTTTCCGCTATGAGGTTCGCCCGCTACAATAAAGAAATGTATATTCGAGCTACGGCCTAAAGAGTGGAAAAATTCTATTTCCTTAGCTACCCACTGCGACTTGGCTGAATTAGGCGAACATATTACTATAAGATGACGTGCAGCCTTCAACCGCTCCTGCAGTTCTGCAGTGAGGCCGCCCGGCTGTATATCAGTCGGAGCAAAAAATATTGGCTTAATGGGTTTCCTTTCCCAACCATGTTCCTTACAAAGAGTCGCAGGCATTCTGTATTGTTCCAGTTTTTTCTGCACACGCTTTCCCCAGTCAATATCCCTTGAGTTATAGCTTATAAATGCGAAGTATTTATAAGACGTCTGCTGTTCCATATTCCTATTCTTTACAACTTTAATAAATCAATTCTGTTCCAACATGGACTCTACCTCCTCTATATTATGGCGAAAGGTTTCCAGTGTTGGGTGCCCCTTGGGCAAGAACCCGGTCATCAGGGTGTAGGCTTTTCTCATGTATTCCAGAGCTTTACCATAGTTTCCGTAGTTGAAATACACTGCACCCATATTATTGAAACTGGTAGCCACATTGGGATGATTCTCGCCATAAACTGCCAACTGAATTTCCAGAGCTTTCTCATAGTACTCCAATGCGCTTGGGTAAAGTTCCATATTATTGTAAACAATACCTATATTGTTATATGTAGCAGCCACATTGGGGTGTTTATCACCCAACACCTCAAGTTGTATTTCAAGAGACTTCCTGTAGTTAAGGATAGCCTCTTCATATTCCCCTTTCTTGTCGTGTATCATCGCGATATTGCTATAGCATACTGCGACATCGGGATGTTTGTCACCCAAAAGTTCCATACGCACACCCAACGCCTTATAGTAACATTCCATTGCCGCATCCATGTCACCCATATTGCAGTGGACAATCCCCATACTGTTATAAAGGAGCGCTACCTTAGGATGTCTGTCACCGAAGGATGCAACAATCATTTCAAAAGCCTTGGAATAATATTCCAGCGCATGTGGATATTCGGCCTGAATATTATACATACCGGCAATGCCCATATAACTCGATGCAACATCGGGATGGGAATCACCCAGGACTGATATGCGTATATCCAACGACTTGTTGTAGTTTTCACGTGCAGCATCATAGTTACCGGTCTTCTCGTACGACAGACCAAGGTTATTGTATAACATGGCCACGTCGGGATGCTGTTCTCCGAATAAAGGAAGCAGCATCTCCAAAGCCCTGTTGTAATGCTCCACTGCCGCAGAATAGTTACCGGCATTGAAATGAGTCACACCTATATTGAGATAGCACTTCGCTATCTCGGGATGATTCTCACCGAATATGCCAAGACGAATCTCCAACGACTTGCCATAGCAAGCAAGAGCTTCACCGAAATTTCCCAACCTGTCGTAGGCCTGACCTATATTATTATGTATTGTGGCGACATCCGGGTGTGAACTGCCTAGAACGGCAAGTTGTATATCCAGAGCCTTACTGTAATAATCGAGAGCTGTATGGCAATTACCTGTTTCGGAGTACAATGTACCCATATTGCAGTATGTTGCAGCCACCTTCGGATGCACCTCGCCATATACGGACTGTTCTATCTCCAAAGCCTTAAGATAGCACCCGAGAGCATTGTTATAGTCACCCAAGTTGCCATATGTAAGACCCATATTGCTATAATTTACAGCCAATGCAGGATGGTTGTCTCCATAGATCTGTATTTCTATATCCAAGGCCTTTACCGAATAATCCAATGCTTGCCTATATCGTCCTTGCCCATTGAGAAGGGCGCTCATGTTATTATAGGTTGTTGCAACATAGCTATTGAGTTCCCCGTATTTCACCATATAGATGGAAAGTGCTTTTTCATAACATTCCATAGCCTTGTGCATGTCACCCATATAGCCATACACACCACCCATATTGTTAAGACAGACAGAAACCTCGGGGCTGTTGTCGCCATGCAATCCCTGTTCAATATTGAAAGTACGGATATAATATTCGAGGGCTTTCTGATAATTTCCCTTATGTTCATAGACATTTCCTATGCTATTGAAGCATGCGGCTGTCGCATCGTGCATTTCGCCATATTTCGCGATTGTTCCGGCCAACGATTTCTCGTAATAGCCGAAAGCCGCATCGTAATCGGACATATAATTGTCAAGGAATGCTCCTGCATCCAACTGCCATTGCATATTACTTTCATCGAGGCTTGCCCTCAGCATTATATAATAAGCAGCAGAATCGTTCAAGTGCTGAAGTTTATATATCTCATGCTTGTTGTAACAGTCTATAGCAAGGTTCTCGAAGTTGCGCGATGCAAGCAATTCACTCTTTGCGAACTCAGCCTTCTCCTTCTCCAGTTCATCGGACCTTTCCTTGTTCAGCCTTGAATGCTCAAGGTACTGCTGCACACGATTGTTTATATCGCCTTTGGCCTTCAATATGGAATCGGCTTTCTGTAACTCACCTTGCTCAAGATAGAATGCGACCATTCTGTTTGTTTCGTCGAGCTGGTCATAATCCATGCGAGAATAGCGTTCTATCATTTCCTTGATATGCTTTTCACTGGTTTCCTGACTGGCGAGAAGTTCCTTAAGGGCCTTATTGTATTCCTCTTCGTTGAGTTCATTCCTCTCCTTCAGTGCAAGAATCTCGTTTTCCTTCTCCTGTAACCTCTTCTGCAATGCTGCACGCAATCGTTTTTCTGCAGCAATCTCATCCTTGACACGCTGCTCGGGTGTTGTGAGCACTATGACCAGCTTGTTGGCAGAATGCTGATATTGTTTCGAGAGCATATCCTGATCGACAAGTACATAACCTTTCTTGATAACGCTTTCCAGATAGAAGTCGTTGCCAAGTAGATTCAGTTCGAACGAACCGTCAGCCGCACTGCCGACCTCATTAGACCCTTTCACTTTAATGAATACATTCGGTATACCCACACCAGGAACATGCACTCCGCGTTCATCAACGCGTCCACGGGTCTTTACGATACCTTTCTGTATTTGCGGAAAGACCAACATCGCGTATGAGAGAATAAATATAAGAAAAGCGAACCTCTTAAACATAAAATTATCCATTAATTGCCACCACCAAACCATAAAAATCCATAGACCATCACCCCATTTGCAGAGCGTCTGATTTTCCATAGGATTCCATAACGATTTGTCAAAATTTATAAAAGTTTACATTTCAGATTATACAAAGATAATCGATATATACAAATTGACAAAACAACTTTAGACTGTAGTAAGAAAATTATTATAAATAATTTACGCAACACACTCCGTCCTGTGGTTTGATTCACGCTGGCGGAGAGGTTTCGGGATATTTTTCAAGGACGGCCATCAAATGAAGATAATGTAACACGCAGTGTTTGTCAAATCAACAACCTTTAAAATTGACACAAATGCTACTTTTGCATCAAAAAAAAGATTAAATGAAAAAGAAAATAACATTCAGCCATTCGGGAGGAACCCCGGCTATGGCATTTATAAACAACCTCAAGGAGTCGTTCGGGAGTAATGACCTTGACTTTATCGCATCGAAGATTGCATCAACATGCATGAACACGGAGATACGCATAGAGCATGAATTCAGAGATGGGACACTGGAAATAGTCGGCTGCAATGCCTTATGCGTAAGAAAAAGCGGCAATACCCTTGTACTCAAAGCCGACAACATTGCTGTAAGAGAGGAAATATTAACATTCAAATAAAAAGAAAAAAAATGACAAGAATCAGCAGAATCAGGATTGGGGACATAACCTATGGTATAGCTCCGGAAATAGGAAAAGGACTAGAGTACGGCACAAGTGTTGAAGATAAAGACAAACTGTTCGTAACACTGGACACAGCAACGACAAACGGAATAGAAAACACCGGAATAAGCATCAAGAAAGGAGATTTCGTCATTGACACCGAGCAGTTCACAGCTTTCCTGAAAAGACTTGGATTCAAGACCGAATAAGGCTGTTTGCATTGTGGACCAACCGCATTGTCACAACAGGTTGCCTGCCTTGTAGATTGGCATGACACAAGAAGGACAGCCCGTGCGGGCTGTCCTTCTTCAATTGTATGAACAGACTCAATTACTTAGAGCAATAGCAAGGAGTCAGGTTGTCGCGCTCGATATCCTTGAAGTAGTTCACGGTACCAACCTTGAGTTCGGCTGTAGCTGCGTCATCGCAAACGATGATACCGCTCTGGTGCATCTGCAGCACGCTGATGGTCCACATCTGTGTGATGTTGCCCTCAACTGCATGATAGAGAGCCTGAGCCTTGTTGTGGCCATTAACGAGGATAAGAACCTCCTTGGCATCCATTACAGTACCTACACCTACAGTAACCGCAGTCTTGGGAACCTTGTTGATGTCATTGTCGAAGAAACGTGAGTTTGCAATGATGGTGTCAGTTGTCAAGGTCTTGATACGTGTACGTGATGCGAGTGAAGAACCCGGCTCGTTGAACGCGATGTGTCCGTCGGGACCAATACCGCCAAGGAAGAGGTCGATACCGCCATATGACTTGATCTTCTCCTCATAGCGTGCGCACTCAGCAATAAGATCCTCGGCATTACCGTTGAGGATGTTCACGTTCTCTCTCTTCACATCAACGTGGCTGAAGAAGTTGTTCCACATGAATGAGTGGTAGCTCTCGGGGTGTTCCTCGGGAAGACCAACATACTCGTCCATATTGAATGTAACGACATTCTGGAAACTTACGACACCTTTGTTATAAAGGTTGATGAGTTCCTTGTATGTACCGAGAGGAGTACCTCCTGTAGGAAGACCAAGAACGAATGGCTTCTCGGCTGTAGGTTTGAACTCGTTGATCTTCTTTGCTACATAAGATGCAGCCCAGCATGAAAGCTGCTGGTAGTTTGGCTGAATAATTAAACGCATAGTCTTTAAAATTTATAATTACCTTTAACTTGTAGTTTCTCAAATTGGGAGTCCATCTTGAACAGTTGCAACAGCGTGCGCTCTACCCCTGCAATTACGGTATCCTTATGTGCCACCAGCACAAGTGTGCCGTCATAATCATGGAACATGTTGGCGTTGCCGACATTGCCGCTCATCAACGGAGCCGGTTCCACCACCCACGGGCCGTCAAGATGCCCTGTTTCGGAATACGCAACACCTATGGCCTTCTCTTCACCGATACGGGAAGTGAACATGATTCCCATCCTGCCACCCTCGGTAATAAAGAGGTCGGGAGATTCCATTACCGGCGAGAATGACGCCTCGCCGTTCACCATGGAGCGTGACCAAGGCAGCATTGAAGCCTGGAACATCACGTATGCCTCACCCATCCTGCGGCCGAAATCCTCGGTAAGGCGCACTATCTGAACCGTTCCGTCACTGTTCTGGCTGGCATCGTGATTGTATATCATATACCCGACACCATATTCATCGGTACAAAATGTCGGATGCATGGCTTTTTCACGCACATCGAGCAGGCTTGCCGTTGCGTCGGTACTCCTGTAGGGACCAGTAATCTTGTCGGCAACCAGTGTCGAGCATGAACGCCGGGGGAAAGGCTTTCCGTCACTGCCGGACACCATATCATCTGCACGCTCAAAGGAGGCCATGTAATAATACCGTCCGCCATGTTTGTGTATTTCGGGAGAATATACCGATGAAGCCCCTGCTATCCAGGATGAGGAATCGGGCAATATAATATTGTACGGGCCGGTCCAGAGACGCAGGTCGCTGCTGAGCCACATATGGCCGCCGTCGGCAACCAAGTGATACATTCCGCTGCCGGCATCATAGGTCATGAAAGGATTAGTGACACTCAACGTGTCGATGGATACAGTATCCACGATGAAGCCTGCCGGAGCGGCAAGCACCCATGCTTCGTCAACAGCATCGCCGGACGCTGTTTTATTGCCCCCTGTCCCGCATGCCATTACGGCAAGAAACAGTACCATATATGCAAAGGATATACTTTTCACCTATGATAGAGAGATTTATTCGTAAAGATAGTCATTTTTACATAAACCCAACAGCCAATAGGCAAAAAAAAGCGCCCACTACACATTTATTTCATAAAAAACAGAAAAAAGAATGGCCATGCGAGCTTTTTCACATCTTTTCATCAATATCGTTGCTCTAAAAAGGAGCGGAAATTTGTTTTTACATAAAATCCCAAAACTAAGTATCATGAAAACAAATTCAAGAAAAGAAGAAACGGGAAGCATGAGCTGCAACCGCGTAAACAAAAGAATCGGAATCATTCTCGCAGCATCATTGTCAATATTGATGATTCTGCCGGCAACGGTCAGTATAGGAAAGGCCCAGGAGAGCAAGAAACTCACGCGCAAGGAAAAGGAAGAGGCATGGCGCGCCGAACGACTCAAGAAGCGTGCCGCCGAAGAACAGGAAGAGATGCGCAACGACTCTATTGAATACGTCCAGGCAATAGAGGCGATAAGAAACGGTTCATGGGCACTTGAGGCATCGAACATCACATTCGACAACGGAGTGACACGCTTTGTAACGCCAAGCACCAATTTCGTATCGATAAACAACGGAGATGCTGTGGTACAGACCGCCTTCAACAACAGCAATATATACTCACCCAACGGCATAGGAGGAATTACTGTCGAAGGCAGCATAACAGGTGAAGAACTAAAAATGGACCACGAAGGCAACATATACTACAACTACAGCATAATGGGACCACAAGTATCGGCAACTGTAAGCGTTGTTGTTACTGCACACAGTAACCAGGCAACAGCTACGGTGGACCCCAACTTCAGCAGCCGTAACATGACCATGAGCGGCTACATATACCCTTATGAATCGGCCGGAGTGTTCGAGGGAACACCAGACTACTGACTGACCGGTAGCAGCAGAGCATTATGGTACTGGGACGCTCCCCCGCCAATACACAGGCCAATGCCCCCATTACCGCCACGTCCCCCGAGACCGCCTAGACCACCTATGACATGGCCACCTGCCGGGGGAATGCGGCCACCGGGGTTCGGCAGACCGGCAGGACCGCCATCGTTCGGACGGCCGGGAGGCATACGCCCACCCGGCTTTGGAGAAAGCGGCGGTGGCAACACAAGACCACCGGGATTCGTACCATAAGTTATGGCAAGGCTGAGACTGTTGTCGAAGGCAACCTCAGCCCTATCACACACCAATAATGCGACACACGTGTGAGATTACACATATTGCATAATTAAAGGTTGCCCGCAGGCAACCTTTAATTATGCAATATGTGCTGAACGGAAAAGCGCAAGGCTTGCGAAGCATGAGAAACCGCAACCGACGCTGCATGCGAGAGCAGAGAGTGTTTACATTCTATGCCAAGCAGCGAGGAGGAAAAGCCACATTCCGCGGGTTAATTTACAGGACGTAAATGAGGATTTCGAATGCAAGCGTAACGCAGCGATTTACCGTTTTAACATTTTTACTCTTCTGCAGGCTTCATATTAGTATACACATTCTGCACATCATCATCCTCCTCAAGACGCTCTACTATCTTGTCAATGGTAGCGCGCTGCTCATCTGTAACCTCTTTCTGGTCGTTAGGAATACGTGTAAACTCACTGCCGGTAATTTCAAAGCCTTTCTCCTCGAGTGTCTTCTGTATTGCACCGAAAGATTTAGGATCGCCGTAGATTGTGATTTCGTTATCCTCCTCATCATACTCATCCTCTACACCATAGTCAATAAGGTCAAGGATCAGCTCGTCCATATCAAGGTCCTCCTTCTTTGTAAATGTAAAGACACTCTTCTGTGTGAACATAAAGTCAAGGCTACCCTGTGTACCAAGTGTACCACCGAACTTGTTGAAAACGGCACGTACATTTGCTACAGTACGTGTTGTGTTGTCTGTTGCAGCATCAACGAAGATTGCGATACCGAAAGGACCATATCCCTCGTAAGGAACCTCCTTGTAATCCTTTTGGTCTTTACCCATTGCATTCTTGATAGCACGCTCAATGTTATCCTTTGGCATATTCTCGCGCTTAGCATTGGCGATGATAGCGCGCAAGTGTGAGTTTGTATCGGGGTCGGGACCGCCTGCCTTTACAGCAATTGCAATCTGCTTACCAACACGTGTAAAAACGCGTGCCATGTTACCCCATCTTTTCAGTTTCGCAGCTTTACGATATTCAAAAGCTCTACCCATAGTATTAAATATTTAATGTTATTGTTTCAGTCATTTATCGCTGTACAGCACCAAGACGCTTCTCGAAGTTCTCCATGAGACGTGCCATAGTCTTGTCAATCACCTTGTCGTTCAAGGTTTGGCTCTCGTCCTGAAGAATGAAGCTTACAGCATAGCTCTTCTTGCCTTCTTCGAGGTTCTTGCCCTCGTATACGTCGAACAGAGTAACTGCTTTGAGAAGTTTCTTCTCTGTCTCACGAGCCACCTGCTCTATCTGTGCAAAGGTCACATTCTTGTCAATGAGCAGTGCAAGGTCGCGCTTCACAGCCGGATATTTGCTTATCTCGGCGTAACCGATCTTGGTATTCTTTATGGCCTTCATGAGCTCGGTCCAATTGATGTCGGCATAGAGCACCTCGGCATCGATGTCGAATCGTTTTGTAACCTTCTTGCGTAGGATACCCAACTGCGCTATAACCTTCTTGTTGCTCTGTGCCTGAACCTGGATTGCAGCTGAGAATATATCATCGCTGAATGTTGTGACAAGGCGCATTCCGGTCTTGAAACCGAGACGGTCGAAGATGTGCTCTACAACAGCCTTGAGATCATACACCGACAACGGGCGTCCTGCCTCAATCCATGAAGATGCGACATTGTTGCCGGTCATCCAAAGAGCTAGGTGATAACTCTCGCTATAGGGGCTGAGAATCTTCTCCTCAACACGTTTGTCGGCATCGAAGCGGTAGCTGTTTCCGAACTCGAAGAAACAGAGGTCGGTAAACTTGCGGCTGACGTTGCGCTGTATGCTCTCGAGACCGCCAAAAAGCAGTGTCTGGCGCATAACGTTCAGGTCGTTGCTCAATGGGTTCATCAGGCGTACAAGATTCTCGCTCTTGTAGCTCTCGAGTCCGTCATAGTAGGCTGCTGCCGTAAGCGAGTTGTTCAGAATCTCATTGAAACCGCAACCTACTAGCTGCTCCGAAACAAGATTCTGCAACTTATGTGACTTATCCTCGGCACCCTTGGTAATGATTGAAGAGTGCAAAGTGGTATCGAAATTAATATTGTTGTATCCGTATATACGGAGAATATCCTCAACCACATCACAAGGACGCTGCACATCGACGCGATAAGGAGGCACCTGCAATGAGACACCCTCGGTTGTCTCTGTAACAACCTTCATCTCGAGTGATGTAACGATGTTCTTGATTGTCTCGGGAGCGAGCTCAACGCCGATAAGGTTATTCACGTAACTATACTCAAGTTCCACCTTGAAATCCTCGACAGGCGCGGGATAGATATCCTTTATCTCCATAGATATTGTACCGCCGGCAAGTTCCTTTATGAGCATTGCAGCCTGCTTCAGTGCATAGATGACGTTGTTGGGGTCGGTACCGCGCTCAAAACGGAACGACGAGTCGGTCTGCAGCGCATGACGGCGCGATGTCTTGCGCACCCATGTAGGATGGAAATACGCGCTCTCAAGGAAGACATTCTTTGTCTCCTCGGTGGTACCAGACTCAAGACCGCCGAACACACCGGCGATGCACATAGGCTCCTCGGCATTGCATATCATAAGGTCACGCTCCGACAGTTTGCGCTCCACACCGTCAAGAGTAACGAATGGAGTGCCCTCGGGCATTGTGCGCACAACAACCTTGCCGCCCTTAATCTTATCCGCATCGAAGCAGTGCATGGGTTGGCCGTATGCATGGAGTATGTAGTTTGTAACGTCTACGATATTGTTTATAGGACGTATACCTATTATCTGAAGTTTCTCCTTCAACCAATCGGGGCTCTCCTTTACTGTAACACCCTTGACGGTAACACCAGCATAACGCATGCAAGCCTCGCTGTTCTGCACCTCTATGCCGATTTCAAGCGAATTGTCATCGACCTTGAAACCATCGCATGAGGGACGCTGCAACGCACTTGCACCCTTGTTCTGCTTTGTATATGCATACAGGTCGCGCGCAACGCCGTAGTGTGAGCATGCATCGGCACGGTTAGGTGTGATGTCAACACCAATTAGGTAGTCGCTCTTGATGTTGTAGTACTCCTTGGCCGGTGTACCGGGAACTGCATCGGCCGGCAGGACTATGATTCCGTCATGGCTATTGCCTATGCCTATCTCGTCCTCGGCACATATCATACCGAAAGACTCTGCACCACGGATTTTGCCTTTCTTTATGGTAAAGCACTCGTCACCACTATAAAGTTTAGTACCTATGGTTGCAACTACAACCTTCTGACCTGCAGCCACATTCGGCGCACCGCATACTATCTGTACGGGGTTGCCGTCACCGAGGTTTACGGTTGTTATATGCAGGTGATCGCTGTCGGGATGGTCGACACAGGTAAGCACCTCGCCTATAACCAAACCTTCGAGACCGCCCTTGATGGTCTGCACCTCCTCAACGCCATCGGTTTCAAGACCTATTGAAGTGAGCGCAGCAGACACCTCCTCGGGTGTCATGTCGAAATCGACATACTCCTTGAGCCAATTAAAAGAAATGTTCATATGTTGTATTTTTTATTTCCTGTACAATAAAACAGTGCGCAAGGCACACCTAAAATACTTCAATTTGCAAAGATAGCCTTTTTTCCCAAAAACTATGACAATGTTCAAAAATTAATTTAGCACCACACCCGCCCGAACAGATATTCTTCAACAGCCATCATTTTCTAAAGAGAAGCATGCCAAAATCCATACATTATATTATAATATAATAAATGCAACACACAGACAAGCACAGGCAAGCTAAAGGAAGCAATATTCAGCTAAAAAAAAATGCAGAACTAACATTTTCGCACTTTCAGGCATTATATTAGATGACAAAATAAAGCAGAACAAATGGGACACACCATAGAAAGGAAGTATCATGCGGAAACCGACGAAAATCCGGCAAGTACCTACAATATTGCGAAAAGGGAGAGGATTGACTGTATAGCAGAATTCGAGACACACTGCGGCAACATAATTGCATTGCAGACACAGCTGTACTCATATGCACTGGCCCTCACCCGTAGCCAGGACGCGGCAGACGACCTTCTGCAGGATACATTGCTGGTCGCAATGTACAAGATAGATAAATACAAGCCTATCGGCAGTTTTACGGCATGGACGAAGAAGATAATGGGAAACACTTTCAAAAACAACGCAAGGAAAGCAGAAAACCAATACACCCTGTTCACCAACGACGAAGTTCAATACACCGACAGCGCACCCGACGCCGAGGAACTATACTGCAGCAAAGAACTGCTGAGTATGGTGATGCAACTCCCGCCCCGCCAGCGCATGACAATGACAATGCGCATCAAAGGCTACAAATACATCGAGATTGCTGAAGAACTGGGGACAACTACAGGAAACGTGAAAAGTTGCATACACCAGGCCCGCAACAACATAAGGCGGATGATGCAGGAGTGAGAAAAAAGACAATATTGCTTCAATCCTAATAATGGTTAATAGCGGATACTTGCGCAAGCAACTGACATTACTTGAGTGATACTTTCCTCTCCCGTTCTTTCTCTTCATTCCAAAGTGAAATGAGCCTCTTGCCGTATGCAACCTGCTTATGGCCGTTCAAATCGTTAGACAATTTGATGAAGTCCATAGGGTGATAGGAGTAACTTGCCTCTCGCTTGTCGTTGCCGTGTACTGTGGTGTTGATTGAGACCTCAAAGGTGGTAGCATCCACATTGAGGGTTGTCCTGTTACCCATAAGATGCCAACCTTTGCGTGGCCTGTTCTTCTTTCGGCTCTTTACTCCGGCACTGTTCTTGTATCGCTTGCGGTTGGCTTTCTTTGTGAGACGGAAGAGGTAAGGAATGAGCTTCCTTTCCAAGAGGGGTGCAGCACCTTGCAGGATAAGGAAACGGTCTTTTACATCAACGCTGATAGTGCGTATGTCCTGAATATCGTTGATGTCATTGCGTAAGACTATGATGTCATCTTCTGCTTCGCCCATCTCTGTATCAAGTGTCTCCAAAAGGGAACGCAGGTCGGCAATGTTCTCTGATAGTGCAACGAGGTCTGCGTTCTTTACTCCGTCTATCTGTTCCGAAAGTATATTGAATCTACTGCCGACAGCATCAAGTACCCTGCCCAAATTGGCGACTTCGTCCTGAAGTTCGGTAATGTTCTTCTTGGCCGTATTGAGGTCGATTACCTGCTGGGCACGCATTGCACCGGCACGCTCTGTTGTGGCTTGCTGTATGCGTATGGCATCTGTGTTGGTGTGTTTTGTACCTGTAGCGACATTGTATGTGTTTGAGGTGAGGTAGATGTGATTGCGGTCTGATGTG
>JAFYQH010000032.1 GCA_017547205.1 Bacteroidaceae bacterium | reverse complement strand
GCAGAGTCTTTCAATGCCAAAATAAAAGCGTTTAGAACCCAGTTCAGAGGTGTGGGAGACATTAAGTTTTTCATGTACAGACTGGCAACACTTTATTCTTGATTATTGCCTATATACCAACCCGAAATATCCGCTGAGCCGCCATTTCCGTATTTTTTAAAAAAGTCAAAAAGTTCTTTCTTCTTTTCGTTGGCATTGTTTATTGTGAGACTGTCGCCTTTTTCATGCCTGAATGTGTTAAAACTGCAGCCGGGTATTAGACATCCTGTTGTGTTATTGCCGTTTCTTCCACCATGTATAGCAATGCCTGTCCTTCCTTTAGTGTTTCTCAAATACCATTCATATTTTTGGTCTTCATGCCACTTGGGTGTTATGTTATATGTTCCAGGCATAATGGCTGTATCCGAATTCCTTGTTGTTGCAAGATCATAATCAGTCTTTGGCTCAAGAAAATATCCCTGCATGGAATCTACCTTTTTACCGTTATCGTCATATGCAGTAGCCAGAAATGCGCTAATAGTGGCATTGTATCCGTAGCGTAACCTGTTTGAATTTATAATAACTTTTGTTTTGCTTTCTTTTCTTTCAGGTTCATTATACATTTTTGCAATTTCAAAGATGCTTGGTCTTCTTTTACTGGGGTTGTTAGAATGTGGCATAGTTTTTTATTCCAAAGTAACAACCCTTCGTCAAATGCAAGTTTGTTAAATTACCGAATTGTTATAAGAAAGTTGTATTTTACTGGTTTTCGGTATGTGGCAGCAAATTTGGATAATCAATTCCGTTCTCGAAAATCCCATAGGCAATCTTCATTATTTCGCATTCTTTAGGATATCTGCTTCGATGTCTGTCGTATAGTCTGATAAATTCTTCGTGCCATGATGTTTCAGCAGTACTCGACCAATAGAATGCCCAAAATTGCATCTGATGTCCCTTGCGCAGTTTCGAAATTATATGCATCATGGTGTTGTCTCTTTTTCTCATTGTCGCATGTAGCTTCTCTTGTAGAACGATACAGTTTTCTCCTGTATCATTCAGTCCTATGACTAGGTTGACATATTTATTGCAGTATGTTGTGTTGTCAATAAGGTAAAGGCTATCTCCAAATATTGTACAATGCTCTGATGCCAGTTGGCTCATACTAATGTCGAAATCCTTTTCTGGGGAGTAAAGATATGTTAAGGTGTACTCCAACCATGTAGATGGAAATGCTTTGAAAAAATCCAACTGTTTTTCATATGTGTTGTCTCCTTTGACAATGGCATGGAACGCTTTGTTCAGTTGTAACGTGTCTGTTGGATAATACTGTGCAGCAATGGATGAGGATAAAGTGTAGAACAGTAGCGTATATAAATATCTTTTCATGATTGTATTTTTATTTATAAACGAATGTAGCTCTCTGTATGCCGCAAAGTCAAGTAAATGTGCAAAAACACCCTCGTCTTTTAATCGATTTTAACAGTTGATCCTTGCTTGCCCTTTATAATTATTGAAACTGCTATTGCTGCTGCCACGCACATGGGGTAGTATAGGTTCGGTATTATCTCCAACGGTGATACCTGCGCCAGTCCTGCTGCCATGAGTAGCTGTGCACCATAGGGAATGATGCCCTGCACCACGCACGATGTGGTGTCGAGCAGGCTTGCAGCGCGGCGCGGCGATATGCTGTACTTCTTTGATATGTCACGTGAGATGTCACCCACCGTGAGTATGGCAATGGTGTTGTTGGCAGTGCACAGGTTAGCAAGGGCAGTCAATGCGGTTATGGCAAGTTCTGCGGCTCTTCTTGAGCGCACGCGCAGCGTTATTATGCGAATCATGTAGTCAAGTCCGCCGTTTATTCTTACAATCTCCAACAGACCACCCGCAAGCATGGTAACAATGATAAGTTCGCACATGCCCATGATGCCGCTTCCCATCTCTGTGAATATGCTTATGCTGTCGAGTGTGCCGTATACCAATCCCATGCAGCCGGCTGCGGCAATTCCAAGCAGAAGCACTGCAAGCACGTTCATTCCGCAAAGTGCGGTGGCGATGACAATTATGTAGGGGAGGCATTTAAATCCCTCGGTGAAGGTTACGGCCGGTGCTGTAATATCCTCGATGTTGTTGCCGCTGAATGCGTAAAGAAGCAGCGCGGCAATGGCTGCCGGCGTAACCAGTTTTATGTTCGTGCGGAACTTGCTGCGCATGGAGCAGCCTTGTGTCTGCGTGGCGGCGATTGTGGTGTCCGATATGAACGATAGGTTGTCTCCGAAGAATGCACCGCCCACCACTATTGCCACGAGCCATGCCGTGTCGCAGCCAATCTGTGCAGCGAGGGCTGTCACAACAGGTGTGAGTGCGACAATAGTGCCTACCGATGTGCCTATAGACATTGAAATGAAGCACGCGGCAATGAAGATGCCGGCCGGCAGGTAGTTGCCGGGTATGAGGTTTAGCGTAAGGTTTACTGTCGCGTCAACTGCTCCCATGGCCTTTGCCAATGCGGCAAATGCACCGGCAAGGATGAATATCCATATCATGTACATTATGCGTGGGTTGGCCGCTCCTTGCGAGAAGTTCTCTATGCGGCTGTTGAGGCTCTCGCCACGTGATATGGCAATGGCATATACAGATGCTGCCATGAATGCCGCCGCTATGGGAATCTTGTAGAAATCGCCGGCTACAATGGAGCCTGCAAGGTAAATCGTCAGCAGTACGATGATGGGGGAGAGGGCCAGAATGCCCTGGCGTGTACTTGTCTTTTGCATTCTTGTGTCTGTTTGGTCTTGCGAAGATACAAAAAAAGTAGTGCGCCCAAAAGGCGCACTACCATTATGTTGCTTTAGGTCTATTGTTTATTACTTTACCAATACCTTTGTACTGCGGATAACGTTGCCCTTCTGCATCTTCACAAGGTAAACGCCTGTTTCAACTGCAACTGTCACTGGGTTCTTCACGAACTCTACGAGCTTGCCGTCAACTGTGTAAATCCAAGCTACGTCTGCGTTGGCAATTTCAATAACACCCTCAAAGCCCTCGGCTGTAGAGATTTCACCTGCAACCTCCTCGATTGATGTATTGCCGCTCAAAAGCTCTGGCTCATCTGCAACGCCCTGGTCGCGTGTGTCTTCTGCTTTACGGCCCGGATTGTTACCTGTAATCTTCACACCGAAGTCAATTGTAAAGCCCTTGTTTGTCAAACCTGTGGGGAGGAATGAACCGGCGAACCATGCGTCAGAGAATACGATACGCAAACGGCTGTCGCCCGGTGTTGCATCTGTAGGAACCTTGAATGTGAATGTGATACCTGGGTTCTGGATCTCTGGTGTTGCAGCCTCGTGTGTACCCACGAAGAAAATACGCTCACCCTCTGGGTCAACCTCGGTCTTGCCCTTTGCAATCTCGGCAGCTGTACGCTCAACTGGGAGTGGGTGGTCGAAGTCGCCACTGCCATTGAGGTCGAGCCAGCCACCGCCGAAGCACCACTTCAAACCGTCGTTCTTGTCTGCACCAACGATTGTCATTGTGACATTCTGACCCTGAGCAATTTCAAGGACGTGGCTACGTGCATCGGCATACTGTGTACCATCGGCAACCGGGCTGCTTGCGCTGTAGTTTAGGTTCTGTGTAGCACCGCTTGTTGTAACCTTTGTTACATAACGCTGTTCGCGTGCTGCGTCTGCACCGTTTGATGCAGGGTCCATCTGGCTGATACCGTATGTATCCTCCTCAACCTTCTCTGGCAAGCTTGCCTGGTTGCCACGTGGAACCTCAACCCAAACAATTGGAGAGTATGTCTTGAGGTCTGTAGATACTGAACGTACACCAATGAATGGAACGTCGTTTACGCTTGCGAACTCAATGTTGCCAACGAATGTAGCCCACTGTGATGTTGTACCTACAAGTGCCACCTTGCCGTCCTCGCCATTCTTGTACAATACCTCGAAGTGGTCGATGTTTGCCTCGTCATTGTAAACCAATCCCCATGCAGCACGTGTCTTTGCTGTTGCATCAACGTTCCAGTGGAGTTTGAGGTTCATAGTACTCTTTGTCTCATTCTTAACCTCTGCAATAAGGTCTTTAACAGCAGCCGGGTCGATGTATGTCTCGTCGTTGAGCTCAAGCTTACCTACATAGAGCTGATAATCGTTGTTGCTGCCCTTTACTCGAAGACCGATGCGCTCGATAACGTCACCCTTGTTGATGCCGTTGAGTGCAATCTTCTTCTCTTCCCAAGTCTTGCCGGAAAGCTCGCCGTATGGGAACTCCAACCAAGTGTTGTTGCCTTTTCTGACAATGAGGTAGAGGTCTGATGCGTTGACATCCTTCAATGTCTTCACAGCAAGCTTTGCGTATGCGCCTTCACCTGCTACAAGGTTTGTCTTGTAGAGGATGATGTCTGTACCTGCTGTTGTTGCTGCACCTGTAAGTTCGATACAAGAACCACCTGTGTAAGCGTCAAGGTGTGTGTAGTTCACGTCAATGTCTGTGCTTACAGTTGTTGTGTTGCTCTTGTACCGCAACCAACGGTATGTTGGAACGAGGTCCTGTGAACTCATGTTGTACCACGCGCTGTTGTGTGACTTCTTGCCCTGGTAGAAGTAGCGGTCACCGTTACCGAGTGTAAAGTGTGTACGGAAATGCAGGTCGCCCTGGATTGCTGAACGCTCTGGAATCCAGTGTGCCATACCTGCGAAAGTCTGCAAAGGAAGCTTGCCGTTCTCTGTTACCCAGTTGTTGCCTGTGTTGCTGAGTGCAGGACGTGTAGCCGGGTTGCGGTTACCACCTGACATCGCACGCTCAAGAAGTCTCTGGTAGTTGCCCTGGATGTTATATACACCATCACCGGCATTGAAGCTGTAGAAACGGCTCTGGTCGTGCTCGCCCCAAAGACATATACCCATGTTGTTGCCCTCGAGGTTTGTCCAACGACGGTCCATTGATGCAATCCATACACCTGCATATACATTGTCGGCTTCGCCCATAGCGCCCTTGATAGCATCGTATGTGGCACCCAAGCCGGCAGCAATGTCGTTTGCCTGGTAGTTGAGCATCAGGTCGTGTGTCTTACCGGTTGTCTTTGTACCATAAAGAGCATCAATGGCACTTGTCTGGTTGCTTGCCAATGAAGATGTGCTTGTGTAGATTGCACTGTGGTAGTTGTCGAAACCTACTCTTGCTGCCTCTTTCCAAAGAGCCTTGTGGAAAGCAACGATGTCGCTGTTGCTCCAGCTGTTGTCCTCCCAGTTGTAATTGATACCGTCTGCGCCAAAGAACATGAGGATGTTGATGAGCGGCTTCACATACTTGTATGTGCCGTCGCTGTTCTTTCTTGTAATCATTGCGCTGAAGGTCTTGTCGCCGTCACCTGTCCAGCTCTCGAAGAATGCGATACCACTCATGATGTCGGTACCGTTACGGTGAGCTGCATCGACCCATGCACCCGGTGCTGTAAAGAAACCGTGGTTCCATGAACCGAAGAGGTTTGTATATTGCCACATTGAGAAAACATCGGCATTGAATTTTGCCTCGGGATAACCAGTACCGCCATCCTTACCATAATCCATAGGGATGTTCAGGAAGAGGTTACGGTTCTGGTATGTGTTCTTGTTTACGCGGTCCTCGCGGCTCATGATGTTTGCACGGCGAACGTGTGAACGAACGAATGCGATATCAGAAGCCTGGATACCTGCTGCTGCAAACTCTTCCATTGTAGGATAATTGCGGCCCTGCTCCAATGCGCTGTTGAAAAGTTCGAGCAATGCCTCAACACCAAAGCCTGTGAAGTCATACACCTCCTGGCTGTTGCCGCCTGTCTCGCCACCTTCCTCGCCGTCTGTTACCTCCTCGATGATGTAGCTGTTTCCGGCATCAGTTGTTGACCAATTGTCTACAACAAGACCAGTATCGGTCTGGTTGGGGTCCTGTGAGTTAAGGTAGAAATTACCGAGTTTTAACTTCCAAGGGTAAGCTGCGCCACCAGTGCTTGTGATAGTCAAATTTGAACCTCTGGTTGCATTGAATGTTACATTGTTTGCTACTGTACACATTACATACTTCTTTGCACCAACGCTGTAGAGAAGGTAGCTTGAACCACTTTTTTCAATGCGGAACTGCTGGTTGGGGTCTTGTGGGTCGCGTGTAGCGCTCACTGTCTTACCATTGCTTGATACAAGCTTGCCCGACTGGTACAACAAGAACGCACGCTCCGAACGGATTGTGTAAAGCTTGTCGTCGCTCAACTGTGAGAGATCGGTCACCTTTGCTGCCTGTGCCGCGAAAACGGTACACAACAGTGTAAAGAGCATTAAGTAAATCTTTTTCATAAAGTTGGGATTTAGGTTAGTTTGTGAATAAAATATTTTTAATTGTTCTTTTATTTTTATCCAATTTTAAACAAATGAGAAAAAGGTTTTGCAATATGTCAAAATAGCCTTGATCAATACTTCCTTTAGTTTAGCAAATATCGTGATTTACTTTAGAAGAACAAACTTTTTGTCACATAATTTTGTGTATGTCTTTAAACTAAAATATTGTTTGCAGTAAATAAAAATGCTCCCTGGAAGTAAAAACCAGAGAGCATTCTATAATTATGAATGGTTCTTTAGAAGTTCGGTACATCAACATCCCACCACAGACGTGTAGCCTGTTCGTCTGGGCCACCAAGTGCTGGAATACCGCTTGCTTCAACCATGTTTGCAGCAACAGGGTCGGTTGGAACCCAAGGAATACGGCGAATCATGTCACCCTGCTCGATAGAACCGTCACCATCGTCGGTATTGAGTACAGGGAACATCTTTGGATAGCCAGTACGGCGCATCTCTGTCCAAGCCTCTGTAGAGAGTGGGAAGAGTGCAAGGTACTTCTGGGTGATGATCTTTTCGAGCTTTGTCTCATCGTCATCGCCTTCGTTCCATCTTACACCAATCTTTGTTACGCTTGCCCATGGATCACCGTCACCGATAGGGTCAATGCTGATGTAGTCAACAGGCTTGTCCTGCTGCATGTAGTCATATACATAGTTTGAGTATTCCGAGCCAGACATTGGATCCTCGAGATATGCATTCTCGATACCGCGCTCGTAGAAGAACTGAGCAGTACCGCCCATGTCCCAGCCACGCAATTCACCTTCGGCACGCAAGAAGTCAACCTCTGACCACTTGACAAAGTACAGAGGACAGAACTTGCTTGCAACAACTTCGGTGCTGATAGTAGAGTATGCCTGACGCTTGTTGAGGGCGTATGTCTGGCCGTCGCCTACAAGTACACCTGCACGGATACCGCAGAGGCGTGTGTCTGTTGGCAGGACTTCGCCTGTCTTGGCATTTGGAATATCGTTGATGTTATTTGTGAACAGATACTTTGAGTATGGGTGGTCAAGGCTCATGAGTAGACTCTCGAAAGAGGCACACAGGCGAAGGTCGCCCCAAGCATTTGCAATGTCAGCAAGAGGGAAGTTGAAACTGTTTATCATTGGGAACACACCGTGCTGGTGGAATGTGTCCTCGATGACACCATCAGCAACAGCCTCCTCAGCCCATTTCTTTGCTGTCTCAGGTTCTATCTTGACAATGTGCATCGCCATACGGAGCTTCAATGAGTTCGCGAATCTGATGTATGAGTCAAAGTCGGTAATTCCTGCAAGCAGATCATATCCTGTAGTGAAGTAAAAATCATTTATAATGATTCCAAGAATCTGCTCCTTGTACCAATCGGGGCGTGTCTCAAAGTGCTTCAAGCATGCAACGATTGTGTTGAGGTTATCTACAATACCGTAGTAGATGGTCTTGACATCGTTGTACTCCTCTGGCTCTTCTGAGTTCTTCTTGTCCTCAAGATAGGTGAAAGGTCCTGCAAGGTCGGCCTGCTCCTGTGCTGTTAAGCAGTAGTAGAGCAGGGTGATGGCCTTGATCTCGGGGATTGAGTCAACAAGAGGGTGGTTCAGCATTGGCATGAAAGCATTCTTTGCCGATGTGTATGCACCAAGAGGGCCACCGTTGAACTCTGCCGATACATTGTAAGTCGATGTAAGTGTACCGTACATAAAGTCCTTGTGAGGCACTGTAAAATACTGTGCATAGAGGTCGGGGCCAAGGCTGTACTGACGCTGATAAGCGTGTGCAGCTGGCATCTGACCCTCTTTACCACCACGCATCATATAGATACCGCTGAGGCACTGGCCAAAGTAACCGTATTTGTTCTTCAGGGTATCAATGGCTGCTTTTACTCCCTCTTCGGTCGGCTGGTTCAAGTAAGGAATACTGTCGACATTTCCTACGTAATGGGTTGTCTCGGTCTGGATCATGTTGAGATTGGCCTCATCTCCCGGATCATCGTAATCGAGGCACGATTGCGTTGCTATTGAGGCAAAGAACAGTGAGCCTGCTAGCATTATATATTTTTTCATATCTTAAACTTTTAAAATTTGTAATTTGTACTGTAACTCTTCCTTAGAAGTTAACCTTGAGGTTGATACCGTATGTACGTGCCGACGGATAGTTGAATACGTCGATACCGCCCAAACCGTTTGCTGTTGACAAAGATACGTCTGGGTCAACTGGAGAATCCTTGTAAAGGAAGAAGAGGTTGCGGCATACGAGTGACAGGCTAAGGTTCTTGTTCTCACCAAAGAGGTTGCGGAATGTGTAACCGAGTGAGAGCTCTCGCAAACGGAAGTTTGTTGCATCGTAGATGTAGTCACCTACGTAGCTTGAACCTACGAATGTGTAGTAGTCCTCAACAGAAACAAGGTTGCGTCCGTCGTTTACATACATACCCAAACGTCCGTCGCTTGTTCTGATATTGTTCTCTTCGGCATAAAGACGTGCATCGCCTGTGCGCTTTGATGAACCGATCTCGTCGAGATAACCCTCTGTGAGTGATACAACCTTACCACCAATACGTCCGTTGATGAGGAAGTACAATGAGAAGTCTTTGTATGTAAGAGTGTTAGACCAAGAGAGCTGGTATTTGCTGTTTACATTACCTGCATACTTCTGGAACTTCTTGTTTGCATCGCGCACGCGGAGTGAACCACCATCAGTTACACTAACGTAACCGCCGAGTGAAGGCTTGCCGTTTGTGATGTAGATATCGCCAGCCTTGTTTACAAGCTCGCTTATGACATTGCCCTCGGCATCTGTTACAGGAGTTGTGCTGTAGCGTATTACATCCATTTCTGTAGGAATGCGGTCGATGATTACAGTCTCCTTTGTTGTGTACTTGTATACATCCTCCTTGTAGCGTGTGAAGTCAGTTATATAGAGGTCTCCGTAAGCTTCACCCTTTCTGTACATGAGCTGTATCTTACCCTCGGCAAATGATGTAGCCATGTCCTTGCTGTTGCCATACTTGTCCTTGTTGGTCTCCTCGATCTTGTTGTGGTTGTATGAGAAGTTCACTGCTGTCTTCCAGCGCAGGTCCTTGTTGATCTTCCAGTCATATCCCAATGTCATCTCGATACCCTGGTTACGGATGATACCGCTGTTTACAGGCTGTGACTTACCGCTTGAGCTTGCAACCTCAAGGTATGAGTTGTGCATTGCCGAGTTGTAGTATGTGATGTCGAATGTGAGGCAATCACGCAGGAACTGCATCTCAAGACCTGTCTCGAAAGACTTTGTCTTCTCTGGAATAGGAACGAATCTGTTTCTTGAAGTTATTCCAGTTGTACCAAGAACCAGGTTCTGTCTAACAAAGTTGTAGAGGTTGTTTGGAATAGAGTTACCTACCTCAGAGTAGCTCAAACGATATTTTGCATATGTGAACCACTTTGGCAACTTGAAGATGTCGCTGAGGATGGCATTTGCACCGAAGCCGAAGTAACCGTAGTTGTCCGATGTTCCAAGGTACTCGAACTGCTTGAATGCACGGTACCAGTCTCTACGGTATGAACCGTCGATGAAGATTACATCCTTCCATCCTACCTGTGCTGTCACAAGGGCAGCCTGGTCCCAGTTGGAGCTTGTGCTCTTGCTGGTAACACCTGCACCACCGTAGTTTGGCTCGAACATGTTTACACTTGTTGGGATGCCGATTACAACGCCACCTACAGTCATGTCATTGGTTGCAGCACCGATATAAGTGTTGGTGTTTGTACTCTTGATGGTGTGGCCTACATAACCAACACTAGCAGAGAGTGCCCAATCCTTGCCGAACTCCTTATTATAAGAGAGCATGTAGTCGGTATAGATTTCATTTGTGCGGTTATTGTCGAGATAGTATGTTCCGTAGCGATACATCTCGGTGTCGTACCATGTGGTAGCATAACGTCCACCCTCGCTCTGATACTTGGCATGGTCAATAGATACGCGTGCCTGGAAGTTCAAGCCTTCAAGAATCTTGTATGTAGCATTGATTGAAGCCGAGAAACGTTCCTCGTTTGTCTCGCCATGGTTCATGTTTGTCAACCAATATGGGTTGTTGATGGCTGGAGACTGGAATGCATACTGCTGCATAGGGCCCTTGAGGAGCACGTGGCCGCGCTGCTCAAACCACCAGCCGTCACCCATGTTCTCGTACCATGTCTGTGTGCCGAGACCATCTGCGCTTCCCGATGACCACCATTCGCCTTCTGCTGCATAGTTGTCCTTGTAGTAGCCCATGTCAACGTCGCGTGGAGCTGTGTAGAGGTGGTAGATAGGGTTGCCCAATGTACCTCCACCGACACGGTTCTTTGTCTTTGCCTGGTTGTAGTTTGCACTTGCGTTGATGGTGAGACGGTCCCAGAGATTGTAGGTCTGACGGAACGCGATTGTGTTACGGTTGTAACGGTTTGTCTCAATCATACCCTTTGAGTGTGTGTTTGAGAACGAAACGTATGTCTGAATCTTCTCGGTACCACCAGAGATTGAAACAGAGTTTGTTGCGTTCAATCCCCAGTCATAGAAATCGTCGATATCGTCCGCTGCATAGTTGCGCAAGTGAGCCTCGTGCATGTTTGTTGTTCCGTCGATGTTTGTATCTTGGAAATACTGCTTGTCAGCAGCATATTTGTAGATGTGTGTTCCCTCTCCGCTCATATGGTCACCCCAGCTGTTATGTATAAGGGTATTGGTGTTTGAACGATAGCCACCATATGTATTCTGGAGTTCAGGAGTAAGAAGAGGCTGGTCGAAGGTTGTGCTTGAGTTGAAAGAAACCTCCATCTTACCTTCTCTACCCTTCTTTGTGGTAATCATGATTACACCGTTCGCAGCACGTGAACCATAAAGAGCCGCAGCATTCGCACCCTTGAGGACGTTCATTGACTCGATATCATCGGGGTTAATCATTGAAAGTGGGTCGCTACCCTCCGTATTGCTGCCAGATGTAAGTGATGCTGCGTCACCGATCTGTCCGCGGATGCTGTTTGTCATAGGCACACCGTCAACAACGATAAGTGGAGCGTTGTCACCCATGATTGACTTGTTACCACGAAGAGTAATCTTTGATGCACCACCGGCACCACCGGCACTTGGAGTAATTGTGATACCTGAAACCTTACCTTCGAGAGAGTTGATGAGGTTTGCATCAGGTGTCTTCATAAGCTCATCGGCCTTGAGCATCTGTGTGGCGTAGGTGAGTGACTTCTCCTTACGCATGATACCCATGGCTGTTACCACGATCTCGTCGAGCATTGCTGTCTCTTCCTTCATCACGAAGTTGAGTGCTCCGCCGTTCCATACCTGGTCGTCACATGTGTAGCCCATAAGTGTTGCGCGGATGGTTGAACCCATCTTTACGTTCTGCAACTCATAGTTGCCGTCAAAGTCTACGGCCGATGAGTTGGTGGTACCTACAACAAATACGACTGCACCGAACATGGCTTCGCCGTTGTCTGCTGTCACGACACCCTTTACTGTGCCATACTGCTGTTGCTGCTGCATGGCGGTTGTTTCTGCCCATGCATTTGTGGGCGTCAGGGAAAGTGTGATTCCCAGGATTGTTGCCGCTAAAAGCGACTTTCCAACCGATTTGAATTTCATATAAAGTTAGTTTTATACGGGGACGTTGCCGTACCCCTGAGTTAATATAAATGTTTCAGGTGTTTTGTTTGATAAAGTTTATTATTTGTAATAATAATTCACTAAACCCAACATGTTTCAAAAATACGTAATATTTCTGTCTGATAAAATTTTTAAATATATTTTTTGTTGCAAACTGAAATAAAAATGCCGTTTTGATGGGAATGATGATGCTTCTTGCGTTCACAACTTGCAAAATAACAGTGGCAGCACGGGCTCCTGTCCCCGCGCTGCCACATAACAAGTGTTTATTTTTATAAATTATTTTATTTCCCAAGTCTCGTTTGTTTCGAGCAGCTCGCTGAAGTTGTGGTACTTCTTGCTGTTGCTGACTTCTTCGACCTGCTCATGTACAGCATCGTTGTATGTGGCAGCTTCCACATCACGTATTACGCCCAGGGCAACCGGGAAGTCAGGGCCTTCCATAAGTGCCAGCTTGAGATGTAGGGTGGTGTCCTTACAGTGCGCGTCGTGAACAAGTATGTCGTTTTCGGTAATGCCGTTTTCGCCTATCCTGACTACTTTGAGCCCGAATCCCTCCTGCATGAGTCCGAATTCCCTGTTCTCACCGAATATCATTGGCTTACCGTGCTCGAGGTATATTGCATTCTTGGCACGTCCCTCCTTCGTATATATGCTCTCGTGGGTTCCGTTATTGAAAATTACGCAGTTCTGCAGTACCTCGGTGACCGATGCTCCCTTGTGCTGTGCGGCAGCCTTGAGGCATGCCACGGCTGCTGCCATGTCGGTAGCCACGCAGCGTGCGAAGAAGTTGCCTCTTGCACCGAAGCACAATTCAGCAGGGCGGAACGGGTCTTCAACAGTTCCGTATGGCGATGACTTGCTTACGAAACCGCGTACCGATGTCGGCGAGTACTGGCCTTTAGTGAGGCCGTATATGCGGTTGTTGAGCAGAATCATGTTTAGGTCGATGTTGCGGCGTACTGCATGTATGAAGTGGTTGCCGCCTATTGCAAGGCCATCTCCGTCACCCGATATCTGCCATACGGTGAGGTTTGGGTTCGCGACCTTGGCACCAGTAGCAATGGCTGCAGAGCGTCCGTGAATTGTGTGGAAACCGTATGTGTTCATGTAGTAGGGCAGTCGCGATGAACAACCGATACCCGAAATGACTGCTATGTCGTGTGGTGCAACACCCAGTTCGCCCATAGCCTTGTGCAATGCACCCAAAAAAGAGTGGTCACCGCATCCCGGACACCAGCGTGGCTGTCCGAACTTGTAATCTTGTGCTGTGTATTCGCTCATCTTATTATCCCTCCATGATTTTAGTGAATGACTCTACTAGGGTTGCAACCTCGAACGGCTGTCCCTTGACTTCGTTGTGCTGGTACAGCTCCAGTCCCTGGAACTTGCTGCGGAGATATCCTGCAAACTGTCCCATATTCTGTTCGGCAACCACAACCTTCTTGTATCGGCGAAGAATCTCTTCCGTATTCCTTGGCAACGGATTTATGAACTCGAAGTGTGCAAGGGCAACCTTTTTACCCTCGTCGGTCATCTGGCGCATGGCTTCGCAAAGGTGTCCGTATGTGCCACCGAATCCGACAATCAGTAAGTCGGCATCCTCACAGCCTTCAACTTGCTGTTCGGGTATGCAGTCGGCAATCTTTGCCACTTTCCTTGCGCGTGTCTCCACCATGCTGTGGTGGTTTGCGGGGTCGTTGCTTATGGCTCCGGTAGCCGCGCTCTTCTCGAGACCGCCTATGCGGTGTGTGAAACCGGGGGTTCCAGGAATAGCCCAGTAGCGTACGTCATTCTCAGGATTGCGCTTGTACGGGCTCCAGCCTTCCTGCATCTCGGGAGTGACGTATGGGGGAACTATGCCTGGGTATGAGCCAAGGTCGGGCAATTTCCATGCTGCTGAACCGTTTGCTATGAACGCGTCTGTAAGCAGTATCACTGGTGTCATGTGCTCCACGGCAATCTTGCATGCCATGAAGGCTGCGTCGAAACAGTTGGTAGGTGATGTGGCGGCTATTACAGGTATGGGGCTTTCGCCGTTGCGCCCGTAAAGGGCTTGCAGCAGGTCGGTCTGCTCGCTCTTGGTCGGTAGTCCGGTAGAGGGGCCACCGCGCTGTACATCAATGATTACCAGGGGTAACTCTGTTATCACCGCAAGGTTTATTGCCTCGCTCTTGAGACATATGCCCGGGCCTGATGTGGATGTGCATGCCAATGCGCCTGCGTATGCGGCTCCTACGGCCGATGCACAGCCGGCAATCTCGTCCTCGGCCTGCATCGTAACCACACCCAGTGATTTGTGCTTTGCAAGTTCATGGAGTATGTCGGTTGCCGGTGTAATGGGGTATGAGCCAAGGAACAGTCTCATACCTGCCTTTTCGGCAGCGGCTATTAGGCCATATGCGGTGGCCTTGTTGCCGTTTATATCCATGTAGCGGCCTTTCTTCTTGCTTGCGTCACTCTCGACACTGTATGTGTGGGATATTGACGTGTGGGTGTTGTGTCCCATGTCATATCCTGCACGCAAGGCCTTTATGTTCGCTTCTGCGATTTCCGGCTTCTTTGCGAATTTCTTGCGGAGCATGTTCTCGGCAAGCGAGAGGTCACGGTCGTATATCCAGCATACCAGTCCCAGTGCAAGCATGTTCTTGCAACGCAGGATGCTCTTGTTGTCCATGCCGCTCTCCTTGAGCGTCTCCTGGCACAGCGATGTTATGGGGCATGGAACTACCTCGCATGTTATTCCAAGTTCCGCGATGGGGTCACCGGTCTTGAACTCGGCTTTCTGAAGGTCCTTCTCCGTGAATGAATCGATGTCGATGATTATTGCACCAGTGGGCTTGCAGTGCTTGTATTGTGTCTTCAATGCAGCAGGGTTCATGGCGACAAGGATGTCGCATTTGTCACCCGGCGTAAGCACTTTGTCGGCTCCTACATGTACCTGGAATCCTGAAACTCCTGTAAGCACTCCTTGCGGGGCGCGTATGTCGGCAGGGTAGTCGGGGAATGTACAGATGTCATTTCCTACTATAGCCGAGATAGTGGAAAAGATGTTTCCAGCCAGCTGCATGCCGTCTCCCGAGTCTCCCGAAAAACGGACTACAATCTGGTCCAATTTCTGTTTGTTTTCTGTGTTTGCCATCTTGTGGTCTTTTATAAGCTTTTCTTTTATTAGGTTTCACGTAAACCTATCTGAGCCCAAATTTCGCAAACATTTGTGAAACGGAGAAATTTTTATGGCAAAAATGTGAAATAAAAAAACGAGGGTGACCCAAAAGTATTAAAGGGACACCCTCGTTTGTGAGAAGTTGAATAAAAAGAGCTATTTTTAGGCTTGCGAAGCCCGAAAAAGCACAGTTTACTAAGCGTAAATGAGCATTTTGAGGGCGAGTGTAACAACAAAAGAGCCTTTTTAGTCAGCTTC
>JAFYQH010000003.1 GCA_017547205.1 Bacteroidaceae bacterium | reverse complement strand
TGAAATTGTCAAGTGCTTCATCTATGGTATTCAGTATGAATTTATCCATTATTATATAAGTTTTTCCTTTTTAATGATATTGATCAAGTTCTTTGTGTTCGATTCTATTTTTACCAGGTCTTTTACCAGTCTTCCGCGAAATTTCAATGCGCGCAGGTAAATAATGATTCCTATAGGGAATATTACCAGTGATGCTATATTAATCCATCTCCTCTTGAACGGTGATGTCGTTGCATGTGTAGAGAGGACCGGGAATCCGTTAAGGTTAATTATAACTTTTCTGTTCTTGCTGTTTCCCATTTCTTCGATAATATTCTCTAACTTATCGTTTATTGTTTCGAGAGTGTCATCATTCTTATTGAAGAACACTTTGTCTATTCCGGGAAGTTTCTTCAGCCTGTTGGTTTTCTTGTAAGCACGTACCTCGTTATGCAGTTCTTCGAGAATTATGCAATCCTTCTGGTAGTCGGGGTCTTCAATTATTACCTCCTTGAATGTGATATGCCTCTTTTCAGGTATTGCGAAAAGCATCCTGAAGAATGCCTTTATTGAATCACTGTTGAATATTCCGGAATCCTTGTTCGACTGGTATGTGAAGAAGGCCCCAAGCGGTGCAAGTATTATTGTGCTTAGCCATGCACCATACCAAATCTGCCATTCTCCCTCACGTGCCATCTTTGAACCTGAGGTATTGAAAATATAGTAAAGTATGAATGTTGCAACCGAAATGAGTACCGGGTAACCAAGTCCTCCTTTGCGTACTATGGCTCCGAGCGGTGCACCTATGAAGAAGAATACAAGGCATCCAAGCGACAGCGTGAATTTCTCCCACCATGTTATCTTATGCTTGTTAAGGTCCTTGTCAAGCGAACGCATTACACTGCGTTTTATATCATAATCGACATTCAGCTGCTTTATCTTGTTGAGCTGCGCACGTTTCCATACAAGCTTTGAATGGTTTGAAGCTATGTTATATATGCTGTCGACATTTATGTTGTAGAGATTGTTCTTCTGCATATATGTTGAATCATCGGCATTGAATTTGTTGGTAGCCTTGTATGTGGTACGTTTGACTGTGGTCCAGTTGTCAAGTCCTATACTATCGTTGGCGGTTCCCAGTGAGTCTATTGCAACTTCAAGTTCTTTTATATTCTTGCTTGCTGCATTTCCTTTAAGGAACGAGCCGTCCTTCATCTCAAACCCACCATCGACCTCAATCATGACATCCTTACGGCTGAATGTCTCACGCCTGTAAGGTACATTTTTCTTGTTCACCTGCTGGTCGGTAAGGTTCGAGAACTGTTCGCCGCTATACATGCTCAGTATCATGTGCCTTTCATCGGCAGTACTCTTTATGGTAGCCGAATCGGATACAAGAATGTTGGCATTCTCGAAGCCGGCAGACATGTCATATATCATAACATCGTATAAAGTTCCGGTCTCCTTGTTCTTTTTGCCTACGTAAATGTTATATCCTTCCAACTTATCGTAGAATACGCCTTCGGGTATTTCACTCTCGGGTGACGACTGTTTTATTGAGTACATTAGCGTTAGTAGCTTCATTTGTGCATATGGACTTACCACGTTCTGGAAATAGAACGACACAAAGCATAGAACTGTACATAGCAATATAAGCGGGCGCATAATTCTGAACAACGGTATTCCCGCAGCTTTCATAGACAGCAGCTCAAGTTTTTCACCGAAACTTCCGAAAGTCATCAGCGATGCAAGCAATATGGCGAGCGGAAGTGCCTGGGAAACAAGCGTTATTGAACTAAGTACAAAGAATTGGGCAAGAACGAAAAAATCGAGACCTTTCTCTACAAAATCATCGACCCATCTCCATAGCAACTGCATTATGAAGATGAACAGGCAGATAAGGAAAGTAGCCATGAGGTTGGTAGCGAATGTCCTAAGAATGAAAAGGTCAAGTTTCTTTATTTTCAACCAAGGTAATTTCATAGTTTATCTATACCTGTTTAAGTATGTTTTTATTCATATAAATGTACAGAAAAGCCGTTCCGCGTATCAAAGAAAGGATTTTCTGTACAAAGATAGTGCAAGCGAGTGAAACACAAATTGAAAATTTGATGTTTCCCAACGAGCGTAGCCTATTTTCGTATATCATTTTACAAAGATAGTGCAAGCGAGTGAAACACAAATTGAAAAATTTGATGTTTCCCAACGAGCGCAGCCTATTTTGTATTTATAATACAAAGATAGTAACAAACGAGCGAGAAACATGAAGTTTACTTCAATGTTTTTTACAGAGAGTGCAGAATATTTCCGGGATTTATCTAAAAGATGGTATAAAATATATGATTTTGCCGTTAATTTTGCAAAACCATATATTCATTGCAATTACATTCCCGATAGCCTTCTCAAGTTCTCAATCTGTGAGTCCCAAAGGTCTTTCTGGTCTTCCACCTCTCCCTTATCGGCAAAATCGGTTACCTCAAGAGTATGTTCCCTTGTAAGTTCGTTATAGGCAATTCTCATCTCGAAATATGTACTTTGGCTTTCGTCATCCCAACGGAATTTTACATAGACACCGTTTCTTTGGGCAACAAGATGGGCTACCCTCTTTTCGCTTTTTCCCCAACAAAAAGTAAATGTACGGTCTATATTCTCCACTCTATCGGCAAACCATGGTGAAAGTCCGGCACTTGTTCCTATATATCGCCATATCATCGATGCACTTCCCTTGAGCGGATATTCAATATAAATCTTCTCTTTACCCATTCTGAAAATGTATAGTGTTTGTTTATAACTCTTTGTATCTCAGTCGCAAGATATTAAAATAAATTCATAAAACCAATTCTTGTCCACATTTATTGACTATTTTTAGTTTAATTATGAATTTACGAACAAGTGACTTTTGATGAAAACATCTGTTTTTTATGTGAAAAAACGATTTTTTTACGAAAAAGCATTAAAAAATTTGTCACTTTAAAATTATAAGCATATCTTTGCACCGCAAAAATGCAATGGCGAGATAGCTCAGCTGGTTAGAGCGCATGATTCATAATCATGAGGTCCCCGGTTCAATCCCGGGTCTCGCTACTGAAGCGGAGAAAGTTGAAAAACTCTCTCCGTTTTTTGTTTCATATTCTTGTAACTCGTTGGTTGTGGCTCGTCTGATTTATTTTAATATCCTGTTCTGTCAGGACAAAATCCTTGACCTCTGTTCTTGTTTTTCAGTCAAGGCCTGTATCACCTGAAGAATTTCCCTATGACCGGCAGGTTTTTCAGCGGAAGGTCTTTCTTTATGAAGTAGGCTACGAAGACAACCAGCAGCACTGTGTTGCATGCCATTCGTGCAATGCTGTTTTCAATAGGGTTTATAATGGATATCACGTATACGATGGCAAAAAGTGCCGTGTATGCAAGAATGTTTTTAAGGTCGTAGCCTATTGCGTTGCGTCTCTGTCCTATGATGTAGGAGAGGAGCATGGCTGTGAAGTATCCTGCGAACGATGCCCAGGCACAAGCCATGTATCCGTAGCGGGGCACGAATATGAAGTTTACTGCAAACAGTATTGCACATCCTATGAACGAGAATATGGCTCCCCAGTATGTCTCGTCATTGAGCTTGTACCAGAACGAGAGGTTGAAGTATATTCCCATGAATATCTCCGCTGCCATGACTATGGGCACAACCTTCAGTCCTGCCCAGTAGGCGGGGCTTATTATATAGCGCATCACATCCATGTAGAACATTACTACAAGGAATGCTATCATGGCTATGACTATGAAGTATTTCATAGCCTTTGCATACAGTTCCTTACTGTCCTTCTCCTTGCTGTTGCCGAACACGAACGGTTCGTAGGCATAGCGGAATGCCTGCATGAGCATTGCCATTATTGCGGCAACCTTTACGCACGCGCCATAGATTCCAAGTTCTTCAATTCCTTTCTGTCCCGGAACGAGCCAGGTGTATATTATCTTGTCGGCATGCAGGTTAAGTATTCCGGCTATTCCCAGCATGAGCAACGGCCAGGAGTACTTGAGCATCTCCATGAGCAGTCTCCTGTCGGATGTGAATCGGAACATCCTGAGCTCCGGTATGAAGAACACTGTTATGAACGATGTGCATAACAGGTTTATGAAGAATACATAGAATGCCTGGTTGTGCGGGTCGTAGTATCGTGCGAACGAGCTGGGGTCTTTTTCGGCAAGGTAGGGCAGTACTACGAATGCAAGCAGGTTCATGACTATGTTCATGCCAATGAACAGCAGCTTGAGCGACGCGAATTTGAGCGGGCGTTTCTGTAGTCTGAGCAGGCCGAACGGGATGGACTGAAGCGAGTCGAGTGCCACTACCACAGCCATCATACCAATAAATTCTGGGTTGGCCGCATAGCCCAGGCTGTCGGCAATGCCTGGCAGAAACAGGAACACGGCAAACAGGAACACCGCGCACAATGCGCCAATAACCTGCATCGACATCGAGAATACTCTCCTTACATCGCTGTTCTCCTTGCTTGCGAAGCGGAAGAATGTTGTCTCGAACCCGAATGTGAGCAGCACCAGCAGAATGGCTGTCCATGCATACATGTTTGTGACAATGCCGTAGTTTCCGCTCTCGACACTCATCTTTGCCGTGTAAAGCGGCACAAGAAGGTAGTTGAGGAATCGTCCTATAATGCTGCTAAGGCCATATATGGCCGTGTCCTTAGCCAGTGATTGCAGTTTGCCCATGTTAATCAGAATAATGTTCCCTGTTCTCCGTTGTTGAAACGGCTGCGTCCAAGGTGCTTGTATGCAAGGTCGGTCACCTCGCGTCCGCGTGGTGTGCGTTTTATGAAACCTTCCTTTATTAGGTATGGCTCATAAACCTCTTCTATTGTACCGGTGTCCTCGCTCAGGGCTGTGGCTATCGTGCCTATTCCCACCGGGCCGCCCTTGAACTTGTCTATTATGGTACATAGAATCTTATTGTCTATCTCGTCGAGTCCGTACTTGTCAATATTAAGTGCTTCGAGAGCCAGCTTTGCAATGGAGTTCGTTATATGTCCGTCACCCATCACTTGCGCGAAGTCGCGCACGCGGCGCAGCAGTGCGTTGGCAATACGTGGCGTTCCGCGGCTGCGGCGCGCAATCTCGTACGTGGCCTCCTCGTCGAATGTAACGCCAAGTATCTGTGCCGAACGGCTTATGATGCCGGCCAGTGTACGGCTGTCGTAATATTCGAGGTGCATGTTTATGCCGAACCTGGCGCGTAGCGGTGCTGTCAGCAGTCCGCTTCGTGTGGTGGCACCTATTAGCGTGAACGGGCTAAGGTCTATCTGTATCGAGCGTGCCGACGGTCCCTTGTCAATGAGAATGTCGATGCGGTAGTCCTCCATGGCCGAGTAGAGGTATTCTTCCACTATGGGCGAGAGGCGGTGTATCTCGTCGATGAACAGCACATCGTTCGGTTCGAGTGACGTAAGTATTCCGGCAAGGTCACCGGGCTTGTCGAGTACCGGTCCCGATGTAACCTTGAAGCCTACGCCCAGTTCATTTGCAATTATGTTGCTCAGTGTTGTCTTTCCCAGTCCCGGGGGGCCGTGAAGCAGTACATGGTCGAGTGACTCGCCACGCATCTTTGCAGCTTGTAC
Source organism: Bacteroidaceae bacterium (assembly GCA_017547205.1). Taxonomy (GTDB): domain Bacteria; phylum Bacteroidota; class Bacteroidia; order Bacteroidales; family Bacteroidaceae; genus HGM04593. Next base: position 102,182 of record JAFYQH010000003.1, on the reverse strand, counting down.
AAAGATTCTGAGGTTGCTCACAATCTTCTCTTGCCCGTTGAAGTCGGGGAAGGATAGTGGTCGCAAGGCATTCTCGAACTCCTTGTCGCTGTTCTTGCCGCGTATGTTGAATTCTCCGTTCATTGTATTAAAACCTTTATCTGCAAAAATAGTGCATTACGGCGAAGTCTCTAAATTATATCGCAACAATTTTGCATTGTTCACATTACCCACCTTAATACTATTATGGCGGCGACGATGAGCAGCAGGAGAAGTATTCCCCTGCGTTGTCCCTTGTTGAAATAGAAAAGTTTTCTCATTATGCTTCCTGCATTTATCCCGTTTACTTGTACCGGTTGCAAAAGTAGCTTTTTTTGACGTTGGCCGCATGCGGTTCCGATACAGTGTCGTGTACTCTTTCTGTAAAATTAACATAAATAAATGATATGATGTCAACCATTATTGCAAAATACTATAACTTTGTCATAAAGATATTCCAATGTTAAAGATATCCACCCGTTATAAGGTAGCGATTGGCTACATTGTGCTTGTATTGCTGCTTGTTGTCACCATGGTTTATATATACCATGGTGTGCAACGTATAACAGCAAATGATGATTATGACACTCGTCTTGGAATGCGGCGGCGCATTACTAACAGTATAATCAATACTCTGAACAAGGCTGAAATAATAGGGCAGTCGATAGCTGTTGGGCAGGTATCGGACTATTCGGGATACAAGAATGCAATTTCTGTTGCCAACGAGTACATTGACTCCCTGCGTAATGTTACTGACGATTCCCTGCAGTTGGCACGTATCGACACGGTTGCATCCCTTATGGTGCAGAAAGAGAGAAACATGCGCACTCTCATGGGCATATTGAGCAGTAATGCTGCCGACGATATCTATCGCAATGAAATAGAGGCTATAATAGCATTGCAGGATTCGCTTGCAGGAATACAGTATCCGCATGAGAGAATTCTGGTACATACGAAATCGGAGGTCGTAGCCACTAAGCCCAAGAATTTCTTCAAAAGGGTACGCGAGGTTTTTGTACCTTCCAAAAAAGACTCTACAGTTGTTAACGATACAATATACGAGATATACACCGATACGATAAAGGAGAGCGTGCATATTGCCGATACCATAAGTTCAATACTCAGGGAGATGCAGCTGCGTGCCTCGGACAACCAGAGGGAGAGGTTCAACAGGCTCAATTCGCAGATGCAGCGTCTGAACATAAGCAGCCTGCAGCTCAACGGCAAGGTACAGCAGTTGCTCAAGACTATAGAGGACGAGGACCGTAGGCGCATCGAAAACGAGAAGGCCGAAAACAATGAGATACGTACTTCGTCGGCTGTCGTAATATCTGTCATAGCTTTGGTGTCACTGCTTCTTGCCTGGCTGTTCCTGTTTTTTATTTGGCGTGACATAGCCCGCAGCAACCATTATAGGCGGGAGCTCGAGAAGGCCAAGATGCGCGCCGAGGAACTCCTTGAGGCAAAGGAGAAGCTGATGCTTACTATTACCCATGACATAAAGGCTCCGGTAGGTGCTATTCTTGGGTATGTGGAACTGCTCGACAACATAACGACCGGTGAGCGTCAGCAGTTCTATCTCAAGAATATGCAGGGTTCGGCCGACCATCTGCTGCAGCTCGTTACCTCATTGCTCGACTTCCACAAGCTCGATGCCGACAAGATGGAGCAGCAGCGTGTCCCGTTCAATGCCAAGGAACTTTTCGAGGGTATAGCCGACAATAATGCTCCCGTTGCCGTTGCTGCAGGCCTTGCACTGTCGGGGAATGTTGACAGCAGTCTTGATACCGTTTTTAAGGGTGATCCTCTGCGTATACGCCAGATAACAGAGAATCTTCTCAGCAATGCCATCAAATTCACTTCCGAGGGCAGTGTAACCCTTACTGCTGCCTGGCTGGACGGCTATCTGCGCTTCAGTGTTTCCGATACTGGCTGTGGCATGACACAGGAGGAGCAGGAACTCATATATAAGGAGTTCATAAGGTTGCCGAGTGCACAGGGCAAGGAGGGTTTTGGCCTGGGGCTTGCAATAACCAGCAAGCTTGTGAAGCTGCTCGGTGGTGAAATAACTGTCGAAAGCTGTGTAGGCAAGGGAACCTCTTTCCACGTCTCCTTGCCTCTGGAGCGCACCGGCTGTGTGCAGGAAAAGGAAACCGAAGAGGCTTCTTCTGTATCTATTGTACGTCCGGCCGAACTGTTGTTTATAGACGATGACAGGCTTCAGCTCGACATGACTGCGGCGATGCTCGACGGTACGCCTGTCAAGGTTACCTGTTGTACGCATCCCGATGAACTCTTCCTGCATCTGCAGCAGAAGAGGTTCGACATTCTTTTTACCGATATACAGATGCCGGCCATGAACGGAATAGATCTAATAGGCAATGTGCGCGAGTTCGGGCTTAAGGACCTACCGGTAGTGGCCATGACAGCGAGGAGTGATATGGAATACGGGCAATTGTCGCTCTACGGCTTCGCTGCATGCCTGCACAAGCCGTTCACACGCAGGGAGATGCTGGAGGTCATATCGGGATTGTTGCCGGGCAATGGTTTCGATTTTGGGCAGTTGACGGCATTCGCCGCAGGCGATGCCGATGCCATGGCGCAGATAATGGATACTTTTATTTCCGAGACAGGCAAGAAACGCGAAGCTCTTGAAAAGGCAATGAAAGAGAAGGATATTTCAACTGTTACAATGATAACACACCAACTTTTGCCTATCTTTGCAATGGTGGGTGCAAGTGAAGGAAAAGATGAACTTGAGTGGTTCGAGGCACGCCGCGATGCGGATGAGTACCCTGCAGGGGCCGATGAGAAGATAGCCCTTATACTTGAGGCGACAGGCAGGATAATAGCCGGTGCCGGTTTGTACAAATAAGTAAAGCAAGAAATAGATAATGGCAAACAGTATACTTATAGTCGAGGACGACCTTACCTTTTCAATGATGCTGAAGACATGGCTCACAAGAAAAGGGTTTGAAGTCTCCACGGCAAGCAGTGTCGGTGCTGCATGCAGGGAGCTTGAAAAGGGCAGTGTCAATCTCATACTGTCCGACCTCCGTCTGCCCGACGGTGACGGAACATCTCTTCTTGAGTGGACGAAGGAGCATGGTGTCCGGGTCCCGGTAATAATAATGACAAGCTATGCCGATATACAGAGTGCCGTCAATGCCATGAAGAGTGGTGCGAGTGACTATGTGTCGAAACCGGTACAGCCCGACGAACTTCTAAGGAAGATAGAGGATGCGGTAAAAACCTCGGTGGCACCGGCAGCCCCTGCGGCTAGGAAACAGGTGAATGTCCCGAAGCCTGTACCCATGGAGTTCATGGAAGGCAAGAGTGAGGCTGCCCGTCAGTTGTACAATTACGTGTCTCTTGTAGCCCCTACGCCAATGTCGGTACTCATAAACGGCGCGAGCGGAACAGGAAAGGAGTTCATTGCAAGGCGCATACACATGTTGAGCAAGCGTGCCGACAAACCTTTCATAGCCATAGACTGCGGCGCAATACCCAAGGAACTTGCGGCATCGGAGTTCTTCGGCCATGTAAAGGGTTCATTCACCGGTGCGGTAACCGACAAAACAGGTGCTTTTCAGGAGGCTAACGGGGGTACACTTTTCCTCGACGAGGTGGGCAACCTCAGCTATGAGGTTCAGGTGCAGTTGCTGCGTGCCCTGCAGGAACGCCGTGTGCGTCCGGTAGGTTCTACAAAGGAAATAGAGGTTGATGTGCGTGTGGTTTGCGCAACAAATGAGAATCTGGAATCGGCCATAGAAAAAGGTATGTTCCGTGAAGACCTCTTCCACCGCATAAACGAGTTTACATTGCGTATGCCTTCGCTCAAGGAGCGCCAACAGGATATAATACTGTTTGCGAATTTCTTTCTCGACCTTTCCAACAGGGAGCTTGGTCGGGAACTTATAGGCTTCGATCAGTCGGCAACAGACATGCTGCAGGAGTATTCATGGCCCGGCAATCTGCGCCAGCTCAAGAATATTGTAAAGCGTGCAACCCTTCTGGCACAAGGAAACTACATTACCGCTGCCGACCTCGACATTGTGCAGCCGGCAGCAGGCAATGCACGACAGCTCTTCGACAGGGATGACGAGAAGAACCGTATATTGGATGCCCTGCAGCGTACCGGCAACAACAAGAGCAAGGCTGCCGCAATGTTGGGCATAGACCGCAAGACTATTTATAATAAGCTCAAGTTGTACGGTATCGAATAAAACAGGGATACTCAATGAAGTATTCTACATATTGTGTGGAATTTTTCCACACAATGTTCCACACAATTCCACACTTTTCCACAAGGTGTGGAATTTGTTTTATTTTGTTATATGTTGATTTTCAGTAATTTATTTAGTTTGATGGTTTTTTGGCACGGATTTTGTTCTTTAATCAGTGGAGGTGCTTGCCTGTGGCAGGCTGCGCTATAAAGAAAGAATATAAATATAATGTCAAATACAAAAAATTAACTGTTATGAAAAAGACAACTGGAAAAAATTATGTGAATGGTATCATCTGTGGAACAAAGAAACTTGCTTTGGTAGCTTTTGGAGTGGCTATGTTCGCTTCGTGCAGCAACGGTCCCAGCAAGGAGGAGCTTGCAGCCAAGGTTGATTCGTTGAGTGTGGAACTTGCAAACTCTAACAAGGAGGTGGATGATTTCATGGGTCTCTTCAATGAAGTGTCCGATGGTTTCCGCCAGATAAACGAGGCCGAGAATCGTCTTGCCGTGCAGAGCGGAACAATGGAGACTGCCCCCGCAAGTGTAAAGGAGAAGGTAAGGGCTGACCTCGCGTTCATACAGTCGAGAATGAAGGAGAACAGGGATCTTATCGCTGAGTTGCAGGGCAAGCTAAAGAACAGCAACTACAAGTCGGCACAGCTCAAGAAGGCCGTAGAGTCCTTGACTGCCGAGCTTGGAGCAAAGGCCGAGGAAATAAAGGCACTGCAGACTGAACTTGCAGCAAAGAACATCAGGGTTAAGGAACTTGATGAGACTGTAGCATCTCTTACTGCAATAAAGGAAGAACTTACTGCACAGAATGCCGAGAGTCAGGAGACCATTGCCGAGCAGGATAAGGCTTTGAATACAGCATGGTATGTTATAGGAAGCAAGAAGGAACTCAAGGAGCAGAAGATTCTCACAAATACCGGTCTCTTCAAGAAGGGTGACGTAATGGAGGATGCCGATGTTAATAAGGATTATTTCACAAAGATTGATATCCGTAATACCAATGATATTGTGCTTGGTACAAAGAATGCTAAGATTCTTACAACTCACCCCGAGGGTTCATACACAATCGTTGAGGATGAGACTGGTATGCAGACTCTAAAGATTGTTGATACTGACAAGTTCTGGAGCGTTACAAGATACCTTGTGGTACGTGCAAATTAACAAAAATTAATGTAGAATCATATAACAAATACGATATATTTGAGTTATATATTTAAAAGATATTTTTTGAAAATTGTAATTTGATTTATGACTACACATTGCAGGCAATTATCCGTTTCCGGCAATGTGTAGCTTTTTTGACCGAATATCCCGTCTGTGGATTGCTGTTGTAAAAGTAATGTGTGTTTCATGAATAAGATTGTTGTTGTTCTCAGGAAATATCCGCTGTCATTGTTGACATTGGTGCTTATATCCTGTCTCTCTTTGGGAAGGGGTACATCGTCAGTCCCGTCGTTTACAGGCCTTGACAAGATAGCCCATTTTCTCATGTATGCCTTCCTATGCGTTGTCATATGGTTCGAGTATTACAGGTCGCACACTATGTTCAGCCTAAGGAAAATGGTCATGGGTGCCGTTGTTGCTCCAGTACTTTTCAGCGGTATGCTCGAACTGTTCCAGGAGTACCTCACAACATACCGCAATGGTGATGTAGTGGATTTCCTTTTTAACACTTTAGGAGTTCTCTTCGCAGCCGTTATTGGGAGATATGTCATAAGACCGCTGGTGTTCAGGCGACGAAGTACAGACAGCGGTGTGTCTCCTAAGTAAAAAGTCATTCTACTAAGAAAACAATCCCAGCCAGATCATGTTCTGGCTGGGATTGTTCGTTCAAAAAGTAAAAAGTGGTTTATTATGTAATATGCATCAATAATAGATTATTTCTCTCTTCTCGGTAAATGACAATTCCTGGATGTCGTCAAAATCCTTTGTGTATGACTTCACTTTTGCTTCTCTTTCAATCCAGTTGCCATTCTGGTCAAAATTGGTGTATATATACTCTACCTCTTCGACTGTCGTCTGGTCATAGTCGTAGAACTCGGTAACAGTTCTTGCCCTATCGTTCTTTTCGTTGTACTCAATCATCTCTTTGGTGTTGCTCTCGCCGTCCCACAATGCTTCTATTGTTGTGAGCAGACCGTTGCTGTCATATGTATATTGTGCATCCACATTGGCAACTTCGGCATCAGGGAAAATCGAGGTATATGTGGTAACTTCGCCCTTTTCGTTGCGTTCTACCGATATTGTAGGTCCCTCTCCCCAAAGATTGTCGTACCTGTGGGTTGTCGCAAGGCCTTTTTCGTCAAATTCCAGCTGGTAAACAAGGGATTCTATTCCGTTTGTCGTGCTTGTTGCCTTAACACTCTTTACATTACCTTTGAGTTCGTACATCTTTAGGTCGCTGGTCTCGTTTCCTCCGCTAAAACATCCTGTAAGAACCAGGCAGATACCTGCCAACAAAAACAATAGATTCTTTTTCATAATAATGATTATTTTGGTTTGTTTTAATTTTCCGGTAGCCATTGAGGCTTTCCACGATGTGCGAATATAAGAAGTTGTACAATTTTAAACAAGCCTATGGCGGAAATTTGTTAGTTAAAACGTTACCAACATTTGTAAGGGAAACGGGTAAGGCTCGAGTTGTAGTACTTACTGTCTCCTGTTACCTCCTTGCCTATGAATGGGGGCAGTTCAAAATCTTCTTCTTTGTCGTTCAGTTCAATCTCGGCAACCACAAGTCCCTCGTTGTCACCATAGAACTCGTCTACCTCGAACGTGTGTCCTTTGTAGTCCACAAGGTATCTTGTCTTGTCAATTGTAGCACCATGGCACAGCTTCATCAGGTCCCATGCTTCGTTTACAGGTATCTCCTTTTCCCATTCGAAACGGCTCAGCCCACCGTCAAGTGAAGGGCCCTTTATTGTGAGGTATCCCTTCTCACCACGTACTCTTACACGTGTGGAGTTGCCGCTCTGGCGGCATACGTAACCTTGTGCTATGCGGTCGCTATGGTGTGCCATTGACTTGTAGATGTCATCGGTTACAAGGAATTTTCTCTCTATCTCTATAGCCATGCCTTTATTATATTGAAGGTGCCCCATTTTACTCTTGGGGCACCCTCATAGTGTATATATAATTATTCTCCGCCCTCGGCGAACTCCATGAGGAACGCCTTTATGAAGCCGTCTATCTTGCCGTCCATAACGCCGTTCACGTCCGATGTCTGGTAGTTCGTGCGGTGGTCTTTCACACGACGGTCGTCGAAGACGTAGCTGCGTATCTGTGAGCCCCACTCGATTTTCTTCTTGCCGGCCTCGACCTTGGCCTGCTCCTCCATGCGGTGCTGCATCTCCTTGTTGTAGAGTATTGAACGCAACTGGCGCATGGCATTCTCCTTGTTCTTGGGCTGGTCACGTGTCTCGGTGTTCTCGATGAGAATCTCCTCCTCGGCACCGGTATACGGGTCCTTGTACTGGTAGCGCAAGCGCACGCCCGACTCCACCTTGTTCACGTTCTGTCCACCGGCACCGCCGCTTCGGAATGTATCCCATGATATACGTGCCGGTTCAATAACAACCTCTATGCTGTCATCGACCAGCGGTGTGACGAATACCGAGCTGAACGATGTCATTCGCTTTCCCTGTGCATTGTAGGGGCTCACGCGTACCAGACGGTGCACTCCATTCTCGCCCTTGAGGTAACCATATGAGTAGGGTCCCTTTATCTCAAGTGTCACGGTCTTTATTCCGGCATCCTCGGCCTCCTGCAGATTGGCAACCGTTACCTTGTAGTTGTTGGCCTCGGCCCAGCGCATGTACATGCGCATGAGCATGCTTGCCCAATCCTGTGCCTCGGTACCGCCGGCACCGGAGTTTATCTTCAGCACGCAGTCCATCTCGTCGGCCTCTCCGCGGAGCATGTTTTTAAGCTCAAGTTCTTCTATGGCTGCAAGTGCGCGTGCGTATGCGTCATCCACTTCGTGCTCGTCGACCATCTCCTCGCGGTAGAGCTCCATGGCCATCTCGGTCTCCTCGGTGCGGTTGTTAACCTCCTTGTAGCCGTCTATCCATGCCTGGATTCCCTTTACTTTCTTCATCTGGGCCTCGGCCTCCTTAGCGTTGTCCCAGAACCCGGGGGCCTGTGTGCGGAGCTGCTCCTCCTCGACCTGTATGATCTTCTCGTCTATTGCAAGGTATTGCCTGAGCGCAGCCGTGCGCTCCTTTATGTCTTTAAGTTGGTCGGCTGTAATCATTTGTATCGTGTCTTTTTAAATTCTCCGCGAAGATACAACTATATTCAACAATAAACAAATTACTGTAAGCAGTAAAGGGCGCAAAATAATCCTGGCCATGCTGTTTGTTAATAAATTTTAAAAGGAAGATTTGGCAATTGAGGTGTTATATTCTTACCTTTGCGGTATAATTGGATTATTTGCGTATGATTATAACCGAGTCGAATGTAAACAGTGCAGTAGAGTTGTTGAAGGTTCTTATCAGTACCCCGTCGCTCAGCCGTGAAGAGGGTGACGCGACCGACAGGCTGCAGCTATTCATTGAGCGTGGTGCGCCGGTGCGTTTCGAGATGCACCGTCACCTCAACAATATATGGTGTATAGCTCCAGGCTACGATGCTACACGCCCTACGTTGCTGCTCGATGCACACATTGACACGGTGAAGCCAGTGGCAGGATGGAGCAAGCACCCCTTTACACCCATTGTTGAGGGTGATATCATATACGGTCTTGGCAGCAACGATGACGGTGCGTCATTGGTTACAATGCTGCAGGTCTTCTACCAGATATGCCAGAACCCGCAGAAATACAATACGATATTCCTTGCATCGGCCGAGGAGGAGGTGTCGGGCAAGAACGGCATAGAGGCCGTGTTCCCTCTCCTACCCCCTGTCACCTGCGCCATAATAGGAGAGCCTACCGGAATGCACCCGGCAGTGGCCGAGAAGGGCCTCATGGTTCTCGATTGTGTTGCCTCGGGTGTTGCAGGACATGCGGCGCGCAATGAGGGCGTGAATGCCATCTATAAGGCAATGGACGACATCAATTGGTTCAGGAACTATAAATACCCCGAGAGTTCACCGCTACTAGGCGACGTCAAGATGACCGTTACACAGGTCAATGCCGGCAAGCAGCACAATGTGATTCCCGACAACTGCAGCTTTGTGGTTGACATACGCAGCAACGAATGCTACTCGAACAACGAACTGCTCGACATAATAAAGAGCAATGTGGGCAGTGAGGTAAAGGCACGTTCTACACGCCTCAACTCATCGTCAATATCGCCCGACCACCCTCTTGTACAGCGTGCCGTGGAGCTTGGACGCAAGCCCTACGGTTCTCCCACCCTGTCGAATCAGGCACTGCTCAATATCCCAACACTGAAGATGGGCCCCGGGGAGTCGTCACGCTCGCATACCGCCAACGAATTCATAAGAATAAGCGAGATACGCGAGGGCATAAAGCTATTTGCAAGCATGCTCGATGGGCTTAAGTTATAATTAAAATAAACCACAAAGTTTTTTAACTTTGTGGTTTATTTTAATTATCTCATTGCCAGTGCTTTGTTCTCGCAGGCTTCCATGATTTCGCGCTCGCCTTCACCCTTGAGAACACAGTCTTTCCGCACCCCACGCGGCAACACATTCTGCGTTGCTTCGCGTGACTATCTGCTGTCTGTGTTCTCTAGTGTTTCTTTATCTTGCTCTCATCTCTAGCGCTTTGTTCTCGCATGCTTCCATGATTTCTCTTTCACCATCACCCTTGTCGTTTATTCCGCAAAGGTGCAGCACGCCGTGTATTATAACGCGGTACAGCTCCTGCTCATATGTGGCACCGACCAGCTCGCTGTTGCTGCGTACGGTGTCGAGCGAGATGAACAGGTCACCGCTTATGGTATCGCCCTCGCAGTAGTCGAATGTGATAATGTCGGTATAGTAGTCGTGCTGCAGGTACTCGCGGTTTACCTCGAGTATCTTCTCATCATCGCAGAATATGTAGGCTATGTCGCCCACCTTCTTGCCGTATGTTGCTGCTACGGCCTTTATCCACGCTGTTGTCTCTCGTCTCTTTATTGCGGGCATCCTGACGCCCTCTGTCTGGTAGCTTATCATAATATGTGAGTTTTATTTATCCGAAGAATATATATGCAATTATAACTGCAGCAACTATTCCGGCTGCATCGGCAAGCAGTCCGCATCCCACGGCATGGCGGGTCTTTTTTATTCCCACACTGCCGAAGTACACTGCAAGTATGTAGAACGTTGTGTCGGTAGCCCCCTGGAACAGGCATGCCAGCCTGCCGGCAAATGAGTCGGCACCATAGGTGTTCATGGCATCAATCATCATTCCGCGCGCACCGCTGCCGCTCAGCGGTTTCATTATAGCTGTAGGCAGTGCGCCTACAAAGTCATCGCCCATGCCCACTGCATTGGCGCACCATGCTACACCGTCCATTATCACATTCATGCCGCCCGATGCGCGGAACACGCCTATTGCAACAAGTATGGCCACAAGGTAGGGGATTATGCGCACGGCAGTTGTGAATCCCTCCTTTGCTCCCTCTATGAATGCTTCGTAAACGTTTATCCTTGCGCGCATGCCTGCGACAATGAACAGGATTATTACCGAGAACAGTATCACGTTGGCAAGTGAGGTCGATACTGTCTCTATCTGCACTTGTGACAGCTGCATCATGCCCCATGTGCCGCCGGCAACAAGGGTGCATATGCCAAGCAGGAACAGCAGCATTGTGCCGTTGAGCAGGTTTATGCGCTGGTATATGCTTGTGGCTACAAGGCCTACCAGTGTGGCTACAGTGGTTGCAAGCAGTATCGGGATGAACACGTCGGTAGGGTTTGCTGCACCCATCTCAGCGCGGTATAGCAGTACCGATACAGGTATGAGTGTCAGTCCCGATGTATTAAGCACAAGGAACATTATCATGGGGTTGCTGGCAGTATCCTTGTGCGGGTTCAGCTCCTGCAGCTCCTGCATGGCCTTTAGTCCCATGGGAGTGGCCGCGTTGTCGAGCCCCAGCATGTTGGCCGAGAAATTCATGAACATGGTTCCCATGGCGGGGTGTCCCTTGGGAATTTCGGGGAAAATCCTGCATAGTATGGGACTCAGCAGTCTCGCCAGTGCGGCAACGAGTCCGCCGCGCTCACCAATCTTCATTATACCCATCCACAGGGAGAGCACGCCTGTAAGTCCCAGTGAAATCTCGAATGCCGTCTTCGCCTGTGCAAAGGTCGAGTCCATTATCGAAGGAAAGACCGTTGTGTCTCCTGCGAATATGAGCTTCCCCAGTGCAATTGCAAATGCGATGAGGAAGAATGCTATCCAAATATAGTTGAGTACCACGTTGTTGCTTTTTTGTACGTTTATAGTGCGAAGATAGTAAAAACTATCCGTTATTGTTTCTCTGCCTGCATTTTCTATTGTGAAAAACAGGTGGGCGTCTAAAATATTTACCCGGCGTGTCCATTATTTTGACATTCTGGTGGATTGTGAATTTTTGTAATATATTGATAATTAACGATGTGGTTTCTTTGGCACGCTTTTGGCACGTACTCTTGCAGAAAGGTATTTTAAGTATGAAAAGAGTTTTGATGATAATTTCTGCAGGTTTTATGGCACTGGCCTCTCCTGCACAGACAATGACAATGGACGAGTGCATGTCATATGCCGTTGAGCATTCAGTTTCTGTAGGCAAGCAGGAGAATGCGCTCGATAATGCCAGAATGAATTATCGCGAGTCGGTCGCGTCGCTTTTCCCATCCGTGTCGGCCGGGGTATCGGCATCGACGAATTTCGGCCGCTCGATAGACCCGGAGACAAACAGTTATACTACGGTGACGACATTCAGCAACTCCTATAGCCTTTCGGCATCGATGCCGCTGTTTGCCGGCTTGCGCTATGTAAATGGAATGCGTGCAGCGAAAGTTGCACGTGCCCGCGGTTACAGCGACCTGCAGGTTGCGCGCGACCGGGTTGCTATGGATGTAATGAGGGCCTACATTGATGTTCTTTATTATAAAGGTGCGGTAACGATAGCCGGGGAGCAGCTTGCCGAAGCCCGAATGCAGCTGCAACAGGCGCAGGCTCTTTTCGACTGCGGACGCAAGAGCGCGGCCGAGGTTGCCGAGGTCTCTTCGCAGGAAGCGAACTATGATTATCTTCTTACCGAGCAGCAGAACAATCTGGCCATGGCATGGATAAGGTTACGCGATGCAATGAACTATCCGCAGGAATCAACTCTTGATGTGGTCGATTGCGGTTCAAGTGAGATTGTTCCGCAGGATGTGCATGAAGAGAGCGTAGTGCAGCATGCACTTGCAGGTAATGTCAAGGTTGTTTCGTCGGAGCTTGCAGTGAAGGAGTACAGGCTGCACTATCTTAGGGCAAAGGGCGCGTGGTTCCCCACCATTTCGCTTTCGGCCGGAATAAGTACTAACTATTACACCAATTTCGACAACAGATATGCCTATCCCGGTTTTTCGTCGCAGTTAAAGAACAACAGGGGTGAGTATATCGGTGTGTCGATGTCAATACCGATATTCTCCAATTTAAGTCGCCTCTCGTCGGTGCGCTCGTCAAGGAACGCCCTGCGTAATGCCGAACTGGACCTGGCCGCTACGCGGAATGCGGTCGAGAGCGAGGTTGTGCAGGCATGCGGGCAGATGAAGGGCTACGGGATGCAGTACAATCTTGCCATGAAGAAACTCGCAGCCTCACAGCTGGCTTATGACGGCATTGCCGCAAAGTTCGCCGAAGGGCTTGTGACGGCCATTGACCTGCAGAGCGCGTCGACGACTCTGCTGCAGGCGAAATCGGACTGTCTGCGCTCACGTCTGCAGTATATGATAGAAAAGCGTATGGTCGATTATTACAGCGGTGTACCGTTTGTACAAGGTGAAAACTGAAAAGCGGAAACGGCAAGGTGAGATATTCAAGCACACGAAGTGTGGTTAAAACTGAGAGAACATAAATATAAATTACTATGGATATAAAGTTGGAAAAGAAAAAGGGCTGGCGAGCTGTCGCAAGAAAAAAGAATCTTCCCTACCTGTTTGCTGCCGTACTTGTTGTTCTTGTTGCGTGGCTTCTGCTGAAAGAGAACACATCGACACTACGTGTCAACACGGCAACTCTGATGGTGTCAAGTGTCGAAGAGGGTGAGTTCAACGATTACGTGAGCCTCAGCGGTACGGTGCAGCCTATAACTACCATGCAGCTTTCTCCTCTTGAAAGCGGTGTTGTGGAACGTATTGTAGCCGAGGAGGGTACAGCTGTAAAGGCAGGTGATGTAATTCTTGAGATGACGAACAAGCTGTTGTCGATGCAGATACTGCAATCGGAAGCCGACCTTGCCGAGAAGCAGAATATTCTGCGCAACACTCTCATCTCGATGGAACAGGAGCGTCTGTCCTTACGCCAGGAGATGCTGCAGCTCGACCTTGATGTGACACGTAAGAAACGTGCATATATGCAGAACGAGTCGTTGTTTTCAAAGGAGCTTGTTTCAAAGGAGACCTACCTGCAGTCCAAGGAGGATTATGAACTGGCAGTGAACAGACGTTCCCTTGTCCGTGAACGGCAGAAGCAGGACTCTCTCTACCGCACCGTGCAGGTGGCACAGCTCGACGAGAACCTGCGTTCCATGCAGCTTAACATGCAGCTTATACGTGAAAGGGTAGGAAACCTAAGTATAAAGGCTCCCATAGACGGAGAGGTGGGCATGCTCAATGTTGTTTTAGGGCAGACACTTTCGCAGGGTAGCGGAATCGGGCAGATAAACGACCTTTCGGCCTATAAGGTTACTGCTATGGTCGACGAGCATTATATCGACCGCGTTGTGACAGGCCTTACCGCTTCCTTCATGCGCCAGGACAACAACTACGACATGATGCTGCGCAAAATCTATCCCGAGGTGCGTGACGGCAAGTTCAAGGTAGACCTGACCTTTGACGGTGAACTGCCCGACAACATACGTTCGGGGCAGACATATAATCTTAACCTGCAACTGGGGCAGCCTGTTGAGGCCGTGTATATTCCCCGTGGCGCGTTCTTCCAGAAGACCGGCGGCCGATGGATATATGTCGTGGATGAAACCGGGGAGAAAGCCTACCGCAGGGATATACGTATAGGACGCCAGAACCCGAGATTCTACGAAGTTATTGATGGTCTTGCCAAGGGCGAGATGGTAATAACCTCGTCATACGACAATTTCGGAGACAACGAGGTGCTGATATTGAAAAAAGATTGAGCGGACCCGAAAGAGTTATAGGATTTTAAGAGTATAAGAAACTGTTTAAATTTCATATATAAATATTTCAAAGCTGCAATAGCCGGTGTTTCGGCTTGTTTAAGTTTGTTTTTACCATCTTTTACTCCGCTGAATTTGAAAATAGCCCGCTATTCCCTGCATTTACCGTAGTAAAATCTGTGCAAAAACAACTCTCAAACAATCGCGAAATAAATTTTAAACAGCTTCTAAATTAAAAAACATCTAATTTTACGACATATGTATTTCAAGAACTTTATAATGCTGCTTAAGCGGTATACCGTATCTTCTGTTCTGAACATTGCAGGTATGGCAGTGGCATTTACAGCGGTATACCTTATAATGGTGCAGGTCAATTTCGACCTGTCCTACAACAAGGGCATACCCAACGCTAAGAACGTATACCGCCTTGAACATCCCGATTGGAGCGAGGACGGGTATTGGGGTACCACTTGGGCGCGCCAGTTGCCAGATGACCTGTGCAAGGATATTCCTGAGATTGAGAAGAGCGCAACAATAACACCATCCGGGAACTTCAGTATAAATTCAGAATATTCAAGAAAGAATGTCGACCGCATAGACAACATTTCGCTGAACCTGTGCGAGGCGGAGCGTTGTGGACTGGAAATTCTCGGCATTGAGGTCATAGAGGGTTCTCTAAACGATGTTATAAACCAATATACTTTGGTTTTGAAAGAGTCTGTTGCAAAAAGGTTCAACCTTTCTGTCGGAGATGTGCTTTGCTACGGCCGTGATGCCAATGATGAGAATGTTGCTGCTACTGTGGTGGCAATATGCAAGGACACGCCCTCGCCGAGTATTCTTGACGGAACTGACGGATGGGGTGGTATGAATCCGCAGGAGAATGAGAATCCGAACAACTGGAACAATCCTTATTACATACAATTGGCAGACGGCGCATCACCCGATGCTGTCTGCGAGAAAATGAAGGAGTGTCTGCCCCGTATTTTTAATGTTGAAAGTAGTGAATTTTCTGTAAATGAAGAAACTGTTTCGCAGTTCATAAAAATGGCAACTCCACGTCTTAGTCCGTTGATCGGACTCTATTTCTCCGATGATGTCAGTTCTCCTGACCACGAAGTGGGCAACAGGTTGACAACATATACTTTCATTGCAATAGCACTGCTCATAATCCTCATTGCGATGATAAACTTTGTGAATTTCTTCTTTGCGCTAATACCGGTGCGTATACGTGCTATAAATACATATAAAGTCTTCGGTGCGTCAACATGGAACTTGCGTCTGAACTTTATAATAGAGGCCGTGGGGCTTGTAGTTACAGCACTTGTCGCTGCAGCGATATTGGTGGGCTTGTTTGCCGAAACACCAATGGTCAACCAACTCTCTACACCTATTTCTTTAATTGAGAATTGGAATATTGCAGTTGTTGCTGTCGTTGTGGCAATTCTGGCAGGAGTCGCAACAAGCATTTATCCTGCATTCTACATTACACGTTTTTCACCTGCAATGGTTCTTTCTGGATTTCAGGCATCGGCTCCAGGCCGCCGCTTGCGTTATACTCTTGTTGCCGTGCAGTACTTCATCTCCATTACGCTCATTATCTGCTCGCTCTTCATACACCGCCAGCGTGAATATATGCTCGGTTACAATATGGGCTTCGACAGGGAGAATCTTCTTGTAGTCAACAATCTGCCAGCCGAAACAGTGTTCGAGTCCTTTGACCAGGAGAACGGATTTTCACAGGTGCGACGCGATGCTTTTGCCGAGGCTCTTCTTAAGAATCCCGCAATTGTAGATGTGGCTTTTGCTGATGGTTCACTTGTGAGTAATTCAAAAATGATGTGGGGCCGTAATGTAGACGGCAGGGGAATATACTTCGATGTCTATCCCGTTTCGTGGGATTTCCTGCAGCTTATGAAGATTGATATTGTCGATGGCAGGGATTTCCGTAAAAGTGATGAGTCTTGTGAAAGTGGTGTTTTCATTTTCAATGAGGATGCAGCAAACAAACTTGGTATAAAGGCTGGTGACAAGATTGCAGGACACCGCTCCGAAGCCGATGTCGTGGGTATATGCAGTGACTTCAACTACCGCCCGATGCAGTATAACATTGAACCTTTTGCATTCTACATATTCGGTAAATATCCGTGGAGGCTTTGTAATCAGATGTATGTGCGCACTGCAGCCGGTGCTGATATTCAGGAGGTGAAGCAGTATATAATGCAGTCTGTTGCCGAATATGCACCAAGTGCCGCGGCCGACAGCTATGATATAGCCCTTTTTAATGCAGAACTTGAACAGCTTTACCAAAAAGAGGAGAAGTTGTCGTCCTTGATAACACTGTTTACAATGCTTTCTATATTGATATCCGTGATTGGCGTGTTCGGACTTGTCCTGTTCGAGACACAATACCGCCGCAAGGAGATTGGCATACGCCGTGTTCACGGTTCATCGGTCACTTCAATACTCAAGATGTTCAACATGATGTATCTGCGCATTGTGGCAATATGCTCGCTTTTGGCTGTGCCTATTAGTTATCTTGTGATGGACCGTTGGATGCAGCAGTTTGCTTACCGTGCAACAATGGCTGTATGGGTCTATCTGCTTGCCATTGCAATTGTTGTTGCCATAACTGTTGCGACAGTTACACTACGTGCCTATAAGGCTGCAAACGACAATCCGGTAGATGCGATAAACAAGTAAAAAATTAATCAATAAAAAAAATACAACTATGCTTAAAGTAGAAAATTTGAAGAAGAGTTTCTTTACAGAGGAAATTGAGACTATTGCACTTAATGGTGTTTCTTTCGAGGTAAAAGAGGGTGAGTTTGTGGCTGTCATGGGCCCCTCTGGTTGCGGAAAGTCGACTTTGCTGAACATACTGGGTCTGTTAGACAACCCTACCGAAGGAAGCTACTCTTTGCTCGGCAAGGAGGTGGGCAATCTGAAGGAGAAGGACCGTACCCAGTTCCGCAAAGGCAACCTGGGCTTTGTGTTCCAGTCATTCAACCTCATTGACGAGATGACCGTGTTCGAGAATGTAGAACTGCCGCTGGTATACATGGGTGTAAAGGCTCAGGAGCGCAAGAAGCGTGTAAATGAGATTCTCGACCGCATGAACATCTCCCACCGTGCGGCACACTTCCCGCAGCAGCTTTCCGGTGGTCAGCAGCAGCGTGTGGCAATTGCACGTGCCGTAGTTTCCAATCCCAAATTGGTCCTTGCCGATGAGCCTACCGGAAACCTCGATTCAAAGAACGGGCAAGAAGTTATGCTTCTGCTTCAGGAACTAAACCGTGAAGGAACTACCATTATCATGGTTACCCACTCCCAACACGATGCGCAGTATGCGTTGCGTACTATATGTCTGTTCGATGGTCAGGTAGTTACTGACGTGGCAAACAAACTTTAAAAAGCATTGTAGCGGGCAAATACTTCGTTACGCTCGTTCCTGCAGAACAAAGAGCAAAGATGAAAGTATGAGTGCTCAGTCGGGACAAAATGTGCCGAGTGTATGCGAGACGTCTTAAACAATTGAACTGAAATTTAAACAGCTTCTTATGCAAATACTGAATTATTCATTCCGCTACTTGTTGAAGAGACGCGGCAATTCTTTGGCAAGGGTTCTTTCCTTGTCATTGGGTGTTGCAGTCGCGCTTCTCATGTTCTCGTACGTGGGACTTAATCTCTCGTTCAATAACTTCTTCCCCAACAAGGAGAGGGTCTATCAGGTATGGGTGAAATCTCCTCAGTTCGGAATGGCCGAGAAGCAGGTAAAGCCGCTTGCACCAAATCTAGTTGCTGATATGCCCCAGGTCGAGGCTGCCGTACATTTCCAGGAAGTGGAAAAGCTCTTTGGTACTACTGACAATGTTATGAGTGCCAAGGCATTGAATACGAATAGCACTCTTTTCGATGTCCTTGACTTTGGGGTAATCAGTGGCGATCCACACCGCATACTGAGCAGTGAGGGGGCAGCGGCCGGTGAAGTGATGATCTCTGAGCGTCTTGCAAAAATACATTTCGGCGACGATGACCCGCTTGGCAAGAAACTTGGTCTTATGGTTGTTGCAGGAGTATTTGAGACACCTCCGGCAAACCAGTCGATAGGTGATTTCGATATTCTGGAATATCTGCCATATGACAGTGAGAATGAGATATGGACAGGTCAGGACAGTTACGCGACATTCATAAAACTGCGTCCGGGTGCCAATATCGCAGAGGTTGAGGCCGCAATGCCTTCATTCATACGCAAGCATGGAATTGAAGAGTTCTGCAAGGAGTGGCAGATGACATTCCATTTTGTTCCGCTTACTTCTACAATATTTGTCGCTAATGATGTAAGGCAGATGCAGATGATATATTCGGCTATAGCTTTGGCCGCTCTCATTGTGGCCTGTCTCAATTATGTGCTGCTGACAATATCTTCGCTCGCCGAGCGCAGCCGTACTATTGCAACCATGAAGTGTAACGGTGCTTCACGTTCAACAATATTCGGCATGTTGCTGTCCGAGACGTTGCTGATTCTGCTTGCTTCTCTGTTTATTGCTGTTGTTATCATAACAAGCATGCACGGCCAGATATACGACCTGTTCGGCTATCGGGTAAGTGATTTGTTTGCACCGGAGCGTATATGGATTCCTATGGCTGTATGTGTGGCAGCTTTCGCTGTGGCCGGAATTGCTCCGTCTGCAATATTCTCGGCTGTAAGCATAGACTATGCTTTCCGCCGTGGCGGAGACAACAGGGTATGGTGGAAGAAGTCACTTCTCTTCCTGCATGTGACAATGGCTGTAGCGGTTGTCATTTTCCTTCTCGTTAGCAACAGACAGGTGTCTTATATTATGAATAGCGATTACGGCTATAAGTTCGACAGGCTGATGGCTCTTGAGCTCTCGACCGAGATTAAGGATGCCGGAGTGGTTGCCGACAAACTTCGCAGCTTGCCTTTTGTCGAGAATGTCGGAATGTCGTCTTCGTCACCTCTGTCGGGCTATTCGGGAATGCCATGTGTCGATGAAGGAGGAAACTTGCTCTTCTCTTGCCGTTGGGATATTGTTGACGAGAACTATATACCGTCGATGCAGATGAGTATTGTGCAGGGACGGAACTTCTTGCCGGATGATGCTGCCGATAAGGTTATAGTAAACGGGAAATATGTCGAGATGCGCGGGTGGAGTGACTCTCCCATAGGTAAAACCATATATGACAGTTCTATGGTGCCGTTTGAGATTGTGGGTGTCATTGCCGACTACCGTATGATGAGTACCGGTGTGTCAGAGCCTATTGTACTGCATACAGTACCTTACCTTAGCGATTTGGCTCCGGAATACAGAGTGGTGGTACTTTACAATATTCTGATGAAGGAGATTGACGATGAGAATGTGAAGGCTCTTGACGAAGCCATAGCATCGGTGTACGATGGCTACTACAAGTATAAGATTATACCTTACAGCGACTGGATTGATATTGCATTCGCTCATGTCAAGCGCATGCGTGACGGAATGGTTGTTGTTGCCTCTGTCGTTCTGCTGATAGCTTTCATCGGTTTGTGCGGTTATCTGCAAGGTGAGATGGCACGTCGCCGCAAAGAGATTGCAGTGCGCAAAGTGAGCGGTGCATCGACGGCCGAGGTTCTTGTGATTCTGGGAACAAGGCTCTTGAGAATAGTGTTGCCGGCTACATTGTGCGGTGTTCTGGTTGCCGTGTGGTTGAATGGCGAGTGGCTTTCGACACTTGCGCAGATGCGTTGCAGTGTACCGGTGTGGATTTATGTCGCCGGGGTACTGGCTGTAATGGCATTTGTATATGCGGTGCAGCTGTTGCTATCGTGGCGTGCCGCAAACGAGAACCCTGTGGAGATGATAAAAAGGAATAATTGAGTAACAGTTCATTTCGAACGTATGCGAGATTAAAACACTGAGATTATGAAAATTGCTTTAAACAACTTTATAACGACACTTAAAAGGTACAAGATTGCATCATTGCTTAATATTGCAGGCCTGGCACTCTCTTTTTCTGCCTTTTATATAATAATGGCACAGGTCTATAGTGCTTTTACCTACAACGCTTCCATTAAGGATAATGAGCGGGTGTATATGATATCGCCTTACAGCGAGATGCTGGGCCGCTATAATGAAAATGCTCCCAATCCCGTTTCATACGAAACCGCAGAGGCTTTGCCTGTTGTTGAGAGCATTGCCTCAATGGCGTGGTATGAGAGCCCCACCCATGTGTGGATAAATGGCAACGGGAATGGTTATGAGAAGTTCAAATGCGGTGTCACCAAATGCAACAGCACACTGCTTGATGTATTCTCGTTCGACATTGTTGCAGGAAACGCCGATGACTTCAGGCAGATGAATGCAGCAGTGGTGTCGGAGAGCATGGCTGAGACAATGGGTATAACCGTTGGAGATGTCATCAAGCTCGAAGAGGGGGAGCTTGCACCGGGCACACCGCTCACGGTTGTTGCGATATTCGAGGATTTTGACGAGAATACTATTCTTGGCGGGAGACACATATTCCGCAACGACAACAGGAAAGACGGTATGCTGAACAACAACTGGAACTATTCGGTCTTCGTGAAGTTCCGGGAAGGGGCCGGCACTGATGAATATATTGCCTTGTGGCAAAAGAAGTACTATGAATTCAACGAAGATATGTACGAGCAGTATATTGCTGCAACAGGAGCCAAAATCAGTAAGGAAGAGAAAGAGAAACTTTGCAGAATGGAAATAAAGCTTGTACCTATGGATGAGTTCTATTTCAATACGCAGTTTGAAAATTACTCAAATGGTTCTATCGGCACAACTATTACGCAGCTTGCCATTGCTCTTGTGATAGTAATAGTAGCATTCATAAACTTTGTAAACTTCTTTATTGCACTTGTGCCGGTGCGTATGCGTACGGTGAATATATGCAAAGTTTTCGGTGCAAGCAGCAATACTCTGCGATGGAACTTTGTCTTTGAGGCCGTAGGGCTGGTGCTTATTGCTCTTGTCATTGCCTTTTACATAATATATGCTGTACAGGGTGGCGGTATAAACGAGTATGTCAACTTTCCTTTGGCAATGGGTGACAATACGGAGAGCGTAGTGCTTGTGTGTGCTGTTGCCGTATTGATGGCTGTAGCAGCTGCCCTCTATCCTGCATTCTACATTACAGGCTTCAATGCCTCGCTTGCTGTCAGAAAAGGATTTGCACACTCGAAGGCCGGACGTGCCCTTCGTTCAGGGCTTGTGGCATTGCAGTTCACGGTGTCTATGGTACTTATGGTTCTTGCACTTGTATTCTCCTTGCAATACAATTATATGGTACGTTATGATGTTGGTATGGATAGAGAGAATATGCTTATGATAAAATCGATGGATATTGCACCTAAGCATGAACTCTTCCTTGAGAAACTTGCTGCAAATCCTAATATAGAGGCTGTGACATCGACGAATTGGGGACTTTTCGGTTCTGGTGACTACAATTCGAGGCTGATAGATGGTGTTACTGTAAAAATGCAGATACATTATGTGCGGCATAATGCTCCGGAGGTATTCGGTATTCCGGTAATAATGGGACATGGTTTTGTTAAGGGCACTCCCGGATACCTGATAACCGATTATACATCACAGGCAACGGGGCTTGGCGTTGGTGACAAATGGGACGGTGAAGAGATTATCGGTGTAATACCTCACATAAACTTTGTGGGAGCAAACAAGGCCAAAATGAATACAATGCTTTATGCTCAAGGCTCGTCGGACTTCAGGATGTATTTCTATGTGCGTCTTGGCAGGAATGTGGATATTGAACAGGTTTGTGCCGATATATGTGCTGTTGCAAAGGAGATTGAACCCAATGCCGATGAACCGGAGATTGGGTTTGTGGACGATGCCATTGCAAAGGTCTATGGTGATACCAAAAAGCAGACTGTAATGATTTCCGTTTTCGCGCTCATTGCTGTTCTGATTTCACTGATGGGTGTGTTCGGCATCGTGCTCTTCGAGACACAGCACCGTCGCAGCGAGATAGCGGTGCGTAAGGTGTATGGTGCTTCATCGGGTAGTGTGGTGGCGATGTTCAACCGCCGTTATCTGTTCATTGTGGCTGTGTGTTTTGTTATTGCCGCACCGGTTGCATGGGTTATTGCAAGCGATTGGCTCCAGGGATTTGTCAACCGAATAGAACTTTCATTGTGGCTGCCGCTTGCTGTGCTTGTTGTTGTGGCGTTGTTGACGGTATTGCTGGTTACGCTACGCTCACTGAAGGCCGCTACGGAGAACCCGGCCGATGTGGTGAAGTCGAATTAATGTGCCGGTTGCATGGGTGTTATGATTATTATTCTTATTTTCGCAGTGTAATAGAAACGTTATGGCAAAGAAGGGTACATTACTTATAGTCGATGACAACAGGAATATTCTGTCGGCAGTGAAGTTGCTTGCCGACAGCCATTTTGCAAGGGTGGTGACGCTCTCTTCGCCTGTGACGCTCATTACAACGATTGGTGCCGAGAACCCGGATGTCCTGTTGCTTGACATGAATTTCCATGCCGGAATAAATACCGGTAACGAGGGCATATACTGGCTCAAGGAGGTGAATGAGAAATTCCCGCAGGTGAAGGTCGTGCTGTTTACGGCCTATGCCGATATTGACCTTGCTGTCAAGGCCATGAAGCATGGTGCTTTCGACTTTGTGGTAAAGCCATGGAACAACGACAAACTTCTTGAGACTCTTACCAATGCCTATGCAAAGGCAAAGGAGGGCAAAAAGAAGGCTCCTGCAAGGATTGTGCGCAGTGACGTTCCCATGTTCTGGGGTGCCAGTGCCGAAATGGAACATATACGCATGGTTGTGGAGCGTGTGGCCTCTACCGATGCCAATGTTCTCATAACGGGCGAGAACGGTACCGGAAAGGAGATGTTGGCGCGTGAGATACATCGGCTTTCGGCCCGTAATGGTAAGGAGATGGTTTCGCTCGATATGGGTGCTATTCCCGACTCTCTGTTCGAGAGCGAACTGTTCGGTCATAAGAAAGGGGCTTTTACCGACGCTCATGCCGACCGTGTGGGAAAGATGGTTGCGGCAAGCGGTTCAACGCTTTTCATGGACGAGATAGGTAACTTGCCGCTTCATCTGCAGGCAAAGATGCTTGTAGCTTTGCAGAGCCGTGCAGTAACCCCGCTCGGTGGCAATACCGGGCAGAATATTGACATAAAGCTCATTGCCGCAACTAACCGCGACCTTTTTGCGATGGTGGACAGCGGCGAGTTCAGGCAGGATCTTCTGTACCGTATAAATACCATCCACATAAACCTTCCGCCGTTAAGGCGGCGCGCGGTTGATATTGTTCCGCTTGCGGGTATATTCCTGGACCATTATTGCAAAAAGTACAACAAGTCTCTGTCGGGCATTTCGCAGGCTGCTGCATCAAGGCTTACGGCACATCCTTTCGAGGGTAACATACGTGAGCTACAGAATATAATGGAGAAGGCTGTGATAATGTGTGACGCTGATGAGGTTCAACCGTCGCACCTGCAGTTGCATGTCTCGCAGGGTGCCGGCAGGTCTGTCACTTCAACCCTCGATGAAATGGAGCGGGCTGCCATTGCAGATGCAATCTCTTCGTGCGGCGGCAACCTTACAATGGTTGCACAGAGGCTGGGAATAACACGCCAGACACTGTATAACAAGATAAAACGTTACGGATTATGAGAAAGCGGAAGCTGCCGTTCAACCGTCTTACAATGCTTGTTGCCTTGCTGGCAGCCTTGGGTGTGCTTGTGGGGTGGCTGTCGGCATGCGGGTATTATGGCTTTCTGCCGATAACGATAATTCTCCTGCTCTTTGTTGCCTGGCGAACAGTTTCTATATACCGACGTTTTATAAGCAATCTCGACTTTATTTTCAATGCGGTTTCCAACAATGATTTCTCGTTCCGCTTCGTGGACAATCCGCGACGCGCAGGCAATTCCGTTCTCAACTATTCGCTCAACAGGATAAAGGAGGTTCTGGATGAGGCGAAGATAAGGACTGCAAACAGCGAGAAGTTCTTTGAGGCAATAATAGAGTGTGCCAATATAGGAATAATAATTCTTACGGAGAACGGTTCCGTCGCGAAGATAAACAGGAAGGCGCTGAATCTTCTGGGTTTCGAGATGCTGAGCCATGTTGAGAGGCTTCGTCCATTGTCGTCCGAACTTGTCACGGCCATGAATGAATTGGCCGATGGTGAACAGCGAAATATAAGGTTCTCAACAGAAACAGGCGAGATTACTCTCCTGTTGAATTGTTCAAGTGTAAGGAACGGAGTGCGCAGCATGCGTGTAATGACTATAGAGAATATTAACCGTGAACTTGACACGCAGGAGAGTGTAGCATGGGAGAAACTGACACGCATTCTGACACACGAGATAATGAACTCGCTTGCGCCTGTAACTTCTATAAGCAATACTCTGCTGCATGGCGACTGCAGCAAGGAGAAACAGCAGCATGGGCTTGAGACGATATATTCTACAAGTGACAGGCTCATGAAGTTTGTCGGTTCGTTCCGCTCAGTTACCCGCATACCGTCACCGCATAAAGCCCCTTTCTATTTGGTTGATCTTGTAAATGAGGTCGTGTCGCTGACGGAACTTTGCGGAATAGACATAAATGTTGACATTTCTCCTGCCGATACTATGCTCTATGCCGACCGTGGACAGATATCTCAGGTGCTTGTAAACCTGCTCAAGAATGCTGTAGAAGCTTCGTTGCAGTACAACGGTAACAGGGAGATTGAGGTGCGTTCGCATATAGATAATAGTGAGAGGGTTCATATTGAGGTGGTCAATAACGGTGATGCCATACCACCAGAAATTGCTGAGAATATATTTACTCCATTCTTTACTACAAAACGTGACGGCTCCGGTATTGGGCTTGCGGTCTCTAAGCAGATAATAAGATTGCATGGGGGGTCATTGCATCTTGTGCACAATGGCAACGGAAAAGTGGCTTTTCTTGTTGTTCTTGAATAGTTATATATTCTTTCCTTAATATTGACTTTGATGTTTTTTTGAAAGGAATATCCCGGGTAATAGTATTCTGTTTCAATGCTATAAAATAGTTTTTTGGTAATTTTTTTCGCAAAAAAGATGCAGTTTCCTTTGCTGTTTTAATAAATGTTTGTAATTTCGCGGCTCGTTTTGAGAAACGTATTTTATTAACATAAATTTATTAAACAATGAAAGCGAAACTTTTTGTATTGATTCTGTTCCTTGGATTTGGTTTGGCCGTAAATGCTCAGGTTGTTGAAGAAGCGGCAGCTAAGAAAGAGGCTGTTAAGATGGCTGGTGAGAAAGGTGCAAAGAAGGTTGCCGGTGCAAAGGCTGCTGGTCCTAAAGCTGCCGGCGCAAAGGCTGCCGGTGAGATGGGTGCCAAAGATGTTGCAGGTCCCAAGGCTGCTGTACGCGAGGCTGGTCCAAAGGCTGCCGGTGAGTTGGGTACCAAGAATGCTGCCGGTCCTAAGGCTGCTGTAAAGGCTGCTGGTCCTAAGGCTGCCGGTGAGATGGGTGCGA
The DNA here is from genome assembly GCA_017547205.1 of Bacteroidaceae bacterium. Lineage (GTDB taxonomy): Bacteria > Bacteroidota > Bacteroidia > Bacteroidales > Bacteroidaceae > HGM04593. The sequence goes on along the minus strand of JAFYQH010000003.1, from coordinate 76,104 downwards.
AGGATTATGCCGGTGCAAAGGCTGCTGGTGCAAAGGCTGCGTGCGGCAAAGCTGCAGGTCCTAAGGAGGCTGCAAAGGATGCTGACAAGGCAAAGAATATCAAGGCTTCAAAGAAGGCTCAGGATAAGGAAATCAAGGCTGCCAGAAAGGCAAAGAAAACTGGCAAGTAATAGTGTGTAATTCAGTATTGCTTTGAGTAAACGACCCGGATTAGGGTCGTTTTTTTATTGCTTATCATGAATTATTGTCTTTAGCATATCCAAGAAGCTGTCAATATTAAATTCAGCACCCTGAATCATTCCCTCCCTAAAACCATTAGGCTGCAGTACCAAATATGTTGGGAAAATATAGACATTATACTTTTCTGCGACCTCCTGACCAGAACCACCATCTTGGCCATCCATTGCTATTGTAACAAAATGTTTGTTCACGTATTCACCACACTTTGGTGTTGGAAATACAACTTTTTTCATCTTCTTACAAGGAGCGCAGGTTTTAATACTGAAACAGATAAGAACATACTTGCCCTCAGCCTCGGCTTTTTTAGAAGCCTCTTCCAGGGTTATGTCATAGAAGATAGTTCCAACTTCCTTTTGCTCAACAGCATCATCTTTCGTTACTGCATCAACAATCTTTGAATCACTGTTTTTTGATGCCGACGAATTTGCGTTACCACAAGCACACATTATCATCACTAACAACAAGCAGATGCTTTTAAAGCCTCTCTATCATCCCCTTTTTTTGATTGTTTATACTGCGTTTTATGATATATAAGCTGATACCATATATCTAAACCGCAAAAAGTCATTCCTTCTTGCAAATATAAACATTTTTTCAATGCACAAGAAAAAAATGGCTTTTCCAATAAAAGTTTTCTCGAGCCGAAATAAAGTTTTGCAGGTGAGCTGTTAACATGCTGTATATAAACAAAAAAGCCTCTCAGCATAACTGAAAGGCTTTTGCGGTGCGTACGGGACTCGAACCCGTGACCCCATGCGTGACAGGCATGTATTCTAACCAACTGAACTAACGCACCATTATGTCAATATTTTCTGCTTTGTTCGTGTCTCAAAGCGAGTGCAAAGGTAGGGCTTTTTTTTGAATCTGCAAATCTTTTGGCGATTTTTTTATTGAAAAATGCAATTATTTTTATCTTGTTAGGCAAAATGAGCGGTTTTTATATTTTTTGAACCAATATCACGTCGAAATATCCATCTTCGCATCTTTGCCATTCCTTTAGTATGGCACTTTCTTTAAAGCCTGCTTTTGCAAATAATTTACGGCTTGTGTCGTTCCATACGGGTATGTAGGCATAGAGCTGGTGCAGGTGCAGTTTCTTTTCGGCATAATGGCATAACAGTTGCAGTGCGCGGGTTGCAATGCCTTTGTCGCGGTATTTTCCCAGGATACCTATGCAGACTTCGGCACGGCTGTTTATGGGGTCGAAGTCGGCGAGGTCTATCATTCCGGCTCCTGTCCCGTCGACAAACTCTATGACAAAGCGTGCCTGACGTTCTGCGAGCAGGTCCTGACGGCTTTGCTCGAGATAGCTCCTAAGTGTGTACCGGGAGTAGGGCAGTGTGGCATTGCCTGCGCACCATAGCGAGGTGTCATTCTCCATGGCGAACATGAGCTCAAGGTCTTCGGGTTCCGGAGCCCGGAGCTTTATAATATCGTCTTTGAGCCAGGTGCTGTGCATGTTATCTGGGGTATTTGTGTGTGGCGTTCTCGGTAATGAAGACTTTTGTGAGTGTGGAATATGTTCCTAGCTTAAGTGTATTTGCAGGGGTTGTCTGCAGGAGGTGTAATATCTCATTATAGGTGTATGAGTCTGTGTCGTACACGACTGTATTGTATCTCAGCAAGTCGATGTTGCCGGCAAGGTGTCCTTGTGGTAACAGTTTTTCGTTTCCTTCAATGAACAGGTGCCTGCCCTTGCTGTATTTCACGGCAAGTATCTCTTGCACTTCTTTATTGGCTTGTTTGCTGCCTATGACTATGCAGTTCAGCTGGGGCTTGATGCCTGTGATTCTCCTGCGGTGGCGGAACTGGTTGCCGATGAAGGCTAGTATGGCTCTGCCCCATATTGCCATGCTTACCGGTATGCTTGCAAGGAATGAGTAGTGTGAGTAGTGTTTCTTGAAGAAGAGGTGCATGGCCTGATAGAATGTGTGCACGTAGCGGTAGGAACTTTTTTCGGTGCTTTCTCCTTTGTAGTGCAGTATGGGTGACGGGACGAAGTAGTTTCGGTATCCGCTCTTGAGTATCCTGTAGGAGAGGTCTATGTCCTCACCGTACATGAAGAAGTCCTCGTCGAGAAGGCCGGCCTTGTCCAGCGCCTCGCGGCGCAGGAACATGTACGCGCCTGATATGACTTCGATGTTGTTCACTTCTCTTTCGTCAAGGTAGCGCATGTAGTAGCGTCCGAAAAGGCGTGATTTCGGGAACAGGCTTGACAGACCTGACATCTTGCAGAACGATACAAATGGTGTCGGCAGACCACGGCGCGATTCCAGAGCGAAAGTGCCGTCTGTACGCAGCATGTATGCTCCGCAGCCACCGGAATCAGGGTGGCTGTCCATGAATTCCACGAAGTCGGCAAATGTGTTTTCGGCAACAATTGTGTCAGGGTTGAGCAGCAGTATGTATTCTCCTTTGCTCATTCTTATTGCAAGGTTGTTGGCGCGCGCGAATCCCAGGTTCTTGTCGCTTGCAATGAAGGTGACGCCGGGGAAGTGCGGTTCAAGGTATTCGACAGAGCCGTCATGCGAGGCGTTGTCTACGACTATTATTTCGGTCTTCACTTCTCTGGCGGCCCTCGCTACCGATGTGAGGCATTGCTCAAGAAAGTGCTTTACCTTGTAGTTTACTATTACAACAGAGAGCTTCATCATTTTTGCTTATGCTTCGTCGTTTAGGTAGCTGTCCAGTGTTTTGTCTGTGGGATAGCTATATATGAGTGCGCAATAGCCGAACAGGCCGCAGTATAGTGCTCCGTTGTATCCGATGCCGTAATATATGAACGCGTTGATGACGATGACTGCGAACAGCAGTGATATGCGTACCAGGCTCATGTTGCTGAACGTCCTGAGCAGTCTCATCTTCCCGGATCCGGCAGCTTTCTTCATGGCGCGTGAGAAGCTCTTGAGTGCGAGCGGAATAAGGGCCATGGTGACCATGACGGTTGTGACCTCAAGCAGGTATATGTCATCGGGCGACAGCAGTGCCGTGAGTGCCTCTTTTTGCAGGAATCCGCCTTCGAAGGCGACTATTATGGCCAGTGAGGCAATGAATGCCACGATATAGTTGAATCTAAGTGTGTTTATTGTCTTTTCTGTATTCATGTTCTTATATGGTTTTTCCTATAAATGGTGTCCTGTTCACAATTGAACTGCCAAGAGTGACTTCATCGGCATATTCCAATTCGTCACCTATGGATATTCCGCGTGCTATGACTGATAGCTTCACATCGTGCTGCTGCAGTTTGCGGTATATGTAGAAGTTGGTTGTGTCGCCCTCCATTGTGGAGCTGAGTGCAAGTACCACTTCCTTTACCTCTCCCTCGGATACGCGCCTCACGAGGCTGTCGATGTTGAGGCTGGCCGGTGATATGCCATCCATGGGCGATATGACACCGCCGAGGACGTGATATACGCCACGGTACTGCATGGTGTTCTCCACGGCCATCACGTCCTGTATGTTCTCCACTACGCAAATTGTGCTATGGTCGCGCAAGGGGTTAGCGCATATCGGGCATATGTCTGTGTCAGATATGCAATGGCACTCTTTGCAGTATGTGGCCTCACGTTTGAGTGTGCTTATGGCACTGGAGAAGCTTTCCACCTCGTCTTCGCTCTTGCGCAACAGATGCAGTACAAGGCGTGTGGCCGTCTTGCGTCCTATGCCGGGCAGTTTCGAGAATTCCTTTACGGCTCTTTCAAGCAGTGTCGACGGGTATTCTTGGTTCATTGCCTGTAGCTTATTTTATGTCAACGTCGATTGATGCCGGGAATACTCTTTCGGGGTCGAAGAACTCGGCGCAGCTCTCTATCATGGCCTTCAAGTTAGGCTTTACCTTGTCGTTGAACACCTCTTTGCCGTTTACGACAATTTTTACAGGTTTTGTGAAGTCGAAGTGCTTCTCGCTGAGGTATATGGTGATGTTGCCCTTTTTAGCAGGCGTGTAGCTACGTGAGAAAAACATGGGGATGTTGTACAAGGACTTTGTCGTGGTGTAGGTGGCGTTCTTCACCGTCAGGTTTACTGTGTTGTCGCTTATGTTCATCTCGTAGCATGTGCGCTCCTCGTGGTTGTTGCGCGATACTTCGTTTACCTTTATGTTGTAGAATCCTGTACGATGGCGTCCGTACATGTCGTAGTCTTCCCAGTAGAAGTATGTTGGGTTGGCGTTGCGGCTGAACTCCTTGAGCCACGGTGCGGTCTTTTCATAGTTGATGCCGTGTCCCATTCCAGGTACAATCTCTATGAAGTTGTTGTAAAGTCCAGGATGCGCCTTGGCAAGACTGTCGATTGTGGCTGCAGCGTTCTGTGTCATCACGTTGCGTGCAAAGCCATAGTCGTATTCGCCTGTACGCAACGAAAATGCAATGTTGGCAAGGTTTTCCATGGGTGCGTTCTTCAGAGGCTCGCCACCGGCCATGGGGCCTGCACCGGCAAGGTAATCGGCATAGAATGATGCAAGGCGCTGGCTTCCGTAGCCACCCTCGGATATACCGAAGAAATAAATTCTGTTGGGGTCGATGTCGCCGTTTACGAATGCAAGTCGCAACAGTTTTTCCCATGCCCACTGCTTGCTCTGTATTGCCCAACGGTACAGCTCGCCATAGCCATTCGGGATTTGTGGAATAAAATGCAGAGAAGGTGCATCGTCATAGCTGTGGCATAGCTTGAAGCCGTTTTCCCACTCGCTTGTCTTTGGTCCCGATCCATGCATGTAAAGGAACAAGGGGTAGCCTTTTTCGGGCTTTTCGCCTTTCTTGATGAAGTAGTAGGGCATAATGGCTTCCGGTTCGAGTTCTTCGGGCAGTCGCCAGTAGCCGGTATCACGCGGCTCGTCCTTGGTAAACGGTGCAATTAGTTTCTCCTCATCAAGGTCCTCTACCGCGTCTTTCCAGCAGTTCCATACTTTGCGGCGTGTTTCTTCAATCTCGTCAACATCTATTTTGTCGTTGAGTTTGTTCTTTACCTCTTCGCCTGTAATGGTGCCTGTGAAGTATTCGCTTATCTTGCTTGCCTTTCCCTTTGGGAACCTGTCATTGCCGTTGTCTGCATGGCAAAATGCCGCTACTGCAAGCAATGCTGACGCCAATATGATCTTTTTCATGTCCTGTATTTTTTTGCGAAGTTAACTTTACTTGGGCAAAATGTCAATCTTTTCGTGTGAAAAGTGAATCCGTAGTATACAAAAAGGGTGGATGTTTCTAAAGTTAGCACCCACCCTTCTGTTTTTGAAAGACTGTCCTTTATTTTACAAAAATCTTTGTTGTATATGGTTTTTCTCCCTCAGTTTCTACAGAAACTATATACATTCCTCTCTTTACTGCAACGCTCTTGTCGATACCGCGGTATACTTCCTTGCCGTCTACGCTGTAGATGACGATTACTGTATTACTGTCCGCGCCTTCGATGATGATGGTGTTGCCGTCTGTGTTGACTCCGAATGAATTTTCGGTCACGTCGTAAATAGCAGTTACATCAGCTACCCAGAAATATCCGTTATCAGGGTAGGTAATTGTGTTATTGGATATAGTACCGATCTTATTCTTGTTACTATCGTAGAGGTTTATGTTTATTCTGTACTGGCCAAGTGGTGTCGTAGTCTTGCAGTTGGCCGGAATAGTGAATTCTGCAACGTCTCCATTTTTCAGTGAAACTGCTACATAGTCTCCCTCGACATATTTGGATAATCCGCTTGTTATCTGAATCTTGACATAACCGTTAAAGTCTCCGTTGGTGCAAGCGAGACTAACCTTTGTATCGAACTTTTCTCCCTGTTTCACTTTCATGCCGTTGTTTATCTCAATCCTGCCATCGGCATATAGCAATGGAGCATTGCCTGCACTTATGCTGAAATTGCATGTAGCCGCTGACTGTCTAATCTTCTGCCATGCACCACCCTTGCGTTCACAGACATACGCGGTGTAATTTCCTGGTTCTAATGAAGGATAACAGTCTGGCTGGTTGTAGGATATCGTAGTCGTGGCGTTCTTTGCCAGTTTCTCGACATCAGTTCTCATAAGTATATGCTTCTTGCCGGTCTGGATGTTTTCGGCAAAGATAGCGAGTGTTCCGCTATAGGCTTCTGCAGTAGATGCTATGTTCTTGACGTTCGCGCTTACACTCAGGTTGTTGCCCCAAGTGACCGATGTGGCGGTGATGCTTGTCGTTGAAGGTGTAGGACCGTCGAACTGTGACTTTATGATAAAGTTATCGCCTTTGCCTGCAATGTCAAATAAATTGGACTTGTCAACTACTTGTTCCCTGTCGATGAACTGGTTTTTCAAGTTGTATTTGAATGAGAGATAGTACTCGCCATCTTCAGGGATTGTGTAATTGGTTTCAAATGTTGCCACCATGTCCTTGTCGTCGTGTACCTGAATTAGTTCAGATTCTGTGTTAAGGATTATGGCTTTGTATGTTCCGTTTGCCTGTAGCTGGTTAATTACTGGAACAAGAAGTACTGTCGCACTCTTTCCGTTTGTTGTCTTGAATTTGGCATCGAAAGCAACCCTGTCGCCTTTCATTTGTGGTGTGGCGTGGAATGAGATGTTTGATGCTTCTATTTCTGGGAGTTCCTTTCTGATAGTCACGTAGCTTTCATTGACTTCGAGTATAAGGCCGTTCTCGGCACCGCGTGCAATGTATATGTTCTCTTCGTCGTCGGTGTAACATAGGATAACTCTATACAGGCCTTCCTCAAGGTATTCTTGGCTTGTGGGAGAGCTGCTTATTGTTAATCGAATATAATAGCCAAAAGATCTGTTGAAATCAATCATCTGGGGGTCACCGATTTTTGATGCGGAAACCAGTTCTCCGTCTTTTTCAATACCAATGGCCATAGAAAGCCTGGTGCTTGAGTGTGACCAGTTTAACAAACCTGCTACAATTCTTACATCTGCATTTTTGTTTTTATCATAGCTTACCGCCTGTTCATATATAGTTGGGGGGTTACTTTGGACATTTACATCTACTACATCCATCATATATACTGTGGGGACACCTTCTTTGTCAGGTTCACCGGCAGTTCGAGGGCGTATGTTTGCCACCATGCTCTGTCCTACGTTGTAACGGCCATCACCGCCGCCTATACCAATTCCTTCGGGGGACATGTATGTCATGTCGAAATAGCCGTTGTATGCACCATCCCATCCCCAGTCGATGTGAAGCAAGTTGTTTTCGTCTATTCCGTCACATACGAATGCGTGTCCGCTATTGTATGACTGGCTATGACCAGAATAAAGGAGGGGCTGCCTTGCATTGAGGTTCTCTCTGATTATTGAAAAATATTCCTCGTCGGTATAGTCACTGCGTCTTACGATAGTTACATCGGGACTGTAGTCGAAAACATTTACAAGCGCATACGATGCGTATATATCGGAACTTCCTGTTCCGGCAAGCGCGTAGTTGCTCTGTATTGCCTTGCCCACATCCTCCATGAGCGTAGCAACAGCATCGGCCTGTTCTGCTGTGTAACCGTTACGGTAATGGGGAAGCATCTTGCTCCAGTCATATTTGCGTGATGTAAGGTATAGTGTCTCGCTAACACCGGTGATGTTGTTGTTCCATACTATGTTGGTCTTTGGAGTTATTGGCCACTCGTGGAATTTCATTATCTGGGCCATTGCTGTGGCTGTACATCCTGTAGGTGTCTTTTGTCCATTGACTTCGGGACACTTGTTGTTGTAGGGCGAACTCTGGTTCCAGCTTGTCTCCAGCATTGGGGCAATAGCTTTGCCTGTAGGAGCAGCAGCCTTGCTCATTGCCGGCTCTATAAGTCCGTTCCGTACGCCATTGACGTAACTGCTGTATTCGTCCAGCCACTCGGCAAGTGCTGTGGGCATCTCGCTAAGGCAGGCATTGTCGGAATATCCTACAACGGGTTTAAGTTCATCGTCGCCCGAGATTATGACAAAACCTTTGTTGTCGTTGCTGTTGAATACATAGAATGCAGGGTCGCTTTTCTGCACTCCGTCGCGCGATGGTGCTTTTGCCGCATCGCTTGCCGGTGCAAGTCGAAGGCCTGCATTTTTCTTCGATTTTACATTGCTGTTCCAGAATGTGTTGGCTATTTCGAGTGCCTTTGCAGGGTCAATGGGGCCGGCAACGGCATAGCTCACAAGGAATAGAGTTACAAGAATAAAAGTAAAAGTTCTTTTCATATCAATGTTGATTTTTTGCAAGGTTATTCTGCGAAAATAGGGCAAAAAGTTTTTGTAAACAAGTCTTTTGTATGCTTTTTGTAAAAAATGGTTTCTTGCGTTACATAATTTTACCAAATAAGACTATCGGTGGGCTTTTTTTAACAATAACTGATTATTCCATAGTAGTTGAGCCTGAGGTAATTTTGCAGACGGAATCGCTGGGGTTCCTTTCAACATGCTAAAAGATGCTATATATATGAAAAAACTGATTTTATTTTTTATGCTTGCCCTTTCAGGGTATGCGCTCAATGCCGACGAACTGGCCGACAGGTTCGAAGGTAACATGATTTCTGGTCATGTGGTCGAGGACGGAAGCGAGGCAAATGTTGCATATGCTTCAATATTGGTCGTAGAAACAGGTGAAGGGACAATGAGCAACGAGGCCGGTCAATTCGAGTTCCGTAACATGGCCCCCGGCAAATACACTCTGCGTGTAAGTATGGTGGGCTATGAAACAAGTACGAAGGAAATAACTGTCAACCGGGATTATGTATCAGTTGTGCATTTCAAATTGAAGGTTGAGGGTGTTGCTATTGATGAGGTAGTTGTGTCGGCCAACCGCAATGAGGTGAGCCGCCGCGACGCGCCGGTTGTAGTCTCAGTAGCTTCGATGAAGCTGTTCGAGGCTGTGAACTCTCCCGATCTTGCAAAGAGCCTCAACTATGTGACGGGTCTCCGTGTCGAGAACAACTGCCAGAACTGCGCCTTCCCGCAGGTGCGCATAAACGGGCTCGAAGGTCCCTATTCGCAGATACTGATGAACAGCCGTCCGGTGGTGAGCTCGTTGAGCGGCGTGTATGTGCTCGAGCAGATACCTGTAAATATGATTGAGCGTGTCGAGGTTGTCCGTGGTGGCGGGTCGGCTCTCTTCGGTGCAAATGCCGTTGGCGGAACTGTCAATATCATTACGAAGGACCCGACGGGCGACTCATTCTCCATAAACAGCAACATGGCGTGCTATGGCGGTGATTCCTGGGAGCAGAATGTGGGTGCGAATGCTTCGCTGGTGGCCAAGGATAATTCATATGGTATTGCCCTGTATGCCAATTACCGTAATCGTAATCCCTATGACCATGACGGGGACGGTTTCTCTGAGCTTGGCAAAATAAACATGAATACTTTTGGTATACGTGCGTATTATCGTCCTACACATACGAGTCGCCTTAATCTGGAGTACCATACCACGAATGAGTTCCGTCGTGGAGGTAACAAGTTCAATTTGGAACCGAACGAGAGTGACATCACAGAGCAGACAAAGCACGTCATAAACAGTGGAGGTATTTCGTATGATTTGGGTTGGAGCGGCTACAGGAACAAACTGTCGTTGTATGCGTCGGTGCAGCATACCGATCGTGGCAGTTACTATGGTGCGCAGCGTGACCCGAACGCATACGGCAAAACCGATGACCTTACGTGGGTTGCCGGTGCCACTTATACTGGCGGTATCGGCAAGTTGCTCTTCTCTCCGGCAACTTTTACCGCCGGCCTGGAGTTTCAGGAGAACCGTCTGCATGACATGATGACAGGGTATAATAGGGATATGCACCAGGATGTGCGAATAGCAAGCGCATTCGTGCAGAACGAATGGGATATGGACTTGTTTACCTTGCTTGTGGGAGCGCGTGTCGACAAGCATAATCTTATAGACAACCCCATATTCAGCCCGCGCGTGAATCTTCTTTTCAAGCCGAGCAAAGCATTGCAGGCGCGGTTGACATATTCTACGGGTTTCCGTGCGCCGCAGGCCTATGACGAGGACCTGCATGTGACGGCTGTCGGCGGTGAGGGTGTGCAGATAAGACTTGCCGACAACCTGAAGGAGGAACGTTCCAACAGCTTCAGCGGTTCAGTGGATTGGACAACGAGTTTAGGCCATTGGCAGGCCAATATCCTTGTTGAAGGTTTCTATACGGGGCTCAGTGATGTGTTTGTTCTCGAAGATGTGGGCATGAATGCCGAGGGGTTCGCGGTCAAGGAACGCCGTAACGGAAAGGGTGCGAGGGTGTATGGAGCAAATGTCGATGCCAGAATCGCGCACGGCAAGGAGTTCTCCCTGCAGATTGGGTTTACCGCGCAGAGAAGCCTCTACAAGGAGCCCGAGGCATGGACCGAAGTGGATGGCGAGGAACTCACGACAAGGAATATGATGCGTACCCCCGATTATTACGGTTATTTCACGATAACATCTTCTCCTGTGAAGAGGCTCGACCTATCCCTATCGGGAACGTATACTGGCTCAATGAATGTGCCGCACTATGCAGGTTATATCGCGAATGACCGCATGGAAAAGACCCCATCCTTCTTTGACCTGAACCTTAAAGCTGGATATACGTTCGTGCTACGCGACCATATTAATCTTCAATTGAATGCAGGTGTACAGAATGTGTTCAACAGCTTCCAGAAAGATCTTGACAAGGGCGAGTTCCGTGACTCGGGCTATTACTATGGCCCTACACAGCCCAGGACACTGTCCGTGGGAATAAAGATTTCACATTAATCAAGGATATGGTGTAGGAAGGGGCTGGTTGCCTTCCTCCTGCTGGCATATATTCATGGTCACTACATTTGTCCCGTACATATGCTTGTGTGAGGCTCCGTTGACCAGCGTGCTGTCAGCGTAATTCCTACCCCATTTTCTGCCGGTATAGAGGAATACGGCATGTATGCTCTCTTTTTCTAATATGAATGTCGACATGGCATCGGGTCCTGTCATGTGGCTTACTATGACGGCGTCGGTAGTGACGGCCACTTGCGACGAAACCGATGTCAGTATCGAGGCTCCGAGGAAGTTCTTCAGTGCCGCTGCCGTAATGAACGGCCTGCGCCGTATGCTTTTGTCATTCTGTTTTCTGTTATTCATTGCCACATGCCGATGCTTGCGCTAATATAGGCATATTTCCCCAATGATCTTCTGTTTTCGGGTGCGGTTTGTTTTTTTTTGAATATAGTAGTATCTTCGCGGTGATATAAATTAAACGTGATGGATAAACCCCTAATAAAGAGCGCGCGTTTTGTGGTAAGTAACTCCGATGTGCGCAAGTGCCCGGTGGACAATAGGCCTGAATATGCTTTCATTGGCCGCTCCAATGTCGGAAAGTCGAGTCTTATAAATGCCCTTACCGGGCAGAAAAAGCTGGCAATGACATCTTCAACGCCTGGAAAGACTTTGCTTATAAATCATTTCCTTGTCAATGAAGAATGGTATCTTGTCGATCTGCCCGGTTATGGCTATGCAAAGCGTAGCAAGTCGCAGAATGAGCAGCTACAGCGGATAATAAACAATTATATCCTGGGCCGTGAACAGATGACGCTGCTTTTTGTGCTGGTTGACAGCCGCCATGAGCCGCAGAAAATCGATCTTGAGTTCTTTCATTGGCTGGGAGAGAACGGAGTTCCTTTTGCTATAATATTCACGAAAGCCGACAAAATGGGTAAAGTTGCTCTTGGAGCCAATGTGAAGGCATATAAGGATTGTCTGCTCGAGGAGTGGGAGGAACTGCCTCCGGTTTTTGTGACGTCAAGCGAGACCAGGATGGGACGCGAGGAGGTTCTGCGGTATATTGAGGATGTAAATGCGACACTGTAAAATGAGAAGTATCATATTTTGTCTTTCTTTGCTCTGCATTCTGGCATGCGGCAATAGGAACAGTTATACGATTGTAGGAAGATGTAATTCTGCTGCTGACGGAACCATGCTTTATCTTACAGCTTTCGACGATATCCTCGCTGTAATCGATTCCACCGAAGTTGAGGACGGCAGGTTTGTTTTCGAGGGTGTGTGCGATACGCTTTCAGTATGCTATATATCTTCTTCTCAAGTTATTGACGGTGGATTCGTGGTTCTTGAACCAGGCGAAATATCTTTCTGTATGGGGAATAGTATTGCGTGCAGCGGAACTCCGATGAATGATGCTGTGGCGCGTTTCCAGCATGAAAGGGAGCGCCTTGCCAATCTTCGCACTATGGTGTCTCCGGAATTGCTTGGAAGGATGAACCTTGAGAAGCATATGGCCGACAGTCTCCGTTCCGTAGCAGTTCTTGCCGAAAATGTGTTCGGGGCATATGCTCTTAAACAGATAAAGGATAATTTGGAGAACCCTCTTGGCTGCTTCTTCTTTGTGCAGTCTGTGGGTGTGTTGCCTGTTGAGATGCTCTCTCCTGTGGCTGAATTGGTTCCGCAGAGGTATCGTGGCAAGTTGTATGATGCGAAGGTAAGGCAGATTGAGCAACAGGTATCTATGCTTTCGTACACAGGAAATATTGAGTCACAGGCTGCGGCTACTGCAGTGGGCAAAAAGTACCAGAATTTCGAACTCAACAGCCTTGATGGCGGAGGTGTGCTCATGTCGGATAGGGTTTCTTCCAACAAATACACTCTCCTGTGCTTCTGGGCCGGGTGGAACGATACCTCATTGAATGAACTTGAGAGTCTTAAGAAGGTATATTCCGAATATGGCAGTAAAGGATTCGACATTGTGGCTGTATCTCTAGACAAGAGTGTGGAGCAGTGCAGGACGGCTGTTGGCAAGCATGGTCTGCAGTGGGTACAATTGTGTAATCCGGGCGGGGGAAGTGCCGAGCTTGCTGCAGCTTATGGAATATCGGAATTGCCGTTTTTCGTGCTTATAAACAACAGCGGTACGATAATATTACGTTCGGCATCGGCTAAGGATGTCGTGACGAAGCTTGAGGGGCTTCTTTAACATTTTCCGGTATATCAATATTTTGCGTGGGGAGCCTTTTTGTGTGCTTCCTGCGCATTTTTATGTTTCGTCCGGCGCAATGTCGTGCTGCTGTTCAAAAAAAAATATAATTTTATGTTACGTTAAGAACAAAATCCCTATATTTGCATTGTCAATTTAGGCCAGAGGTTCTGGATTTATGTTTTCAATCTAAATATTCATTAATCTTTATAGATTTCCAACTATGATCTTTGTCTTTATGGGCAGGGTATCATCTCATAATTTATGTATCATATAGAACAATTGAGAAGCAAGGAGATTGCAGATTTGCAGTCCATTGCACAGGAACTTGGTGTTCAGGGTGTGAAGTCCCTTGATAGGGATTCCTTGATTTATCGCATTCTTGACGGTCAGGCAATGCAGAACAGCAAAACGGGTGCTCCGGCCGTAGTAAAGGAGGAGAACAGAATGAACCGCCGCGAACACCGCCGCAACAGGATACATTCCGATGCGCCGAGCAAGGTATATACGGCTACTGGAGAAAAGGCTGTGAAGGTTGAGAAGGACGAACCTAAGGTGCAGAAGAATGAGCCTGTTGCCGTTCTTGAGGCTGCTGTTGTGGAGAACGTCACTCCTGCCGGTGATGAGGTAAAGCAGCCCAAGAAGCGTGGCCGCAAGCCTAAGGCCGAAAAACAGCTTCAGACAACGGTACAGGAGAATGTTGCGGTGGCTGATCAGCCTGCGGCGGAGGCGTCAGCCGAGGATGTTGTAAAGCAACCAAAGAAGCGCGGCCGCAAGCCCAAGAACAGGCAGGATAATGCAGAACTGCCACAGGAAGCCGTCGCAGACGTGCTTGTTGTAGCCGATGAGCCTGTTTCACCAGTGCAGGAAGATGGGGATTCTTTCGTTGCTATAGAGGATCTTCCTACTGATTCGAAGGAACTGCCCGCAGGGCTTGTTGACAAGTTCGACAAGAACGTAAAGTCGCAGAAGAATGAGAAAAACCAGAAGCGCCTGAATCAAGACAAACGTTCAGAAAATCATCCCGACGAGAAGCTGCAGGCAAAGCTGCAGTACGATTTTGCCGATGTCCTGCGCGTAGAGGGTGTTCTGGAAATCATGCCCGACAACTATGGTTTCCTACGCTCGTCTGACTACAACTATCTGGCATCGCCCGATGACGTGTATGTGTCGCAGTCGCAGATAAAGCTCTATGGACTCAAGACCGGCGATGTGGTCGAGGGTATAATACGTCCGGCGTCGGCAGGGGAAAAGTATTTCCCTCTGGTAAAGGTGAACCGCATAAACGGTGCTTCGCCCGAACTTGTGCGTGACCGCGTGTCGTTCGAGAACCTTACCCCGCTCTTCCCCGATGAGAAATTCACATTGTGCTCGGGTAGCTACGACAATCTTTCGGCACGTGTGGTGGATATGTTCTCCCCAATCGGTAAAGGACAGCGAGGCCTTATCGTGGCACAGCCAAAGACCGGTAAGACAATGCTGTTGAAGGATATTGCAAATGCAATTGCTGCAAATCATCCCGAGGCATACATGATAATGCTGCTCATTGACGAGCGTCCCGAGGAGGTTACCGACATGGCCCGCTCGGTAAATGCCGAGGTGATAGCGTCGACTTTCGACGAGCCCGCCGAGCGCCACGTTAAGATTGCCGGAATTGTACTTGAACGTGCAAAACGCATGGTTGAATGCGGCCATGATGTGGTAATTTTCCTTGACTCTATAACACGTCTCGCACGTGCATACAACACAGTCTCGCCAGCATCGGGAAAGGTGCTTTCGGGTGGTGTCGATGCCAATGCACTACATAAGCCGAAACGCTTCTTCGGCGCAGCGCGCAATATTGAGAACGGCGGTTCGCTCACAATCATTGCTACAGCGTTGATTGATACCGGTTCCAAGATGGATGAGGTCATATTCGAGGAGTTCAAGGGTACCGGCAATATGGAGCTCCAGCTCGACCGTTCGCTTTCAAATAAGCGTATATTCCCTGCTGTCAACATTATAGCATCGTCAACACGCCGCGATGACCTGTTGCTCGACCGCCAGACTCTCGACCGCATGTGGATACTCCGCAAGTATCTTGCCGACATGACTCCCATGGAGGCTATGGAATTTGTCAAGGACCGTCTTGAAAGGACAAAGGATAATGATGAGTTTCTTATGAGCATGAACTCGTGATTGACCTTGTTCAATACAACAGAAGGGGAAGCAAAAGCTTCCCCTTCTGTTGTATTATGTAGTAAAAATAATTTATATTCCTGTTTTGTGGCCCTGCTTTAGAACGGCAGGTCGTCCGGGTCGTTGGCAGCCTTGCCGAAGTCGGGAACGTCTACTTTAGGTGCATTTACTACAGGTGTGTCCATGGGTGCTGGAGCAGCACCTCTTTCCACTCTCCATGCACGGATGTCGTTGTACCAGCGGCCGTTGTACTCACGCGCGTTGATGTCGAATGAAACTGTCATCTCCTCGCCTGCCTGTATATTGAACTGTGCTATCTTGTCGGCACCGAATACGTTGAAACACATCTTTCTCGGGAACTGCTCATGGGTCTCCAATACGTATTCCTGCATTTTCCACTCGTTACCTGTCTTTGATACGCCGCCTCTCTCGGGGAGTACGGCAATGATTTTTCCTGTTATTTCCATAATAAATTCAAATTCCGTGGCGAAAATAGTTCAATTCTCACCGAAAAGCAATTTTTTCCATTGATTTTTGTGTATAATTCTGCAATTAGTTTTTATCTTTGTAGCTATCGCGCGCGTATACACGTATGTCATCTGCGCGCCCTTCATTTGACTTAACAATAAATTCTGAATATTATGATTTTTACAGTATCAAGCTCTTTGCTTTCGTCTCGTTTGCAGACAATCAGCCGTGTGATCAACTCAAAGAATACCATTCCAGCTCTGGATTGCATTCTCTTTGAGCTTGAGGGTAACAAATTGACATTGACGGCTTCGGATCCGGACAATACGCTGAATACTTCTCTTGAGGTCGTTGACTGTTCCGAGGATTTCAGCTTTGCGATATCTTCAAAGATTCTTATCGATGCTCTCAAGGAGATTTCTGAGCAGCCGCTACGTTTCGAGGTGAAGAGGGAAACTCTTGAAACCACGATATACTACCAGAACGGAAAGTATGCTCTTGTAGGACAGAATGCAGATGAATATCCTTCGGCAGCTGTGCTGGGCGAGGGTTCTGTTGCCATCAACGTGCCTACAAAGGTTCTTGCAAACGGCATATCATGCTCGTTGTTCGCGGCTGCCGACGACGAAGTGCGTCCGGTGATGTGCGGAGTGTATTTTGACTTTACTCCCGAGAGCATTACACTTGTGGCTTCTGACGGCCATAAGCTGGTGCGTTGTCGCGACTATTCGGTTACAGGTGCCGAGAAGTCGGCGTTCATTTTGCCAAAGAAGCCTGCAACGCTTCTGAAGAACCTTCTGGGTAAGGACGAGCAGGAGGAGGTTGCCGTTGAGTTCGACGGCCGCTTCGCCATCTTCGACATGGGCGACTACAAGCTGGTATGCCGCCTGTTCGACGGACGCTACCCGAACTATAATTCTGTCATCCCGCAGAACAACCCTCACAAGCTCACTGTTGACCGTGCTGCACTCATAAGCACATTGCGTCGTGTGGCCATCTTCTCGTCACAGGTGAGTCTCATCAAGCTTCATCTCGAGGACAACAAGGTTGTCATCTCGGCTCAGGATACCGACTTTTCGACTTCGGCCGAGGAGAGCATAGCATGCAGCTACGAGGGTGCTTCGATGAACATCGGTTTCCGTGCATCTTTCCTCATTGACATCCTTAACAACACACCGGGCCAGGATGTGGTCATTGAACTTGCCGATCCTTCACGCGCCGGCGTTATCGTACCGGCCGAGCAGGTCGACAAGCAGGAGCTTCTTATGTTGTTGATGCCGATGATGCTTACCGAATAATCATGGAACTGAATCTTAAGAAACCGATAGTGTTTTTCGACCTTGAGACTACGGGAACGGACATCTCCAAGGATCGCATCGTTGAGATATGCTTTATCAAAGTATTCCCCGATGGCCGTGAGGTCGAGTACTCGCGCCGCGTGAATCCGGGAATGCATATCCCCGAGAGTGCTTCGGCAGTGCACGGGATATATGACGATGATGTAAAGGACGCTCCTCTCTTCAAGGATGTGGCGCGTGAGATAGCCAAGGAGTTCGAGGGCTGCGATATCGCGGGCTTCAACTCCAACCGCTTCGACCTTCCGCTGCTTGCCGAGGAGTTTCTCCGTGCGCAGGTCGACATAGACCTTTCGCGTCACAATGCGATTGATGTACAGGTGCTGTACCACAAGCGCGAACCGCGTACATTGGCTGCGGCGCACAAGTTCTACTGCGGTACGGAGTTCGACAATGCCCACAGCGCACTTGCCGATACCCGTGCCACCTATAATGTGCTTAAAGCTCAGCTCGACCATTACGACGACCTGGCTAATGACATGGAGGCGCTCTCAAAGGAGTCCTCGTTTACCAATAACGTCGATTTTGCAGGCCGCATCGTGTATGATGCCGATGGGCGCGAGGTGTTCAACTTCGGAAAATACAGGGGGTATCCCGTGGATGCGGTGCTTGACCGCGATCCCGGCTACTATGGCTGGATGATGAACGGTGATTTTACTCTGAATACCAAACAGGTGCTTACACGCATAAAGTTGCGTGGAATGAAAAAATAAGGAAAATCATATTGCAAGATGCTTGAAGGTAAGAAAATAGTTCTGGGAGTAACCGGCAGCATTGCTGCCTATAAGGCTGCGCTTCTGGTGCGTCTGCTGGTGAAGGAGGGTGCTGAGGTGCAGGTTGTAATGACTCCGTCGGCAAAGGAGTTCATTACTCCACTTACCCTGTCTACACTTTCGGGACGTCCGGTGCTGTGCGACTTTTTCAACAGCGGCAGCGGGGCGTGGAACAGTCACGTGGAACTGGGATTGTGGGCCGACGCCATGATTGTCGCTCCTGCAACAGCATCGACACTTGGCAAGATGGCCGGCGGTGTTGCTGATAATCTGCTGGTTACTACATATCTTTCTATGAAAGCTCCGGTTTTCATAGCCCCGGCAATGGACCTTGACATGTATTCGCATCCGTCGACGGTAAGGAATGTAGAGATTCTGAAAGGGTTCGGCAACCATGTGATTGAGGCTGCCGAGGGCGAGCTTGCAAGTCACCTGAATGGGAAGGGACGCATGGAGGAACCGCATAATATAGTGGCTCGTCTAAAGGAATTCTTCTCTGTGGGTGAGGATATGAAAGGTATGAAAATCCTTGTCACTGCAGGTCCTACATATGAAAAGATTGACCCTGTCCGTTTTGTCGGGAACTATTCGTCGGGCAAGATGGGCTTCTCCATTGCCGAGGAGTGTGCTTCGCGAGGGGCCGATGTCGTCCTTGTCTCGGGTCCGGTATCTCTTGATTGCAAACATCCGGCGATAAAGCGTGTCGATGTTGAGTCGGCAAGGGAGATGTACGATGCCGCCATGGCAGAATTCCCATCATGTGATGCTGCTGTACTTTCAGCAGCGGTTGCCGATTACCGGCCGGCTGTGCAGGCTACCGAGAAAATGAAACGCAACTCGGGGGCAATGACGCTTGAACTCGAAGCCAATCCTGATATCGCTGCAGCTCTCGGAAAGGTAAAGACTGGGCGTCAGCGTCTTGTGGGCTTTGCACTTGAAACATGCAATGGAGAGGAGAATGCTATTGCAAAGCTTGAAAAGAAGAATCTCGATTTTATTGTCCTCAACTCCCTTGAGGACAAGGGTGCCGGCTTCGGTTGCGATACCAACAAGGTTACCATACTCACCAGGGAGGGAAAGAGCGAGTACCCCTTGAAAAGCAAGAAGGAGGTGGCAAAGGACATTGTGCAGAGACTGTTCCGCCTTTTTGTCCTCTTTTTCCTGCTTCTCCTGCCGCTGCAGGCAAGTGCCGACGGCGAGGAGCTTAAGGCTGTTGTCTCGTTGAACGCTTCAAAGGTACAGGGAACGAACAGCGAAGTGTTCAAGCAACTTGAGGAGGCGCTCGATGAATTCATCAATAACCGTAAATGGACATCCAATACATACGAGGAGGTGGAGCGCATTGACTGCAACTTCAGTTTTGTTGTGAACTCATATTCCAATGACGGTTCGTTCGACTGCTCGCTCATGGTACAGTCTTCGCGTCCCATATTCGGCTCGTCTTACAGCTCGACAGCTTTCAAGTATGAGGACAAGAGCATAAAGTTCAGTTACCAGCAGTTTGACCGCCTGGAGTTCATTGAGGAGAATCTCGACAATAACCTCACTGCAGTAGTGGCCTTCTATATCTACTTGATAATAGGCATGGATATGGATACCATGGGCGAACTGGGAGGGAGCGAGTTCCTTAACAGGGCTCTTAACATAGCCAATAACTCCCAGAACCTTGGCGATGCAGGCTGGAAGGCCGGAAGCAGCAACAATAACCGCTACTCCATAATAGACGATTATATGAACGGTGCTATGGAGCCCATTCGCAAGATGATGTACAAGTATCACCGTCTGGGCCTTGATACGATGTTCAAGGATGCGGCCGGGGGCCGTAAGGAGATAACCGAGGGGGTCGCTCTCATGAAAAAGGCATATGAGGACCGTCCTCTTGCCTATTTTACCAAACTCTTCACCGAGTATAAGGTCGACGAGATTGTGAACATATATTCAAAATGCACGTCGGACGAGAAGAAGAGCGTGGTCGAGACCCTGTCCAATATTAACCCTTCCCTGTCGTCGGAGTGGGACAAGATAACAAAGAACAACAATTATTAGGCTATAATGCTGAAAAGTATAACTATACGTAACTTCGCGCTGATAGAACATGTGGAGATTGATTTCTCGCAGGGATTTTCTGTCATCACTGGCGAGACCGGCCATGGAAAGTCGGTCTTTCTGGGCGCATTGTCCATGCTGCTGGGGCAGAGGTCCGACACAAAGGCTGTCCGCGAGGGGTGTGAACGTTGTGTCATAGAGGGCTGCTTCGATATTTCATCATTGTCGTTGCGTCCGTTTTTTGACAGCAATGACCTGGACTATGACGATGAGTGCATTCTGCGCCGTGAGCTTTCCGCTACGGGCCGCAGCCGTGCCTTTGTCAATGATACTCCCGTATCTGTCGCACAGTTGAAGGAACTGGGTGCCAGGCTGGTCGACATACACTCGCAGCACCAGAACCTGCTGTTGGGTGACAGGAACTATCAGCTTGGAGTGCTTGATGTGCTTGCTGCCGACAAGGAGCTGCTTCTCTCGTACAGGAACGGGTATGACGGATATGTGGCATTGCGGAAGGAACTGGACGAGTTGAGGAGAAGTCTTGAGGAGAGCCGCCGCGATGAAGAGTGGCTGCGTTTCCAGCTCGATGAACTCGAGAATGCCAATCTCAAGGAGGGTGAACTTGAGGAACTGGAGCAGGAGATGAACGAGCTGTCCCATGCCGGGGAGATACAGTCGGCATTGCTGGGAGCCAGTTCGGCTCTCGACGGGGATGACGGTAGGAGTATGCTCGCATCGTTGCGCGATGCCTCTAACCTTCTTTCGCGTGTCTCGGTACACTATCCGGCGGCGAATGAACTGGCCGAGCGTCTTGAAAGCTGCTATATAGAACTCAGGGACTGCTGCGATGAGATGTCGCAGCGTGGCGAGAGGGTACAGTTCGCTCCCGAACGTATGGAATGGGTTGAGGGCCGTATAGCCCGGCTATACGATCTCCAGAAGAAGCACCGTGCAGCTTCAGTTGAAGAACTTATTGCGCTTGAGGACGATTTCGCCAAGCGTGTGGGTGACATAACCGATGGTGACGGTAACTTGGAGATACTTGAGCGCAGGCTCAAGGATGCAGGGGACGCGTTGTCGGCACTTGCGGCAGAACTTACTACGGTGCGCAAGGAGAGTGCGGCAAGGCTCAGGAAGGAGATAACAGGCATACTTGTCAATCTTGGCATGCCTATGATACGCTTCGAGGTGGATATTCGTGATACGGGTGATTTTACTCCACTGGGCCGCGATGCCGTGACATTCCTCTTCTCGGCAAACAGCAGCAGTGCTCCACAGCCGTTGAGCGATGTTGCATCGGGCGGTGAGATGGCCCGTGTAATGCTTGCCCTGAAGTCGCTTGTCGCATCGGGCAGCGGACGTCCTGCACTTGTGTTCGACGAGGTGGATACCGGTGTCTCCGGTGTTCTTGCCGAGCGTATGGGCCGTCTTATGCAGCAGATGGGTACTGCAGGCAATCAGGTACTGAGCATAACGCACCTTCCGCAGGTTGCGGCGCTCGGTGCACACCATTATAAGGTCTACAAAGAGGAAACCGAAAAGGGAACAGTAACAAATATTATAAAACTCGAACGACAGGCAAGGGTGGGCGAGATCGCGCAGATGATGAGCGGTGAGCTCCTTTCCGATGCCGCATTGGAGAACGCGGCCCTGTTGTTGTCACAATCATGAAACTATGGTAAACAGCAATGAGATGATATTCGGCGTCCGTGCCGTGCTTGAGGCACTTGAGGCCGGTAAAGAGATTGACAAGATAATTGTAAAGCGCGATATACAGAGCGAGCTTTCGCGTGAACTTTTTGCGGCTCTGCGTGGCAGGACAATCCCTGTCGTGCGGGTTCCGGTAGAGAAACTCAACCGTATAACACGCAAGAACCATCAGGGTGTGATTGCCTATATCTCCGCAGTCGAGTATGCGCAAGTAGACACCCTTGTACCAACCCTCTACGAAGAGGGCCGTACCCCGTTCCTGGTTTTGCTGGACGGAATTACCGATGTCCGCAATTTCGGTTCGATAGCACGTACGTGTGACTGTGCCGGTGTCGATGCCATAATTATCCCCACACATAATAGTGTGACGGTGAATGCCGATGCGGTAAAGACATCGGCAGGTGCGCTTCATACGCTCCCCGTGTGCCGAGAAAAGAATATTACCGAAACTTTGAGGTACCTGAAGGATTCGGGAATACGTGTCGTGTGTGCAACCGAGAAGGGCCGGATGAACTATACGCAGGCCAACTTCAACGAGCCTGTATGTGTTGTGATGGGAGCAGAGGATACCGGAATACCGCGTGAACATCTTGCCCTGTGCGACGATTGGGTTTCAATACCGCAGTATGGCAACATTGAGTCGCTTAACGTCTCGGTGGCTACGGGAGTAATTTTGTACGAGGCTGTGCGCCAGCGTCATTCCAACGATTGATATCCATGAAAAGATTACTTATAATCTCTATTGTTCTCTCTATGGCATCGTTTGCCGTTGCGCAGAAGATGCCTAAAGCGGTGCAGAAGTCTTCGCAGAGCATGGCAAGCCTACTGACATACAAGGACGGTTCGCTGCTTGCGAGCGGTACAGCCTTCTTCGTGGGCGGGAACGGTGATCTCGTTGCGTCGGCATCGCTGCTTGCCGGTGTCGACAGTGCAGTCGTTATTGACGCCAAGGGAGTCGCACGCCCGGTCAGGAACCTTGTAGGCTTCAATGAAATGTTCGATTGTGTAAGGATGCGTGTTGCATGGGACAAGAAGCTTGTTCCATTGTCCGTTTCGGGCAGCAGTGTTTCTGTAGGCGATGTCCTGTATGCGGTTTCATATGGCGGCAAGAAGAACACTCTGGTTAAGCCGCTTACAGTCACTTCGGTCGATTCGGTATATTCCAATGCCTACTATACTTTTGGTGTTCCAATGGAAAAGGGGCATCAGGGACTTCCGCTTCTGAATGCCAGCGGTGAGCTTGTTGCTGTCATGCAGCCTTCCGCCGCGAGCAATACGACAAGCTGCTATGCGGTCGGCGCAAGCATAATACCAACATTGTGTGCCGGGGTCACAAACTATGGGAGAGGCTATTTTCCGGGCATGGCAATACGCACGGCTCTTCCCCTTGAGAAGGAGAATGCTCTCCCTTGCTTGTATATGCAGGGAATAATGGGCGACAGCGTCTCTTACGGGGCTGTGATAAATGAATTCATTGCTGCATTCCCCGATGCTCACGAAGGTTATATGGCAAAGGCCGAGTATGCAGCGGCTTACCTCCGTGACATGGATGCCGCAGCGAAGTACTGGGACGAGGCCATGTCGCATTCCGACAGTGTTGCCGACATCCATTTCAGCAAGGCAAAGACAATATACACTATAGTGGAGAACGGCGACAGCACTTCGCACCCCATGCTCACCCATGCGAATGCTCTTGCGGCTGTAGACAAGGCTATTGAGTGTGACCCACAGCCTCTGTATCTCAATTACAGGGCCGACATGCTCTTCTCATTCGGGAGGTTCGCCGATGCCGCTACAGCCTACGAGTCGCTTGCAACGACATCCCTGCGTGCTCCTGATATCTTTGCAAGGGCTTCGCAATGCTATGGTTCCATTGGAGAGCACGAGAAGGCGATAGTGATGCTCGACAGTGCAATTAACTGTTTCGGTACAATCGGCAAGAAGTCGGCAGCACCTTATATACTTACACGCGCCTTGGTAAAGATGACGGCAAAAAAATACCGCGATGCTGTACGCGACTACAACAGCTACGAGGAGGTTATGGGTGAGGGGCTCAATGCCAACTTCTATTTCATGCGTGAACAGGCCGAAATAAAAGCCCGTATGTTCCAGCAGGCATTGAACGATATTGAGACGGCTATATACCTTGACTCGGATAATCCTGGATATTATATCGAGAAGGGTGCTTTGTGCTATAGGGTAAGGATGACCGATGAGGGTATGAGAGCCATGGTGAAGGCGCAGGAGCTTGTTCCTGATGCCCCTGACGTATATTATCTTCTCGGTTGTCTCCATTTACAGAAGAATGACAGGAAGAGTGCCCGTGTGAATCTCGAGAAAGCCGTATCGTTAGGTCACCCCGATGCAAAGAACAAGCTCGAAGAACTGGGCTCATAATGAATTGTATATATGCCATTGCTTTTTTTACTGTCATTTCTTGCATTTTCATTTGTACAGGGTCCTGTCTATGCAGGATCATTGCTTGTCGTGCAGGTGCATGACAATGCCGGGAAAATGTACAGTCAAGGAGTCGCCGCCTACAAGTCCGCCGTTTATGACGAAGCTGTAGCATGTTGGAAGGATGCAGCCGAGGCCGGTCATGTGAATGCAATGTGCAATCTCGGGAGTTGTTATGCCAAGGGGGTTGGTGTCTCAATCAACTACAGGCAGGCCGTGAAATGGTGGACCGAAGCTGCCGAGAGAGGCAGCGATGTCGCCCAGTGTAACCTTGGCAACTGTTATATGAAAGGGAACGGCGTGAAGGCCGACCCGGAAAAGGCTGTAGACTGGTATATGATGTCTGCTTCACAAGGCAATCCCATGGCCCTTACAGCCCTTGGCAGGTGTTATCTTGACGGAAACGGTATTGTGGAGGATGCCATTGCCGCTGCAGAGTGTTTCCATAAGGCTGCAGCAATGGGGTATCCTGCAGCGCAGTGTGAACTTGCCGGCTGTTACTATTCCGGTTCAGGTGTTGAGCAGAGTCTAGCAGAGGCGGTCTACTGGTATAGAAAATCGGCGCACGGGGGTTATCCTTTGGCACAGCGTCTGCTTGCCATATGTTATGAGAACGGTGAGGGTGTGGAGCATTCATATGCCGATGCTGCAAAATGGTATAGGGCTGCTGCGTTGCAGGGTGATGCGGAATCGCAGTCCTGTCTTGCCGAGTTTCATTCGGCCGGTAAGGGAGTAGTGAAAGATTGGGCCGAGGCCGCAAAGTGGTATAATGCCGCTGCCGAGCAGGGGTATGTGGATGCGCAATATGAACTTGCCGGCTGCTATTACTCGGGTAAGGGCGTTGATGTTGATTTGCACAAGGCATTCAAGTGGTATAAGAAGGCGGCCGACAAAGGCGACCTTGATGCCATGTGCCAGCTTGCAAGCTGCCATTATATGGGCGAGGGTACTGCTCAGGACTATGTCCGTGCTGCAAGGATGTACCGCAAGGCTGCGGAGTCGGGGCATGCCGACGCACAGTTTTATATTGCCGAATGTTACATGAACGGCTTGGGAGTCGATTTCGATATGGCCGAGGCATGGAGGTGGTATAATGAAGCTGCCAGCCAGGACCATGCAGGTGCACAGAATGCATTGGGTGTCTTTTATCACGATGGCATAATGGTGGAGAAGGATATGGAGAAGGCTTTTGCCGCTTTTACGTCGGCTGCGGAACTTGGGCATGCCGAGGCGCAATTCAATCTTGCCAACTGTTACTATTCGGGCAGGGGGGTTGTGCAGGACCGTCTAAAGGCTGCACGTCTCTTTATACAGGCTGCCGAGCAGGGGCACATGCTTGCCCAGCATAACCTTGCGGTCTGTTTCTATAATGGAATAGAACTGGAGCGGAGCTACAGCGAAGCTGTAAAGTGGTATAAAAAGGCTGCTGCACAAGGTTACGCATGTTCGCAGTATGATCTTGGCCTGTGCTATTACAATGGTGACGGCGTCGAAAAGAATATTGATGAGGCCATAAAATGGTGGAAACTTGCCGCAGAACAGGAGTATGAACCGGCAATAAGGGCATTGAAGAATACCAGATAAGTTCTGATAATGTGCGTATGATCAAATCCTCTTCCATTCAAGGCAGAGGATTCTTTTTGTGCTTTTCCCTATACAGAACGGTGCTGCCGGGCGTTCCCCTACCAGCCATACGATAGTACCGGCGGCATCAGTGACAACCAGCTGCTGCCTTTTGTCGAGTATGCTTTTCTTGCGGTCGGTAAGGTAGTCGCTGACGAGTTTGGTGCCGCGCATGCCGAACGGCGCGAAGCGGTCACCTGCGCGGGTATTGCGTAGCGTAAGCGGGTGGCGCAGTGTAGAGGCATCAAGGCATGCTATCCCTTTATATTTGGGTATATTGCCGTCAAAATCCTTCTCTTCTATTGTGAGTGTTCCTGTAGTTGCTGTTACGGAGCCGCTGGCCGGCAGGGTGATTTCAATCTCTTCGTTGCTCCCTTCGGGTGCGATTGCAAGCATGTCACGGTCCTTCACTACAATCCATTTACCGCTGCTGAACAGTTTTCCGCTGTTCGCGTCAAGCGATGAGGCTATTTCGGCAGCCTGTGAGCCGTTGAACCCGAGGGGCGACAGAATCTCATGCAGCACTGTTGCCGGTGCAACCTCTTTCCTGAGCCGTTCAATGCTTATGAGGTTTTCCTCCTTTACCCTTGATATGGACTCTTCAATAGCCTTGCTGTATATGAGTTCAGCTTCGTTCAGTCTCTGTGCCGTTGCCGCGAGACTCCCGAGTATTGACGGGTTTATCTCGGCGAGTTTAGGAATAACCTCGAGCCTTATCTTGTTGCGGGTGTAGTCGGCTGTGAGGTTGGTGCTGTCGGTTACATACTTCTCCTTGCGCCATTCAAGGTACTTGATTATCTCCTCGCGCCCCACGCAAAGCAGGGGGCGTATGATATGTCCGTTCCTGGGCATTATTCCGTGCAATCCCCTTATTCCCGTGCCGCGTGTAAGGTTCAGCAGCAGTGTCTCGGCCGAGTCGTCGCGGTGGTGGGCTACGGCAATGGCTACTGCTCCTGTCGCGGTCATATGTTTTTCGAATGCCTCGTAACGTAGTTCGCGTGCGGCCATCTCTACCGATATGCCTTTCTCCTTGGCGTAGTCTGTGGTGTCGAAATGAATGATGGCAAGCTCAACATCGAGCCTGTTGCATAAATTCTTTACGAACTGCTCGTCGCGGTTGCTCTCCTCTCCCCGCAAATGAAAGTTGCAGTGCATGGCCCCGCATCTGTAGCCCAGCTTGCGGAGTGCAATGAGCAGTGCCACCGAGTCGGCTCCGCCGCTCAGTGCAACAAGCACCTTGTCCCCGTAGTTGAGCAGGTGATGCTTCTCTATGAACTCCTGTACCTTATATATCATTACGCAAGTCGTTGTGCGAAGATAAAGCAATAAATGTATAAATTGGGATTAAAAAGTGGAATAATTGATTAAAAGTAGCCTCGCCGGACAAAAAATGACCTTCTTTATTTGTTCTTCACAAAAAATGTCTTACCTTTGTCGTCGCTAAAGGCTATGCCTTGCCAACCGGTACCTTGGATGAGTGGCTTAGTCAGCGGTCTGCAAAACCGTGTACGGCGGTTCGAATCCGCCAGGTACCTCAAAGGAGTTCCATTCGGGACTCCTTTTTATTATGCTATGTTTCAGAATTTTATCTCGAAGCGGTGCATTCCATCCCCGTAACTGTACTCAATCTTGAATCTGTAGCTGTCGGCAATGGACTTTACCAGTGCAAGTCCAAGGCCGGTAGAGCCATTCTTGCCGCTTGTGTAGAACCTGTCGAAAAGCCTTGCTCTGTCGAGTTCCCCGTTTCCGCTGTTGGCAATTACAAGCGACTCCTTTTCTATTGATACCTTTATCGTTCCTCCTTCGGGCGAGTGCAGGAATGCGTTTTTCAGGAGGTTGGTAATCATGGTTGTCGCCAGTGATTCGTCCATGCACACTATGAATTTTGGCGGCAGTGCGGTTTCGCACTTTATCTCCTTGTCGGCATATATGTCACCGTATACCTCAAGCTCGCCATTGATAAGTTCTACTATGTCGATGTCTCTCTTGTCGTTGAACTGTGCATTTTCTATCTTGGAGATGAGCAGTAGTGTACGGTTCAGGCGTGTGAGCCGGTGCAGCGACTGGCGCATCTTCGAGAGTTCTGCAAACTGCTCGTCGGTAAGAGCGGTGTTGTCTATCATCCACTCTATGCGCGTCCCCAGTACCGCAAGCGGTGTCTGCAGCTCGTGCGAGGCATTGCCTATGAACTGCTTTTGCCTTTCCATGTAGCTCTCGGCGCGCTCTATCGTGCTTCGCGCAGCATAGGTAAGTTTCTTGAATTCCAGCACGCTCTTCCCGTCGGGCAGGTTCTCAACGCCTTTTCCGGGGTGGTAGCGGTCGAGCCAGCGCAGCAGCGCGTACAGTGGGCGCATGCTGTAGTGGAATATGAGCGCAGTCACTGCAAGTATGGTTACAAGGAGTATCGCGTATATTGCAATTACGTGCCATAGCATTGCAAGCAGCAGGTCTTCGCGTTCGAATGTGGGCATTGAGACGGTGAGCATATACTTCAGTCCGTTCTCGTCGGGGAATATTAGAGTGAGTACCCTTGCCGGCTCTGTCTCGCGCTTTTCGGGTATGTACACCCGCTTGTCCTCGAAGTGCATGGACGGTTGTTCCTCCGTGTCCCATGGCAGTATCTCAATGTTATAGGTGTTGTTTGTGCCGTCACCGGGCTTGGGCAGTTCCTGCCCTGTAAGTACGCGCCGTACTATAAGTTCGGCATAATCCTCGAGGCTGTCATCAGTCTCGTCATTTATCTCGTTCACCATGGCAAAGTAGAATATGGCTGCCCATAAAAGGAGTATGGGTAACAGCACCATGGCAAGTCTTAATGTAACGCGGTATATGAGTTTCATTCTTCGGTCTCTGTGAATTTGTACCCGAAGCCGTAGACAGCCTTTACGTTCATGTCGGCACCGGCTTCGGCAATCTTCTTTCTCAGGTTCTTTATCTGTGCATATACGAACTGGAAGTTGTCTACCATGTCTATGTGGTCGCCCCATACGGCCTCGGCCAGCACAGCCTTGTCCACAATGTGTCCCGGGCGCTGCATGAAGTAGAGTAGTATGTCGAACTCCTTCTTGAGCAACGGCACCTCCTTCCCGGCAATAGATACCCGGCGGCTCTGCAGGTCGAGGGAGATGTTGCCTGCGTTCATGGTACTCTGTACGGCTCCGCTGCCACGGCGCAGTACGCTCTTTATGCGTGCCTGCAGTTCGGCCATGTAGAATGGTTTGGGCAGGTAGTCGTCGGCACCCAGGTCAAGCCCGGCAATCTTGTCGTCGAGGGAGTCCTTGGCCGATATTATTATCACCCTGTCGTTCTTGCCCATTCCCTTTATCTGTTCAAGCAGTTTAAGTCCGTTGCCGTCGGGCAGCATTATGTCAAGCATTATGCAGTCGTAGCTGTAGCCGGCAATCTTGTCACAGGCATCGAAGTATGTAGGTGCTGTCTCCACCACATATCCCTCCTTGATGAGTGCGCGCTGCATTATCTCACGCAGTGAGGCATCGTCTTCTATGATAAGCAGTTTCATCGTTCTCTCTTTTTTTGCCGCAAGTTACGGGGCGATTCTGAATTGTAACTGAAATCGGTTATTGTTCCATCAGTTCGAAGTCGAGCTGTTTGCGGTCGAGGTTGGCGCGCACAATCTTTATGCGTACCGGGTCGCCGATGGTGAACTTGCGGTGTGTGCGTCGTCCCGTGAGGCAGTAGTTGGCGTCGTCGAACTCGTAATAGTCGTCCTGTAGTGTGCGTATGGGTACCATGCCCTCGCACTTGTTCTCGTTTATCTCGGCGTAGAATCCCCACTCCGTAACGCCGCTTATGACAGCGTCGTACTCTTCGCCTATGTGTTCGCTCATGAACTCCACCTGCTTGTACTTTATGCTGGCGCGCTCGGCATTGGCGGCAACCTGTTCCTGTGCCGAACAATGGTCGCACAAATCCTCATATTTAGGTTGG
Organism: Bacteroidaceae bacterium; assembly: GCA_017547205.1. Classification (GTDB taxonomy): domain Bacteria; phylum Bacteroidota; class Bacteroidia; order Bacteroidales; family Bacteroidaceae; genus HGM04593. The sequence goes on along the minus strand of JAFYQH010000003.1, from coordinate 46,402 downwards.
CTCACTGTGCGTGCCTCGAGTGTGAGGTAACGGTGCAGCAGACGGTGTACCAGCAGGTCGGGGTAGCGGCGTATGGGCGATGTGAAATGTGTGTAGTAGCGGAATGCCAGTCCGTAGTGTCCTATATTGCCGGTTGAGTAGCGTGCCTTCTGCATGGCGCGCAACGATATCTGTTCTATTACATTCTGCTCCTTTGTGCCGTGTACATCCTTGAGCAGGCTGTTGAGTGCGCTGGCCGATGTGGTGCGCCCCGATGCGCTGCGCATCTTGTAGCCCAGTTTGCCGACGAACTTGGCGAGCATTGACATCTTCTCCATGTTCGGCTCGTCATGTATGCGGTAGACGAAAGTCTTCGGGTTACTGCCGCCGGGAACCTTGCGTCCTATCTTCTCGGCAACCGTGCGGTTGGCAAGCAGCATGAACTCCTCGATGAGCTGGTGCGACTCGTTGCTCTCGCTGAAGTATACCGACAGGGGCTTGCCCTTGTCGTCGAGACGGAAATGTACCTCGGCTTGTTGGAAGTCTATCGCTCCGGCCTGGAACCTCTTGCTGCGCATCTTCTGCGCAAGCATGTTCAGGGTATTTATCTCCTCGAGGTATTCGCCTTCGCCCTTCTCAATTATATCCTGTACCTCCTCGTAGCTGAATCTGCGGTCGCTGTTTATAACGGTACGCACAATGCGGGATTTCTTTACCTCGGCCTTCTCGTTCATAGTAAATATGACCGAATAAGTGAGTTTCTCCTCATTGGGACGCAACGAACATAGGAAGTTGCAAAGGTGCTCGGGCAGCATCGGTATTGTGCGGTCGACAAGGTATATCGACGTGGCACGCTTGAATGCCTCCTTGTCGATAATACTTCCTTCGGTAACATAGTGCGAGACGTCGGCAATATGCACTCCTATCTCCCATGTATCCTCGCCAGTCTTGCGTATCGACAGTGCATCGTCAAAGTCCTTGGCATCGGCCGGGTCTATCGTGAATGTGGTTACATCGCGGAAGTCCTCGCGTGCGGCAATCTCCTCGGGGGTAATGTCCGTAGGCAGCTTGGATGCTGCAATCTCAACAGCCTCGGGGTACTTGTACGGCAGCCCGAACTCGGCAAGTATGGCATTCATCTCGGTGTCGTTGTCACCGCTCCTGCCAAGCACATCAATGACCTTGCCCACGGGGTTCTTGCTTTCGGCCGGCCACTCGAGCAGTTTTACTACGGCCTTGTCTCCGTTCTTTCCGCCCTTGAGCAAATCCTTAGGTATGAATATGTCGTTGGGCATCAGGCGGCTCTCGGTGATGAGAAAAGCGTAGTGCTTCTCTACATGGAGTTCGCCCACGAATGTGTCGTGTGCACGTTTTACAATCTCCACCACCTCGCCTTCGCGGCCACGTCCCTTGCGGCGTGCAAAAAGCGCGACACGTACCATGTCGTCGGTGAGTGCATGTGCCGAGTTGCGCTCGCTTATGAGTACAGGCTCGCTCCCGTCCTCGGGGTAGAACTCGTTGTAGCCGTCCCTGTTGCGTGAGAATGTTCCGTAGAGCATCGACACGTTGTTGGCAAGTACATACCGGCGGAACTCGGGCTCCATGAGGTAGCCATCGAAAACCATGTCGTCAAGAATCTGTACGCAGAGTGTTCTGGCCGATGTGGACGTGAGACCCAGTTCCTTGAATATCTCCTTAGGGCTCATCGCCTTTCCTTCATTGCGGTTGAACATCTCCACCAGCATCTCCACCAGCATGTTCTTGTTCATGCGTCCCTTTGTCTTTCCACCTTTTTTTGCCATAGCCGTATGATTTTATTTCTGCTAAATTAGTAATAAAATGGCATTTGCCAATCACCAGAGGGCAAAACTGCAGAATGGAATGTTTAAACTTTGTGAAAATGCAGCGTGGCTACTCGACAGTTACCATCCGTCAAGTATTCTTTTGGCTTCTTCGCTGCCTTTTGCGGCTGCTTCCCGGTAAAGGTCTTTGGCAAGACGCCTGTCGCGCCCGACACCTTTTCCATTGAGGTAACAGTCGGCAAGGTATATGGTAGCTTCAATGTTGTTGTTGATGTACATCTGCTTTGCCATCTTGTATGCTTCGTCGTAGTTTTCCATGGTTTCTTCGTACCTCATCTTCCAAAGCATGGCATCGTGCGATCCTTTATTTGCTGCCTTGTTTATGCATTCGAGAGGTGTACCGAGCAGTGAGTCCTTTTCAATATTCTTTTCTTTCATTATAATTGCATACAGGAACATGGCGTCGGCACCGCCCTTGATTGCTTCACTGTGCAACATTTCCTGTGCGCGTGCCGTGTCCTTCTCTACAAAGCTGCCCTCTAATAGATAGCGGCTCAGTATCAATATGGACTTTGGTTCCTGCAATCCGGCTGCAATCTCAAGCATTTCAATTTCCTTTTCCCTGTCGGCTGCGTAGTGTATGCCTTCGCGGTACATCCTTGCCAGTTCGTAATAGCATTCGGGGTTTCCGTGTTCGGCACCGCTCTCAAAGAACTTTGCGGCAAGGTCTGTTCTTCTTTTTAGGTTGATGCCTTTGAGATAGAACTCGCCGATTTTATGCAGTGCAGCAGGGAATCCGTTCTGCGCCAGTTCAATGTACATTGTAAGTGCCATCTTGTAGTTCTTCCTTTTATAGTAAATTCCAGCCATTTCGTACTGCTTTTTCTGCTTTGCCAGTAATGCAGGGTCAACTCTGTTGTCGTTTTCTGTCACGCTCCTGGTTCTTGCAGTAGGGCCAATGGTGCCACTTTCGTGCGTAGCGATGCCGTTGCTGTTGCTGTAAATGGTGTTGCCACGGAAACCGAGCACATCTACAGCCAGCGTGTTACATGTGCTGCTGTTGTACAGTTCTACCTGTAGTTTGCCGTCAATGGGTTTAGCACATGGGTTCCAAAGCAGCGTGCGGCGAAAGTCATTGCTGTCGGGCTGCATTGTTGAGTAGTCGGGGGAGTAGAACTGCTTTTCGGGGCTGTATCCATGTATGGTAGTGTAACGTCTAGTGCTGCTTGCCACGCTCAGGTCATTCTTTATAAATGTTTTATTATCCCTATTCTCTGGTATGAGGTATGCTATATGGTTTGGGTGTTCCATGTGGGGTATCATCCTTTCTATGTTCTGGAATAGCCTTGATAACTCCTCTGTTGCATCTTTGTCATGGATGCGTGATTCATTGCCGGTGTGGTAAGTTACGCCGCTTTGGCTCAGGAATCCTTCGTAGAACTTTCCGTATGGGCGTTTGGCAGCCAATACCGACTCCCTGCGTTTCCATATTCCATAACTGCCGCTAACTGTCTCAACCTTCTTCCTGTCGCTGGTGATTATGATGCTCTTGAAGTTTGTCATGGCTTCCTGGTTTATTCCGTGGAGATATTTTTCGTCGATAGCCGGAATGCTGTCGCTGCAGTATTCTCCTTTTATGACAGCTGGATATACCCAGTTCTGCCATCCTAAGTCGTAACGTTTGTATATGCTTGAGAGAACATCGTTAACGCTGAGTACCATGTCGAGCCTGTCATTATTAACTCTTCCTGCAACATCACTGCTACTCATTATATCTCTGTGATAGTTTCTCGTGTCGTCGCTTCCGAAATTCGAGATGCGCTTTATATTCGGCCCTGAATCTATATATTCGTTTGCTTTGAACCGTTCTATGATTCCCTCCCTGTATGTGACATCCATAGCATACTCCCATTCGTCAAGGTAATCAAGGCGCATTTCGCTTATTGGGGCCGTACGTGTTATTCCGCTGTTGTAGTCGGCTTTTATGTCCACGCTTTCAAGGAGATATTGATTGAATCCTATTTTTTCCATCCCACCGGTAGTGTCCTTGCGGTGTCTTATGCTGCTCCCCAGCATCTGTTGCCAGTAGTGTACCGGTTGCGGTTTAGGAGAAAAGTGCTTGTCAATGAAGAATGCATAGTTTATGTTCTTGCTGTGCCTGAAAATTGTACTTGGCGACAAGGCTGCAGTCTGTTTTCCCGTGAAGTCCTTGAATGTAAGGCAGAACCTTCCGATGCTGTCGGTGCGAAATGTTTCTGCAATAATCTTCTCATTGTTAAAGGTGTAGTCCAGTCGCACAAGATTGTTTCGTTGTGGAATTATCTTGAACGCCTTGTTGACATTTTGGTTCCTATTCTTGACCCTGAGCACGAACTGGCCTCGTATGTTTATTCCTTCTTCGGGTGGCACAAGTCCCGAAAGAGTGCTTGCGGTAAGTCTTTTCCAGTTGTATGCAGTCCATCCGTTCGTCAGCATTACAAGGTCGAGATGTTCCTTTCTTCTGGTGTTGCAGGTGTCGAAGTACTGGTATGCATCGGGTATGTATCCTTTTATCTCGGACCCGAGCAAGAGGTAGGTGTACATGTTGTATCCCCATGATGTGGTCTGTTTACCGGCCTGGTCGGTGACAGAGATTGCGAAATCCGTGTTGCCGTCCATGGGTTTCCCGTCCTCGCGCTCAATGGTTATGTTTATTTTTTCGTGTGGTTTCGCTTCAAGGTTGTGCAGCATATATCCGTTGCCGGTGACCTTCAGTCTTACAGTCTCGCGGTCTCCCTGTACCAGGGTGTCGTGCTGCACGAAAAACAGCCTCTCTGCAATGGGATTCCTTCCACTGAAAATTATTGCACGGTTAACGCCCTCCTTCATGCTCGCTTTAGGCACAACGATGATACTGTCTTTTTCGTTCAACTTTTGGTAGTGTCCGGTCTCGCTGCGGTGCAGTATGGCAAAGGCGCAATTTGTTTCATTTGGGCTGTTGCTCTTTATTGAGAACCTGAAATTTTCATTTTGTTCCATTACCGACAGGACAAAGCCGTTTGATTCAATATAGGGTAAATCGAATTTGAGCTTTTTCTTTTTGCCATCTTCTTTAATAGCTATGCTCACAGTAGCAGTGTATTCTGTACCGGTCTTGGGTGTGATTGTGAAACAACCCTTGCCCATATGCTCGGGTGTGGTTGCCAGAATAGGCTCGTTATCGGCAAATATTGTAATCTCCTCATAGGCATCCATGCCTTTCATACCTGTAAGTTCGTAAGCTACACGGCTTGTTATACCGTCGACAAGGTGTCCACTTTCGGGATAGAATCTAAGTTCGGGTTCCTTCTCTTTCTTTATGATATTGCCTGCAAAAAAGCCTTTGCCTCTTTCGCGCATGTTTTTGAAATCCCAGTTGTTGCCGTTCACCTTGTCAAACACCGGGAACGTACGGCTGAATATTGCGTCATCGCCCCAGTTGAGCATATATCTTGTGTATGCCCTTACTTCGTAATATCCCGACAGGTATAAAGGGTCCAGGTATATGGCACCATGGCATGTACCGTCATCCTTGATCTTGTATTTCCCGGTATTGACGACATAACCCTCGGGGCTCATCAGCTCTACGTACAAGACACGGCTGAGCACCGTAGGCGAGTCTTCGCTGTGGCTTGTAACAAATGCCTTGAACCAGATTGTTTCTCCAAGAAAATATGCCGTGTTGTCGAAGTGAAGATACACTCTCTCGGGCGGGAGTGTTTCACCTACTTGTCTTGCACGCATTGCGGCATATTCGGTAGTCGTTTGCGCCTCTATTGTGCTAAAGATAAGAAAGGTAAACAGGAATATTATGGCTCTGTACATAAATTCTATTTTGTGTTCATTATATAATAATATGACGTTTGAAAACAGAAAACGTTACAGAAAAAACCGTTTTTCTGCTTTATTGAGGAGTGCATATTGACAACACAAGGATGTCGTGCTCGGTTGTGCGGCATGTGGCAGTAGTGCCGTCCTTGTATGTAATGGTGTAGAGCGAGGTGTTTCCGCTGTTCTGCTGCAGGCTTGCCGTAATATTCTTCAAGACCAGTGAACGGTCGGGGAATAGCTTGAATGCAGCCTCCTTGGCTGTCCAAATGCGTAGCGCCTCTTTATCGCGGTCGGTGTTCACGTACAGCATTTCTGCTTCGTGTGGCTGCAGGAACGCGTCTGCTACGGCGATGGCATTGCGGTTCTTCGTCTCTATGTCTATGCCTATGGGTGTATCGGCTATAGCTACTGCAACAAACTCAGCCGTGTGGCTTATGCTTATGTGCATGTTGCTATTTTCAAGGTATGGCTGCCCGTTACTGCAGTATTGTATGCCGGTGTCCCTGTATGGTGTCTGCATCAGCAGAGCCCGAGTGGCGAGCCATTCGCATTGTCTTTTTGTCGATTTGAAGCGTTCTTGTGCTTGGGATAGCATCGTGCCGCCGTCGGCAATAATGTCCGACAGTTCTGTGATGCTTTCTTCAATTTTCCAGAAGAAGATCTCGGCATTTACGGTATTATCTGTCTTGATATGGATAATAGGCATGGATATTGTTTCTGTATTAATGCAAAAATATGAAGTTTACTTCAATATTTATCAAAGCGATGTAGTAAATATTCGAGGCTTAACTCAATTATGATTCTTCGTGTGTTTTTTTATTAATCCGTGCCTTTTGTTTACCTTTGCAACTGTTCTTATAAACAAATTCTTTGATGAAAGTTCTGGTTACAGGTGCAAGTGGCTTTATAGGCAGTTTCCTTGTTGAAAAGGGGCTGGAACTGGGCTATGAGGTGTGGGCCGGCATGCGCGGCGGGAGCAGCCGCCGGTATTTACAGGACAAGCGCATAAGGTTTGTGGAACTTGACCTCTCTTCACCCGAAAAACTCTCCTCACAGCTGGCATCGTTCAAGGCTGTGCATGGCAGATGGGATTACGTGATTCATGCGGCCGGGGTGACGAAATGTGTCGATAAAAAGGATTTTTTCAAGGTAAATTGCGAGGGGACGAAGAACCTTGCCGATGCTCTGTCGCAACAGGGCATGGAGCCGCGCAAGTTCGTGTATATAAGTTCTCTCAGCGTCTTTGGCCCGGTGCGTGAGGAACTGCCATATACTCCCATAATGGGAAGCGACACTCCTATGCCCGATACTGAATATGGCAGGAGCAAGCTGCTTGCCGAAAACTACATAAAGGCAAACGCCCGTTTCCCCTATGTGATACTTCGCCCTACGGGCGTGTACGGCCCCAGGGAACGCGACTACTTCAAAATGGCGGCCGGCATAAAACGGCATGTCGATTTTGCAGTGGGCTATCACCGTCAGGTCATTACATTCATCTATGTAAGGGATCTTGTAAAGGCTGTATATCTTGCAGCGGAATCGCCTGTAAGCGGCAGAAGCTACTTTGTGAGCGAGCCGTGCGGCTACGAGAGCCGTTCTTTCAGCGACTGCATACAAAAGGAATTGGAGGTGAAGCGTGTGCTGCGCATAAAGGCACCCCTATGGGTGCTGTGGTGTGTCTCCGCTTTATCGGGGCTTATCTCAAGGGTGACCGGCAGGGCAAGCACTCTCAACGGCGACAAGTACAGGATAATGAAGCAGCGCAACTGGCTGTGCGATACGGCTCCCATTGAGAATGAACTGGGCTTTTCGGTGGATTATCCCCTTGAGGCGGGTGTGAAAGAAACTATTGAATGGTACAGGAAAGAAAAATGGCTATGAATATATTTAAACGCGAAGAACAGGTAACGGCGTTCCTTGCCGTCGAGAAACTGGGGCTGCTGTATAACCTGCTTACAACAATCCTTGTGATTATCTTTTTTGACCGGCTGCAGGATCCAAAGGCAATGCTCATGGGGCGTTTCCTGGTAGCGGCGGGCACGTTTGTCCTCATATACATATATACAAAATATCCGTCAAGGGCGACGGTGTTCCTGCGTGTGCTGTTCCAGATGGCGCTGTTGAGCTACTGGTACCCCGACACCTTCGAGTTCAACCGCATATTCCCCAACCTCGATCACCTTTTCGCGCAGGCCGACCTCACGCTCTTCGGCTGCCAGCCGGCTATAATGTTCGACCAGGTGTGCAGCGGTTTCTTCTGGCGCGAGGCGTTCAACATGGGCTACTGGCTCTACTATCCCATGATTGCCACGGTGGCCATATATGGTTTCTTCGGGCATCCGCGTGAGGCCGAGCGCACAACATTCATAATAATGTGCTCGTTCTTCATATATTACTTCATATATATATTCCTGCCTGTTGCAGGGCCGCAGTTCTATTTCCCTGTTATAGGTGACGGGGTCGCGCTTGCAGGGCCATACCCCGAGTTGGGCGACTACTTCAACCTTAACCCGGAGATTACAATTGCCCAGGAGGGCAAGGGCGGCCTGTTTACTGAGCTTGTAGGCATGGCGCAAAGCTCGGGTGAACGTCCCACGGCTGCATTCCCGAGTTCGCATATAGGTGTAACCACTATTCTTGTTATACTCGCATACAGGCTCAACAGGCGCATATTTGCGGTAATGTTCCCGGTGTATCTGCTGCTCTGCTGCGCGACGGTGTACATAAAGGCACACTATCTTGTCGATGCCATTGCCGGCTTGGTTACTGGTGTGTTCTTCTACATGCTCACCTCGTGGATCTACAGGTGGCTGTTCAAGGGATGAAACGGATATGGTTCATGCTTTGGGGACAGTTATCCGGTGAACTTGTGTAAAAAGGAATTATACTGTTAGGGAGATTTTGTTGATGGATATTTGTTCTTCCAAGGTTAAAATTATTTCTGTTGTTGGTTACGTCGCGTAAAGATGTAATTATCCCGTGTGGCATATTATTGCAAGCAGAGCGGTCTGCTATGGTTAGTATAATGGGCGGTTTCCAACATTTTTTCAAAAAAAATCAGTTTTTGTAGAAAATTTCAAATTCATTTCAGAATCGTATATAATCTTTGCATTGTAAATAACAGCGGAGGCGTAAACAAAATGGCTGTTACAACGTTTAATAGTATAAATACAAATAAAGCAAAGATTATGAAGAAGATTATTTTCGCCCTTGTGGCTTTCCTTTCATTCGGTGTTTCAGTAGCTAAGGCCGACAACGACAAAATTATCAACAAGAACGAGCTTCCTGCGCAGGCTCAGCAGTTCCTGAACGAGCATTTCAACGGTGTTAAACTCTCCTATGCGAAACTTGAGCGCGACTTCCTCCTGCGCTCGTATGAGGTGATGCTCGCCAACGGCTCCAAGATTGAATTCTCGAGCAACGGCACATGGGAGGATGTGGACTGCAGGTATGGCGAGGTTCCGGCGGCTGTAATTCCCGAGCCTATAAAGAAGTATATACAGGCCAACTATCCGGGTGAGAAGGTGCATAAGATTGAGCGCGACCGCAACAACTACGAGGTCAAGCTGTCCAACCGCCTTGAACTCACTTTCAACCAGGATTTCAACATTATAGATATTGATGATTGAAAATAAAGCTTCCAACATTACAACAACAACTAAGAAAAGACAACAATGAAAAAACTAATTCCATTTTTTATCCTTTCGTTATTCGCCTTTGTTGCGTGTGACGACGATGATGACAAGAGTGTGGCTATCAGTGACAAGGTAGTGGAGTTCATACAGGGCAGGTACAACGGTGCCGATATACGCCATGCCGAATATGAGGGAAACGGTTTCCTCGAGGTGGAGATAATCCATGACTCGCGTATGAAGGATGTCTACTTCAACAAAGCTGACGAGTGGGTTTATACATCGTGGGATGTGAGGCCCGATGAGCTCCCTGCGATAGTGAAGGAGTCGCTTGTGGCTGCTTACCCCGATTTTGTTCTCGATGATGTGGACTTCATAGAGCGTGCCGATGCTTCGTACTACGAGGTTGAGCTCAAGAAGGGTGGTGCCGAGATTGTGGTGTTCGTCTCTCCCGAAGGCGAGATTCTCAGTTCCTCTACCGGGGAGCCCGGGACAAAGCCGGTGATAAGCGAGGCTATACGTGCCTTCATAAAGGGAAAGTATCCCGATGCGGTAATAACCGATTTCGGCAACAATGTGAACGGGCTGTTCGAGGTTGACATTCTCGACGGAGGCATTGAGAAGGATGTATATTTTGACTCACAGGACAATTGGGTGCAGACCGACTGGGATGTACCGGTAAGCAGTCTGCCTGCTGCCGTAACATCGGCCGTGGCGTCGAACTTCCCCGAATTCATAATCGATGATGCCGATTATGTAGAGCGTCCCGAGATTGTCTTCTATGAGCTTGAGCTCGAGAAGGGCGGCGTGGAGCAGCTGGTATATATTGCTCCTGACGGAACGGTGATTACTCAGTAATTTTCTTTTGCAGAATATATTTGGGTGGCTCTTGCCTTGTCAACGACAAGGCAAGAGCTGTTGTTTTTCTTGTTTTTCTTGGACGATGGTGTAAAAACTGGATTTTTTTCCTAAATTTGTAACTTTAGGAAAATTGGATACATCCGATGCGAGTAGTAGACTACATAAATTCATCAAAGGGAACAGCTTTCTCCTTCGAGGTGCTGCCTCCGTTAAAGGGTACTGCTGCCGAGAGGCTTTTCGGCAACATCGACCGCCTTATGGAGTTCAATCCCGGCTACATAAACATAACGACACACCATAGCGAGCCTGTATACCAGGACATGGGCAACGGCATGTTCCGTCTGGGGACAATACGCCGCCGCCCGGGTACCGTGGCAATTGCAACGGCTATACATCACCGCTACAATGTTCCGGTGGTGCCTCACATCTTGTGCAACGGATATACCCTCGAGGATACCGAGTATGCTCTTATTGACCTGCAGCTGTCGGGCATTACCGACATTCTTGTGCTGCGCGGCGACAAGTGCAAGGGCGATGCCAACACTGCACCGGCAAAGTGCGGAAACAAGCATGCGATAGACCTGCTGCGCCAGGTGAATCGTTTCAACGAAGGGTTTTTCGTTGACGGTTCGGCCATGAAGGACAAGGGAATGCCATTCTCGTACGGTGTGGCATGCTATCCCGAAAAGCACGAGGAGGCCCCGAATATGGAGAGCGACCTCGCCGTGCTTAAGATGAAGGCCGACGAGGGTGCCGCCTATGCCGTGACGCAGATGTTCTTCGACAACCGCAAGTATTTCGATTTTGTGGAGCGTGCGCGTGCAATGGGTATAACAATCCCCATCATTCCCGGCATTAAGCCGATACACCGTCTTTCGCAGTTGAGTGTGCTGCCGAAGACTTTCCGTGTTGACCTGCCCGGGGAACTGGTTACCGAGATAACGAAGTGCCGTGACGATGCGGCTGTAGCTCAGGTTGGGCGCGAGTGGGGCATACAGCAGTGCCGCGAACTGATGGAACATGGTGTACCGAGTATCCATTTCTACACTATCAATGCGTTTGACAGTGTATATGATATAGCAAAGACAATATACTGATGGGAGTTTTCTTCAAGGACATAATAGGACAGCAGGGGGTAGTTGAGCAGTTGCGCAGGTGTGTCGACGAGAACCGTCTTGCCCATGCGCTCCTGATGACCGGTCCGCGCGGTAACGGCAAACTTGCCATTGCCATTGCGCTGGCGAACTATCTGCTGTGTACCCACCGACATGGCGACGTGTGCGGCAACTGTCCCGCATGCACCAAACTCGCGAAGTTCATACACAGTGACCTTCATTTCGTGTTCCCGGTAAAGAAGAAAAAGGGCAGTTCAAGCGACACGGCTCCAGTCAGCGACGATTATATGGCGGAATGGAGGGAACTGCTCTCGAAAAGTGCCTATTTCAGTTACGACGACTGGCTTGCGAAGCTCGATGTTGAGAACCAGCAGCCCATGATATACGAACGTGAGAGCGGTGAGATTCTCCATAAACTCTCGATGCAGTCGCGCGAGGGCGGCTGGAAGATTGTAATCATATGGCTACCCGAGAAGATGAAGGAGGCCGGCTCAAACAAGTTGCTGAAGGTAATTGAGGAGCCGCCCAAGGATACGCTGTTTATCCTTGTCTCCGAGGAGCCCGAGAAGATAATTCCTACTATTCTCAGCCGTACGCAGCGTGTGGAGATTCCGCGCATAGCGCAGGGTGATATGGAGAATGCTCTTGTCTCGCGCATGGGGCTTGCCTTCGACGATGCGAAGATGATTGCCCAGCAGAGCGGTGGCAGTTGGGAGAAGGCCGAGGAGATGCTTTCGCTGAGCGATGAGAAGGCGCAGTATCTCGATCTCTTCATGCAGCTGATGCGAGTGGCATATGCGCGCAATATACGTGACATGAAGGCATGGAGCGAGCAGGTGGCGGCTATGGGGCGCGAGAGGCAGAAACGCTTGCTCGACTATTGCCAGCGTATGATACGCGAGAACTTCGTCATGAACTTTAAGGACGACTCCATTGTGTACATGTCCCAGGCCGAGCGTAACTTCTCGGTACGTTTCTCGCCTTTCGTGAACGAGAGGAACATTTTCGGTATAATGGAGGAACTGTCCGAGGCGCAGAGACATATTGAACAGAATGTAAATGCAAAGATGGTCTTCTTCGACATGTCGTTGAGGATGATTGTCTGGATAAAGAACAGATAAATGGAAAAGAAATATATGGAGAAGAATGGCTGTGCCGGTATCTGCTGTAAGGGATGCGGCAGGATGGATGCCCCATTGAACACTTTCGACTGGCTTGCCTGCGTACCCGGCAATGAGGAGTATACCGACATTGTCGAGGTGCAGTTCAAGAACACGCGCAAGGGATATTACAGGAATAGCAACAATATTCCGTTGCAGAAGGGAGATATAGTGGCTGTTGAGGCCAACCCGGGGCACGACATAGGCAAGGTCACCATGACCGGCCGTCTTGTGCTGCTGCAGCTGAAGAAGACACGTCTCACTCCCGAGAGTGAGTTCAAGCGCATCTATCGCAAGGCACGTCCCGTGGATATGGAGAAATACGAGGAGGCCAAGGCCCGTGAGCACGATACCATGATTCGCTCGCGCCAGATATCGAAGGATCTTAACCTTGACATGAAGATTGGTGACGTCGAGTACCAGGGTGACGGGCAGAAGGCTATTTTCTACTATATTGCCGACAACCGCGTCGATTTCCGCCAGCTCATCAAGGTGCTTGCCGATGTCTTCAAGATAAAGATAGAGATGAAGCAGATCGGTGCGCGGCAGGAGGCCGGGCGCATTGGCGGTATTGGCCCCTGCGGCCGCGAGCTGTGCTGTGCGACCTTCACTACCAATTTCGTGTCGGTGTCCACATCGGCGGCACGTTACCAGGACATTTCGTTGAATCCCCAGAAGTTGGCAGGACAGTGTGCCAAGCTCAAGTGCTGCTTGAACTATGAGGTTGACGCATACGTCGAGGCTTCGCGCTATCTCCCTCCGCGTGACCTTGAACTGGAGACAAAAGACAGCGCGTACTACTTCTTCAAATGCGACATTATGCGTGGTGAGGTTACATACTCTACCGACAAGCATATACCTGCGAACCTTGTTACAATATCGACACGCCGTGCACGCACTGTCATTGAGATGAACAAGCGCGGTGAGCGTCCCGAAGCTCTCCAGGCTGACGGCATGCAGGAACAGAAACGTCCAGTCGATCTCTTGGAGCAGGAGAACATAAACCGTTTCGACTCTGCATCGAAGGGTGGCAAGCGTCGCCGCAGTCGCGGAGGCAACGGCAATCGTCCCGAGCAGAAAAAGAACAATAACGGAAACAACAGGAGGGAGAAAGGCAAGAATGGCGCGCCTAAGAATGACAAGCCCGAGTAGTTGCCTGTTGCTGATTGTGCTGCTCTTGGCGGCATGTGACAGTACCGTTTTCCATAGCTACAACCCGGTTGCCGGCAGCCGGTGGACGGCCACGGATACCCTTTACTACAACTATGCACCTTCGGGTGCGGGCGGTGATAGGGAGTATGATTTCCGTATCGGGGTGCGTACCACTGCCGCTTACGGGTTCAAGGATCTTGTGATGCGGCTCGATGGTTTCCTGCCTGGTGACTCGCTTCCGTTCCTTACCGATACTATAGTGTGCGGCATATATGATGATGATGGCTGGCGCAGGGGCACTACGGCGGGGCTGCTGTATCAGGTCGAAAGCGGTACGGGGCACTTCGGCCCGGTAAAGTGCGACACTCTCCTGTTCAGGCTCTCGCATCTTATGGATAATGACACGCTCTGCGGTGTCTCCGATGTGGGTCTGAAACTTATGTCCGCAGGGGATTAGGGTTGTCTGTATTATCTTCCGTCGCGGTCGGCATCAATTCTCAGAAACGTGAACAGCAGAATGGAGAATCCAAGGAATGACGATCCTCCATAACTGAAGAAGGGCAACGGAATACCTATAACCGGCATTATGCCTATCACCATGCCTATGTTTATGGCAAAGTGGAAGAAGAATATCGAGGCGAGGGTGTAACCGAATACCCGGCCGAATATGTCGCCTTGCCGTTCGGCAAGCTTTATCAATCTTAATATGAACAGGACAAACACGGTCAGTACGAATGCCGATCCCAGGAATCCTTGTTCCTCGCCTATTGTGCAGAATATGAAGTCGGTGTCCTGTTCGGGCACGTACTTGAGCTTCGTCTGTGTGCCGTTGAGAAATCCTTTCCCTATGAACCCTCCCGATCCAATGGCAATCTTTGACTGGTGGACGTTGTATCCGGCTCCTGCAAGGTCGTCCTTGAGCCCGAGAAGGACCTCGATACGTACCTTCTGGTGCTTTTCCAGCACGTTGTGCATGACATACTCACATGAGTTGTAGAATGCTATCGCGCCTATGATGTATATGGCTACCCATAGGTTGCTGTTCTCCTTGCCAATCCTCATGCGGAGCAGGAGGTATACGATGTTGAATGTAAGCAACAGGTACTGTATTATCATTATGTTGAACCCTATCAGGTAGACCGCAATCCAGTATGATGCAAGTGTGACACTGGCGTTCACTGCCAACAGGACAATGAATGTCCTGCCGTGCTTGCACCAGAACTTTACCATCGCGATGGAGAATACCTGTATGAGTACGGTCACTGCATAAGGGCCTATGGCCAGCGGTAGGTTCTCGAATATCTCCTCATTGAACTTTATTCCCACGACGAAGAATACTATGGCGCTTATTGCCATGAGCAGGAATATACCGGTCATTCCCTCACGGTACAGTACAAGGAACAGCGAGAGATATACAAGTGCGCTTCCGGTCTCGTTCTGTGCCACGATTATGAGCATGGGCAGCATTATTATGGCTACGCATTTCATGAAGTCGCTGTTATCCTTCATGTTGAATCCCCTGCGGCCCATGAATGCGGCCAGCGTGAGGGCTGTAGCGAACTTCATGAATTCGGCAGGCTGTATGCTGAACGAGCCTATGGAAATCCAGGAGTGCGATCCTTTTATATCCTTTGCTATGAATATCGTGAGTATACACACAAGCAGGGTCGCAATGTATATGATTCCCGACAGGTTGCGATATGTATGTTTCTTAATGCACAGGAGTATGAGTCCGGCGAACATTGATATACCCATCCACAATGCCTGTTTGCCGCTTCGCTCCTCCTGGCTGAAAAACTCGAAAAAACTAGTCTCGATGTAGCTGTGGCTGGCACCGCATATGGCAAGCCAACCCATGGTTGCAAGCATGCCATAGAGAATGATAATTGTCCAATCGATTCTGTGAATAATGTTATCTTGCCTCTGCTCCATAGTAAATGGTCCTGTTCTGTATATCGTTTGCTTTCTGTCTGCTTTCGGGCGACAATGTCCCGGTCAGATATTTCTCAATGAGCAGTGCGCCTATGGGAACGCCGAACGTTGCACCGAAGCCGCCGTTTTCTACATATACAGCAACGGCTATCTTGGGGTTGTTCATGGGTGCGAATCCCATGAATGCCGAGTGGTCACGGCCCTTGTTTTGTGCGGTTCCTGTCTTTCCGCATACATCAAGTCCAGGTATGTTTGCAGCACGGCATGTTCCGTCGGTAACAGCCATGCGCATGCCTTCCACAACTTGCTCGTATGCCCTGTGGTCTACAAGTGTGCTTTTGGGTGTAAGGTAGAGCGAGTCTATCTCGCCATCCTCTATGCCCTTTACTATATGTGGCGGAATATATGTTCCGCGGTTGGCTATTGTGGCTCCAAGATTGGCTATCTGTAATGGCGTGAGCGTTACTTCTCCCTGTCCAATTGAGATACTGATTACGGTCACGGCACGCCAGTAGTTGCCGTAATGCCTCGTGTAGTAGTCGGCATTGGGTATCATGCCACGAACCTCTCCCGGAAGGTCAATGCCGAGCTTGTAGCCGAATCCCATTGATACCATATAATCGCGCCACTTGTCCATGGCTTCCTTTGTACCGCTGTATTTGCTTGAACCGAACATCCTGTGCAGCCCCCAGCAGAAATAGGCGTTGCATGATGTTGCGATGGCTGGTTTTAGTTGTGTTGGTGACGAGTGCGCGTGGCAACCCAGCTTGAAATTGTTGAATACGAAACCTCCGCTGCAGGGGAATGCGGTCTCGGGTGTTATTATACCTTCCTGAAGGAATGTGAGTGCCTGTGATGTCTTGAATGTTGAGCCAGGGGGGTATGTACCCATTATGGCACGGTTCAGCAATGGTTTGTTCTTGTTTTTAGTAAGCTCCCTGTGGTTCTTTCCGCGCTGGCGGCCGGTAAGGAGAGCCGGGTCGTAGGAGGGTGCCGAAACCATGCAGAGAATCTCGCCGGTGGCCGGTTCTATGGCAACAATGCTTCCTATCTTGTTCTTCATGAGCTGTTCGCCCAATTCCTGTAGCTCGATGTCGAGGCTCAGGGTAAGGTCCCTGCCGCGTTCGGCCAATGTGTCGAGCTCTCCTCCGCGGTACTTGCCTTGAATCCTTCCTCGTGCATCGCGTAGCAGTACCTCTGTGCCTTTCTTTCCGCGCAGTACCTCCTCGTAAGATGCTTCTATTCCTTGTGTGCCTATGTAATCGCCCCTGCGGTAATAAGAGTCCTTGTCAATCTTTTTCTGTGACACCTCTCCAATGTCACCGAGCAGCACTCCTGCAGCTGCATAGTTGTATTGTCTGATGGAGCGTTTACGCACATAGAATCCCGGGAAACGGAACATTTTTTCCTGGAACCTTGCGAACTCCTCGCCGGGCAGTTGGGTAAGGAATTCCTGCTCGGTGTACTGCGAGTATCCGGGATTGTGGCGCTTGTCCTTTATCTTTTTCATGCGCTCGTGGAAGTCGTTGAGGGTGATGTCGAGAGCCTTGCATAGCTCAAGCGTGTCAATACCTTTGATTTCCCTTGGTACGAACGTTATGTCGTACGACGGCTGGTTGTACACTACTAGCTTGCCGTTACGGTCGTACATCAGTCCCCTCGCCGGGTAGACGGTTTTCTTGTAGAATGCGTTGCTGTCGGCCTTGTTCTTGTACTCCTCGCTGTTTATTTGCAGGTTGAACAGCTGTATGATGTACACGGCAAGCACAAGGACAACTCCTCCTGCAAGAATATATTTCCTCTTGTCATAGGTGTAGTCTTTCATGGTGTCATTTCCTGTATGAGAAAAACTCAATTACAATCGCGAAAAGCATTGTGAGCAGCGTGCTGCTTGTGACACTGATGAAGAGTGCTGCTATACTGCCAGTTGTGAACAGTTCAAGGAGGAACAATACTGAATAGAATATTGCTATACAGACGGCTGAATAGACTATATAACCACCCCATTTGATGCTCCTTGCACCGGGAACGAAGTCGTCGGGCAGTCCCTTGTGGGTAAATATGGCAAGTATCATGTTTCTAACGAACCCCATGGTTGTGGCTGCCGCAGCATTTATGCCGGGGGTATTGCCGAAGATGTCTACGGTAAGTCCGAATAGGAAGCTCCATATGAGTAGTTCGTTATGTGATGTGTGGCGCGGAAGCTTGAGAATGAAGATTAGGTATACGCATGCCGTGGCGTACCCGAACAGGTGTATCTGACTGAATATGAGAACCTGTACGAGTGCCAGCAGTGCAAAGTTGCGTATGCGTGTGAGTGTGTTGCTTGTCATTCCTTGATTATTTTCTTTTCGAGAGCATCCTGCTCCTTCTTGCCATCGTTGCCTATGATGTAGACGTTGTCGATGCTTGTGAAGTCGACGAACAGTTCAACCCTTGCACGGTAGAAAAGCCCGTCCTCGGAGTCTTCGAGGTTGTCGATGGCTCCCACCGGTATTCCGGCTGGGAATATTGACGAGTAGCCGCTTGTGACGACCGTATCGCCCTTTTCGAAGACGGCGTAGCGCGGTAAATCGACGAGATATGAGTAGCGCGCATCGCCGTCCTCCCAATGCAGCGCGCTGTGGCTGTTTGTGCCCTTTACCCTGCAGTTTATGTTGCTCTTGCTGTTGAGCAGGGGAATGACGAGCGAGAAGTTGTCCGATGTCTGGTATATTATGCCGACGACACCGTTGTCGTTCAACACTCCCATTTCGGGCTCCAGACCGTCGACAGAGCCCTTGTCTATGGTCATGTAGTTGTCGACCCTGTTGTAGCTGCTGTTTACAATCCTGGCACTCATGTACCTGAACCCTTTTGCGCTCCTCCCCGATGCCATGTACCCGGCAAGCCGGGTGCTGTCCTTGTATTCGGCAAGCTCCTCCCTGAGGGCTTCTATCTCGTTCATGAGCTGTGCATTCTGTTCGACAAGCGAGTTGTTCTCCTCCTTTAGCTCAAAGTACCTGTTGACATTGCTTATTGTTTCGAAGACGTTGCCTGCCATGTTGTTGGCAGACGTGAACATTACCGCACTCTGGTAGTTGTTGAAACTGACAATAAGCACAAAACTGATTCCTTCCAAAAGAATGAAAAGGAACCAGTGATTGTGCTTTATGAGGAAATTCAGTATCGTCTGCACGGCGAATCTCTTTTATCTCATCAGGAACGGATATGTGAGGTCGTTGAGTGCAAGCGCAGTGCCCTTTGCTACACAGTAGAGGGGGTTCTCGGCAATGTGGAACGGAATGTTTATCTTGTTCGACAGACGTTTGTCGAGGCCTCTGAGCAGTGCGCCGCCACCTGCAAGGTAGATGCCGTTGTGTACGATGTCGGCATACAGTTCGGGCGGTGTGTGCTCGAGTGCGCTTATAATGGCGTTCTCAATCTTGATGATTGACTTGTCGATACAGTGTGCAATCTCCTGGTAACATACCGGCACCTCGATAGGCATGGCTGTGATGCGGTTAGGACCATGCACGATGTAGTCCTGCGGAGCCTCGTCGCCAAGGTCGGTTAGGGCCGAACCTACATGTATCTTGATGCGCTCTGCCATGCGTTCGCTGACACGTACGTTGTGCTGGCGGCTCATGTAGTCCTGGATGTCGGCAGTGAAGTCGTCACCGGCAGTACGCAATGAGCCATTGGAAACGATACCACCGAGAGATATTACGGCAATCTCGGTAGAACCGCCACCTATGTCAACTACCATGTTGCCCTCGGGTGCCTGAACGTCGAGGCCGATACCGAGTGCCGATGCCATTGGCTCATAGATGAGGTAGACGTCACGTCCGCCGGCGTGCTCTGCCGAGTCGCGTACGGCACGGAGTTCAACCTCGGTAGAACCGTAGGGGACGCCTATCACCATACGTAGCGAGGGGGTGAAGAGCTTGTTGCCCATGTTTACCTTGTCAATGAAGCCTCTCATCATCATCTCGCACGCATAGAAGTCGGCTATGACGCCGTCACGCAGCGGGCGGATGGTCTGTATGTTGGGGTTGGTCTTCTCGTGCATCTGCTTTGCCTTCTCACCAACCGCAATCATTTTCTTCTGTCCGTCGATGGCCACTACCGAGGGTTCGTCAACCACAATCTTACCGTTGTACGATATGATGGTATTGGCGGTACCCAAGTCAATGGCTACATCCTGTGTGAATGAAAATAGACCCATTCTGTTTTTCTTCTGTTTAAAGGATTAATGTTTGAAGTGACGGAATCCGGTGATTACCATTGCGATACCGTTCTCGTCGCAGTAGTCTACCGACTCCTTGTCTCTAATGGAACCTCCCGGGTGTATCACCGCTGTAATGCCTGCCTCGTGGGCAATCTGCACACAGTCGGGGAACGGGAAGAATGCGTCGCTTGCCATTACCGCGCCGTCGAGGGAGAAACCGAAGTTGCCGGCCTTCTCTATGGCATGGCGCAATGAGTCGACGCGTGATGTCTGGCCTACACCGCTGGCAATGAGCTGTCTGTTCTTTGCAAGCACTATCGCGTTGCTCTTGCTGTGCTTCACTATCTTGTTGGCAAAGAGCATATCCTCGATCTCATCCTCCTTTGGAGCGACTTTTGAAACGACCTGAAGGTCTGCTGCAACCTCAACCTTGTTGTCGCGGTCCTGAACGAGAACACCGTTCAGCACGCTGCGGTATGTCTTCTCGGGCATCTCTGTAGACTTTTGGATGAGGATGATGCGGTTCTTCTTCTGCTTGAGTACCTCAAGGGCATCGGCATCGTAGCTTGGAGCGATGATTACTTCGAAGAAGATTTCGTTCACCTTCTCGGCAGTAGCCTTGTCCACGTTGGCGTTAGCGATGAGTACACCTCCGAATGCCGATACCGGGTCACCTGCAAGTGCGGCATCCCATGCCTCGGCCAGTGTGGGGCGCGATGCAAGTCCGCATGCGTTGTTGTGCTTGAGGATGGCGAATGTGGTCTCGCCTGCAAAGTCGTTGATGAGCTCTACGGCTGCGTTGATGTCAAGAAGGTTGTTGTAGGAGATCTCCTTGCCGTGAACCTGCTCGAGCATCTCGTTGAACTTGCCGTAGAATGCACCATTCTGATGGGGATTCTCGCCATAGCGGAGCGACATTGGTGTGTCGTTGGTCTGGCGGAACGCGCTCTTGTCATCCTTGTCGAAGTAGTTGAAGATGGCAGAGTCGTAGGCCGATGAAACGGCGAATGCCTCGCGTGCGAAGAAACGGCGCTCCTCGAGTGTTGTCTCCGCGCCCTTGCTCTTCAGAATCTCATGCAGAGGGGCATACTGGCCTTTGCTTGCGACAATCACTACATCGTTGAAGTTCTTTGCTGCA
Organism: Bacteroidaceae bacterium; assembly: GCA_017547205.1. Lineage (GTDB taxonomy): Bacteria > Bacteroidota > Bacteroidia > Bacteroidales > Bacteroidaceae > HGM04593. Next base: position 25,572 of record JAFYQH010000003.1, on the reverse strand, counting down.
CCGCGAATGAGTGAAATGCCGCCTATGTCAATCTTCTCGATTATATCGGCCTCGCATGCGCCCGATGCCACTGTCTGCTCGAACGGGTAGAGGTCAACGATCACAAGGTCAATCTCGGGAATCTCATACTCGGCCATCTGCTGCTGATCTTTCTCAAGTTCCCTGCGGCCAAGGATGCCACCGAATACTTTGGGATGGAGTGTCTTTACTCTACCGCCTAGAATTGATGGGTAGCCGGTGAGGCTTTCGACCGCTGTGCATGGAATGTTCAGCGACTCGATGAACTGTTGTGTACCGCCTGTTGAAATGAGCTGTACGCCTTCTGCATGCAGAAGCTTGATAATCTCGTCAAGTCCGTCTTTGTGGAATACGGAAACCAATGCCGATTTAATTCTCTTTGTTGACATAGCTTATATGTTAAAATTATATACTTGTTTGTTGATAGCCAACCTTTTGAGGAGTGACTGACCCGGGTGATCCCATTTTCTCGCGAAGTTAGCTTTTTTTGAGCGATTTTCCACTATAAAACGAGTCCTATTTATTAACAATTAAATATAAAATATTTAAAAAGCCACATGTCACTGTGAACATGCGGCTGAATTGTCCGGTTCCGAAACCGTGTTCTAAGAAAACGGCTTTTCTAACTTTTACGCGGGTGGTCGATGTTGTAGTGCAGGCCACGGCTCTCCTTGCGTTCCATTGCCTGGCGCATGATGAGGTAGCCCACGTTGATGACGTTGCGCAGCTCGCACAATTCACGGCTGACGACACTCTGCTTGAAGAGTTCCTCAGTCTCTTCGTAAAGCAGGTCAAGGCGGTTCCATGCGCGCTTGAGTCGCAGGTCGGTACGCACAATGCCTACATAGGTACTCATAATTTGCTGCACCTCCTTGGCATCCTGTGAAATGAGCACCATCTCCTCGTTCATCTTCGTGCCTTCGTCGTTCCACTCGGGGATGGCTTCGTTGTAGCTGTACTCCCCGAAATGGGCGAGTGAATGCTTTGCTGCCGCATCGGCATATACCACAGCCTCTATGAGTGAGTTGCTTGCCAGGCGGTTGCCGCCGTGCAGGCCTGTGCAGGAGCACTCACCTACGGCGTATAGCCTGTGGATGCTTGATGCAGCGTTCAGGTCGACCTTTATGCCACCGCAAAGATAGTGTGCTGCGGGTGCTACGGGTATATAGTCCTTTGTTATGTCAATGCCCAACGAGAGGCATTTTTCGTATATATTGGGGAAGTGACGTTTTGTCTCTTCGGGATTCTTGTGGGTGACGTCGAGGTAGACGTGGTCGTCGCCCCTGTGTTTCATCTCATTGTCGATGGCACGTGCCACGATGTCGCGCGGTGCAAGCGAGAGACGGGGGTCATACTTCTGCATGAACTCCTTGCCGTCCTTGGTGCGGAGTATACCGCCGTAGCCGCGCATGGCTTCGGTTATGAGGAATGATGGTCTGTCACCGGGATTGTAAAGTGCGGTGGGGTGGAACTGTACGAACTCCATGTCCTTGACGGTTCCTTTGGCGCGGTAGACCATGGCGATGCCGTCACCCGTTGCTACAAGGGGGTTGGTGGTGGTCTTGTAAACAGCTCCGCAGCCACCGGTTGCCATGAGCGTGACTTTGCTCAGGAATGTGTGTACCTCGTTGGTCGCTATGTCAAGTACGTATGCACCGTAGCATTCGATGTCGGGTGTCTGTCGCGTGACCTCAATGCCCAGGTGATGCTGGGTGAGTATTTCAATGGCAAAATGGTTGTCGAATATTGTAATGTCGGGGTGACGGCGCACTGCCTTTATGAGCGATTCTTGAATCTCGGCTCCTGTATTGTCGGCATGGTGCAGAATGCGGAACTCGGAGTGTCCCCCCTCGCGGTGTAGGTCGAATTCACCTTTTTCGTTCCTGTCGAATTCAACACCCCAGTCTATGAGGGCCTGTATTTGCGACGGGGCTTCGCGCACGACCTTTTCCACCGCGTCTCGGTCGCTTATCCAGTCACCTGCTATCATGGTGTCCTCGATGTGCTTTTCGAAGTTGTCGACAAGCATGTTAGTGACCGATGCCACACCTCCCTGTGCAAAGTATGTGTTGGCATCTTCGAGTGTTGTCTTGCATACGAGTGCTACTTTGCCGTGGTCGGCAACCTTCAGTGCAAAACTCATTCCGGCTATTCCGGAACCGATTACGAGAAAATCAAATTTCTTGACCATGTTACCTTTGTTCCTTTTACTGGCGAAACGGGGGTGATGGGTTGTTGTCAGCTCATGAATGTGCCCTCTTTTCTCCTTGAGTGTGTAAAAATACAAAGAAAATAAAACAAAAAAACCTATCGGGGCAATATTTCGCATTTTATCAGTATTTTTACAGGAAATATCTTATCAGGAATTATGAAAACACGCTTACTGCTCTCTTTATTCCTATCTTTTTTCTTCGTGGTTGCAGGCGCACAGGGTAATCTTGTGGATGGTCTGAACGCTTTGCTCGAGGACAAGATGTTCGTGAGTAGCGATGCTTCGGTGGTGGTGTATGACCTTACTGCCGACAGTCTCCTTTTCGAGCATCGTGCCCATAAGCTGGTGCGCCCGGCGTCGGTGATGAAGGTGCTTACTTCGGTTGTCGCGCTGGACCGTCTTGGGGTAGAATACAAGTTCAGTACTGAGATGTATGAACAGCGGGCCGACAGCATACACAATCTTTATGTGAAGGGAGGTATGGATCCTCTCTTCGATGCAGAGGATATTGTAAGGATGGCTGCCAGTGTACCGGCTGGTAGTGTGATAGATACGCTTTTTGCTGACTGCTCGATGATAGATTCGCTCTATTGGGGTCCGGGGTGGTCGTGGGACGACAATCCTTATGGATATCAGCCTTACCTGTCGCCGCTGATGCTGTGTGGTGGAGTGGTGGAAGTTGTGGTGAAGCCCACGAAGAAGGATAGTGTACCCGATGTGATAACTACACCGCAGTCGTCGTTCTATTCTGTCGTGAATGAAGCTGTATGCGGAAATCAGGAGCTGGGCAAGCTTTCGATACTGCGCGATTGGCTCGAGGACAGCAACGTGATACGTGTGCGCGGTAACTGCGTGCGAGAGAAGAAGGAGAAGATGAACATGTACCGTTCAGCCGATTTCTTCATGGCTGTGCTTTCCGAGAAGTTCGATTCGCTTGGTGTGGAGGTGAAGAATATTGCGTTCTCCTCTACTCCTGACAGCTGTACGCTACTGCATAGCTGTTCAAGGTCGTTGGGCAGTGCTGTTCTAAGGGCTCTGCTCGAGAGTGAGAACATCTGCGCCGAGGCTATGATATATCATCTCGGAAAGATGGTTAGCAAGGGCTCTGTCTCCATGGGGCACGGTTGCCGTGTGGTGAGCCAGTTCTTCAAGAACAGGCTAGGTGTTTCCGACACGAATTTTGCCGTGGCCGACGGCTCGGGACTTTCGCTCTACAATTATGTTACGGCCGATCTGCTTATGCGTGCATTGCGCTATGCGCACCAGAGAAGTAGGGTGGGAAAGCCACTCTATAACAGTATGCCGCTAGCAGGTGTGTCGGGTACACTAAAGAACCGCATGAAAGGAACTGCTGCCTACAGAAAGGTGCGCGCGAAGACCGGAACTGTCAAGGCGGTGTGTTCATTGGCGGGGTATGCTACGGCATCGAACGGCCACATGTATGCTTTTGTGCTGCTGAATACGGGAATGCAGTCGTCACGCCCGGTACGCGAGTGGCAGGACAAGGTGTGTGACCTGTTGTGCAGGTAAGGGCTATTATCCGTGTCTTGCCTTGATGTTGCGCATTAGCTGTTCATATCCACATCTTTCCACTGCACTTTCCTTGAACAGTTGGTTGTACTTCTCCATAGTGAGTATGCGCCAATCACTTTCTGTCATTTCAAGCAATGCCGGTGATGGTTGCAGTTCTGGAATCTTGTTGGGTGCGGCAAAACGGTTGTGTGGGCAGTGTGTCTGGCAACGGTCGCATCCATAGAAGCAGTTTCCCATCTTTTCACCGATTTTCCCGGGCAGTTCGTCGCGGTACTCTATTGTAAGGTACGAGAGGCACTTGCGTGCATCGAAACACCCTTCGCGCAATGCTGCGGTAGGGCAGCTTTCCAGGCACTTCCTGCAGTTGCCGCAGTGGTTGGCCGTGTATGGGGTGTTGTACTCGAGTTCTATGTCTATAAGAAGTTCGCCAAGGAAGAAATAAGATCCTTTGCCTGGTATTATAAGCTGCCGGTTACGCCCTATCCACCCCAGGCCGGCCTTTACTGCCCAATATCTTTCGAGCACCGGTGCAGAGTCGCAGAAAGCCCTACCATGGCAGGCTACCTTTTCGTTAATGCTTGCAAGCAGCAGAAAAAGGCGGTCCTTTATGACTTTATGGTAGTCCTCGCCCAGTGCATAGTCGGCAATCCCTTCTAAATGCCGTGCCGGTGCGTAGTTCATGGCGACTGCTATAATGCTGCGGCATCCTTCGACAAGCAGGGTTGGATTGTATCTCTTGTCGCGGTTGCGTTCCAGGTAACCCATTGTGCCATGGTTGCCCTCTTCTAACCATCGGTTGTAGAATTCTGCTGTCTCATCTTCCGCAGATGAGGCTTTGGCTATCCCACAAATATCAAAGCCAAGGCGCAGTGCCTCGGCCTTGATGTATGCAGTAAGTTTCTGTCTATCCATCATTCGAATATCTTGAAGCTGTATCCCTGCTCAAGCCACCAGTCTATGGCACGCGGCAGGGCATAGCGCAGGTTACTCTCCGACCTCATGGAGTCGTGGAATGTGATTATAGATCCGTTTCTTGTGAGCCTCTTCACATTTGCAAGCACGTCCTCTCCATAGAGACGGAAGCTGTAGTCACGTGTCACAAGGTCCCACATTACGAACTGGTAGCGCTTGCTCAACTCCTTGTATTGGGATCGGCGCAACAGACCGTGAGGCGGGCGGAACAGGTTGCTGTGTATGAAGGCATCAGCTTGGTCTACATTCTCGATGTACTCCTTGGTGCCCGTGAACAGTCCCTTGAGGTGGTTGAAAGTGTGGTTGCCCAACCGGTGCCCGCCTTCTGCAACCTGCATGAACTCCTGGGGAAACTTGTGCACATTGTCACCTACCATGAAGAATGTCGCCTTTATGCCGTATCGCTCAAGCAGTTCCACTACCCATGGGGTGATAACAGGTATTGGTCCGTCATCGAAGGTCAGGTATATGGCCTTCTCGTCGGGGTTCATCCGCCATAGTGCTTTGGGGTAAAGGTTGCGGAAGAATTCGGGAACCTGTTCTATGAGCATGACTATATCAGTTTAATACGTGTGGGGCAAATTTTTCCAGGTTGGTGTTGTAGGTTCCGTAAATGCCGAGCATTGCCTTTTCGTCAATGTCCTTTATTCTTCCGGCCATTTCGCGTACGGTTCCCAGCAGTCTCAATGTGGACAGGATTTCCTGTTTCTGTCCTTCGCTGAGCCTATTGACGTTGTATCTCTTTAGTTTCCTGTCGGCAAACTTTGAGATGTGCTCGAGTGACGATGTCATCATCATGTCAAGTTCCTTACTGTTGGCCATTTCGCCCAGGAACTTGTGCAAGGATGCTATCAGCTGCAGTTTTGTTTCTACAGCCTTCGTATTCTCGAGTAGGGAGGCGTCGCTCTGCTTCAGGAGTTCGCACTCCTTGTATGTGTACTTTGCAACCTCGTCAGCAATACTGCCCGAGTCGATGTTGCCGATAGGCGAGTTGCCTATAATGCTCCATGCTTCTCTAAGGAGTGATGCGCGTGTGTATGCCATTATGTCGCTTCTGCTGCGGGCATTGAGCGTGTTGTACCATCTTAGGTACTCGAACTGCTCCTTCACTATGGCGCTGGCGACTTCATATGCCCTCTCTTCGAGAACTGCCATCGCTTCTGCGTCCAGCTGTGACTTGCCATTGTTCTCCTTGTCGTAGTGCTGCTTGTGGTAGAGCAGGCTGTATATGTTGGCTACGGTTATGCTGTTGTCGCGTACCGCATCATATGGGATTATGTCACCGGGGAACTCTTCGTGCCATTTTTCGAGCACATTCATTACCTTGGTATCGTCGGCTCCGCTATAGAACATTGTCTGCGCAAGGTTTGCAAGAAGGTTACGGTGAGTGTAGATCATTCTTCTTACTGTCTCGTCGGCATAGTAGTCCTTGTTTTCCTTGACTCCGCCCCACTTGAAACGGTTCATAACGTTGTCGTAGAATATGTCCATGTCGACAGGTGCATCGCCGTTACTCTCATAACCGAGCTTTCTCCAGTTGAACGGGGTGATACGGTATGCAAGTCCTTCGTGGACGAAGAAGTTCTGCAATACTGCCGGGTAGTTGTCGGTTCCTACTGTCATTGACATGTATATCGGACGCTCCCAATTTGCGTTGGCAAGCATGTCGAACATGATGAGCTCGTACCTGTGCAAGCCTCCCTTGCTGGGGTTGTTCACAATGTCGTCAAGTTCAATCTCCATGTACTTGGGCATGCTGTCGGCATATTCCTGAGGAATCATCATGCCTGAGCGCTTTACTGCCTCTCCGTCTATAGGAATGAGGATTGTGCTTGTTGGTATGAACTTCCTTGGAATCTTTATGCTTTCATAGCCTCTTTCTGTCCTCATCTTGTTGAGGGCGCGTTCGTACTGGCTGATAATCTCCTCCACTACACCTCTCGCGAATGATTTTTCGGTGTCGTCGGCCTCGAGAATCCAGTGATTGGTAATCTTGTTCATCTCATACGGGTTCTCGCCGAATGCCTTACGGAACTTCTCCGGGTTGGCGTTCCTGTATCCTTCGATGAAATCCTCTATAGGGATTATCTCCACAGAACCGTTTGCGTTTCCAGCATAATCGATTCTCTCCCATGTTATGGGCAGGCTGGGCGAGTCATATGCCGGGCGTCTCATCTGGTCGATGTACCAGTCGGTCTGCAGGTATGAGAGGTTACATACGCGCGCATCGGTGCGCTCGCCTTCAACCTCCTGATTGTACCATAGGGGGAACGTGTCATTGTCTCCACAAGTGAATATTATGGGGCAGCCCTTTACAGGCATTGAGTTCAGGTAGTTCTGTCCGAAGTCACGGCAGGCATACCGTCCGCTGCGGTCGTGGTCGTCCCATGTCTGCGATACCATCTGCAACGGAACGAGCAGGCAAGCGGCCGCGACTGCGATGTTCATGCCAAGGCTGTCTTTCTTTTTGAGGTCCTTAATGTACTGCGCAAGTGCCGCGACTCCCATTCCTATCCAGATGGCAAACGCATAGAATGAACCGGCATAAGCATAGTCGCGCTCGCGTGGCTGGTTCGGTGTCTGGTTCAGGTAGAGTACTATGGCAAGTCCTGTCATGAAGAACAGCATGAATACTACCCAGAACTGCTGCTTGCCCTCCTTGCCGCGGCGGTACTGCCATACGAGACCCAGTATACCCAGTATCAGCGGCAGTGCGAAGAATACATTGCGTCCCTTGTTCTCCTTGAGGTCTGTCGGTGCCAGTGACTGGTTTCCGGTGAGGAATGTGTCGATGAACGGGAAGCCTGTAATCCAGTTGCCGTACTCGATTTCGCCCCTGCTCTGTATATCATTCTGCCTGCCCACGAAGTTCCAGAGGAAATATCTCCAGTACATGTGGTTGACCTGGTAGTTGATGAAGAAGCGCAGGTTGTCCCATTGGGTGGGCATCTTTACGTATTGCTTGCCTGTATATTCATAGTTCTCTGCCGGTACAAGGTTGGTGATGGGGCCCGACCACTTTTCGTAAAGGTGTGCATGCTGGTCACTATACATGCGAGGGAACAGCATGTTTTGTACATATTTATACTCCTTGTTGTAGCCAATTATCTCGTATCTGTCAGGCTCGCCTGCACTCTTCTTCTCCACCTTTGAGTAGATGGGGCTTGTGTCTACGGAATCATATCTCCTTTTTGCATGGTCAATCTTCATCTCTGAGTCGAACCCCTGTCCCCAAAGCAGCGGGCGGGTGCCGTACTGTTCGCGGTTGAGGTATGTTCCCAGGGTAAAGATATCCTCGGGCGAGTTTTGGTCCATAGGAGTGTTTGCAGCAGAGCGTATCACTATGAGTGCATACGAAGAGTATCCTATCATTATAAGCAGCATGCACAAGAATGCGGTGTTGAGTGCTCTGAAACTTACAAGGTATCTCTTGGCTGTGGTTGTTGTGCTCTGTCGTTTTTCCTGTATGGTGATATTTTTGCTACGTGTAGTGGCAATGTATATTGCAACGAGTACGAGCACTCCTATGATGATGCTTGATGTGACGCTGTGTCCGTAGAACGGAATGCCTAACAGCGCTGTCGCTCCGGTGAAGAGTGATGCAGCCAGTGTGTGCTTCTCACCCTTCTGGCTATAGAATACTCCGGCAACGAGTACGGCTGCAAGCAGAATCATGTAAATAAAGAGTCCTGTGTTGAACGGCATTCCCAATACGTTGACGAACAGCAACTCGAACCAGCCGCCTACCTTTACTACTCCGGGAACAATGCCGTAGAGCACTGCCGCGACAATTATTCCCGAAACGATGAGTGCTTTCAGCGAGCCCTTCCAGTTGGCGTCAGGGAACTTCTTGTAGTATATCACAAGCACTATGGCAGGGATACAAAGCAGGTTCAGCAGGTGTACGCCTATAGAAAGTCCTACAAGGTATGCGATGAGTATGAGCCAGCGGTCGCTGTGCGGTGAACTTGCATTCTCCTCCCATTTGAGTATGAGCCAGAAAACAACGGCGGTGAACAGTGAAGAGTAGCCGTACACTTCGCCTTCTACGGCGCTGAACCAGTAGGTGTCGCTCCATGTATATGCAAGAGCTCCGACAAGTCCCGATGCCAGTATGGTTATCATTTGGGAACCGGTCATCTCGTAGCTGTTACCTACAATGAGCTTTCTTGTGAGGTGCGTAATGCTCCAGAACAGGAACAGTATTCCCAATGCACTGAGTATCGCGGACATGATGTTTACCATGAGCGCGACCTTTTCAGGCCCTGCGAACAGAGAGAAAAAGTTTGCGGTAAGCATGAAGAATGGTGCACCTGGCGGGTGTCCTATCTCGAGCTTGTTGCCTGAAAGTATGAATTCGGGGCAGTCCCAAAAACTCGCCGTAGGTTCAACGGTCGTGCAGTATGTGATTGCTGCGATGAGGAATGTGAACCATCCGAGCGTGTTGTTCAAAAATCTGAATTGTTTCATTATTTCGATGGTATTTTGTTTTCTGCTTGCTGTGTTTGGGGATGGTTGCTGTGCGATAACACCCCAAAATCATGCAAATTTACCTAATATATAGGAAACAGGCAAAATATTACCGGCCAAAAAAGGGAACCGACTGTTTATTGATGTTAACGTGAAGGTGCCTTACAGCGGGTCAATGTCGTAGTACATCACTATACCTCGGTAACGAGGCATGTCGCAATAGGCCTGCTGCATCTGTTGCAGCACATCGTTTATGCGGTATTGCGATAGCGAGGTCTCGACTTTGAGTACAATCTTTCTTATGTACAGCTGCTTTACCCTTGCGACTGGCGGGAGGTCGGGTCCCAGTATGCGGTGGTCGAATATCTCGCGCATGCGCTTGCCGAAAATTTCGGAAAACTCCTCCAGTACGTGTACGTCGCGATGCTTGATATATATATAAACAAGCCGGTAAAAAGGAGGATAATGGAACAGCATGCGTTCGGCGAGCTGCTGGTCGTAGAATTGTGCATAGTCGTTGCTTACGATGTGCGGTATCACCGGTGCATCGCTCATTCTTGTCTGCAGGAACACTTTGCCCTGTCCGTTCTTGCGTCCTGCCCGTCCGGCAACCTGCGACATAAGCTGGAATGCTCTCTCCATTGCTCTGAAGTCGGGGTAGTTGAGCAGTGTGTCGGCGTTTATGATGCCGACTACAGCCACGTTGTCGAAGTCCAGCCCTTTCGATACCATCTGCGTCCCTATCAGAATGTCTGTCCTTCCTTCCTGGAAGTCGCTGATGATGTTTTCATATGCAGTGCGTGTCCGTGTGGTGTCGAGGTCCATTCTCTCTATGCGTGCCTCGGGAAACAGGTTTTGCAGGTCATCCTCAATCTTTTCTGTGCCATAACCCATGTTCATGAAACTGCGGCTCTCGCAGTTGGGGCAGTGGACAGGGGCAGGAATCGTGTATCCGCAGTAGTGGCATGTGAGTTTGCCTGCGGCTTTGTGCAGCGTAAGGCTCACGTCGCAGTGCTTGCAACGGGGTACCCAGCCGCATGTCCTGCATTCTAGCAGTGGGGAGTATCCACGGCGGTTCTGGAATATGATAATCTGCTTCTTCTCTTTGAGTGCATTGCTCATGGCCTCAACAAGGGGGTCGGAAAAGGGGCCTACCGTCTGTTTCCTGCGGCTGTATTCGAGCATGTCGATGACCTCAATCTCGGGCAACTTGACCTCTCTGTGCCTTGTGGTCAGGCTCACGAGCGCGTATTTGCCGGTAGTGGCATTATAATAACTCTCTATCGACGGTGTGGCAGTGCCCAGCAATGTCTTTGCACCGAACAGGGACGAGAGTACCATGGCAGCATTCCTCGCATTATAGCGTGGGGAAGGCTCCTGCTGTTTGTAGCTGTTCTCGTGTTCCTCGTCCACGATGACAAGTCCCAGTCTCCTGAATGGCAGGAATATTGACGAACGGACGCCGAGAATGACATCGTAGGGTGTGTCCCCAAGTTGCTTCTTCCATATCTCGACCCTCTCTGCATCGGAGAACTTTGAATGGTAGAGGCCTATGCGGTTGCCGAACACGCGTTGCAGCCTCTCTACAATCTGTTTGGTAAGGGCTATTTCGGGGAGCATATACAGCACCTGTTCACCGCGCGAAAGGGCTTCGGTTATGAGGTGTATATAGATTTCGGTCTTTCCGGCCGAGGTGACGCCATGGAGCAGTGTCACGTTCTTTCGTCCAAAGCACTCCTTTATTTCTTCAAAAGCCCTCTGCTGTGCCTTGTTGAGTTCGTTGACCGGGATTACAGGTTTTTCTACTGACGAAAGTCTGCCAATCTCTACTTCGTATGTTTCCACAATACCTCTCTCCTGCAATTGCCTGTAGATGGCCGGTGTTACCTGTGCAGCCTCAAGGAGCTTGTGTTTTGAAATCTCCTTTGGATTCAGGGAGAACGGTTCAGCAACCTTGATGTAGGTGTCGAGCAGGCGTCTTTGCCGTGGAGCACGCGAAAGCGATTGGAGGAGCAGTCCTATGGCCTTTTCATCGTGATACCTTGGCGATATACGTACCCTTTGTTCCGTGCGTGGCCTGAACTCTCCCTTCAGCCCCTGCGGAATGGCTGCTTTGTATATATCCCCCATTGGGCACAGATAGTACTTCGATATCCATTCCCATAGCTTTGTCTGACTCTCGATGACAACAGGTGTGTCATCGAGCAGTTCGGCTATAGGCTTTACCGCATATTCCTCGGGTTCGTTTTCGTGCAGTGACATTACAAGTGCCGTATAGTTTTTCTTGTTTCCGAAAGGAACGGTTACACGGCAACCAGGGAGAATGCTCCCCTCCATCTCTTGCGGGACGCTGTAAGTGAATGTTCCCGGTAGTGGCAACGGCAATATGACTTCGGCAAAAAGGCTCATCTTCTTGCGAAGGTATTAAAAAGCCACCAAACAGCAAAAAATATCGGTATTGCTCTCCTGTAAAAGGAAAAAATTATAATTTTGCGGCGTTTTATAGGATATCATTATTGTGAGATTTTGTCTTTTCCTTTCTGTTATCATGCTTTTAGCCGCTTGTAGTAACGAGTTTGTTGACAGGCGTGTCGAGGCCTATTCTAGGGCCTCGCATAAAGTCGACAGTATATCGGCTGCAGAGGAGATTCTGCAACTGTCATACGACCTGCATTATGAACTTGCGCGATTGGACGCGGAGTTGGGAGCGCTTGACAGTGTGTCGGCGCTGGCGCAAAGAGGTGACGAGGATTGCATGGAGCAACTGGAAAAGATAAATGAGGCTCGCAGGAATTTCGAGCGGAAACTGCTTGAAAAGGAGATGGAGACCTATATTCAGCTTGTAAAAAACAAAAAAAGATAATTGTATGAGACGATTTGTGTTGTATATTTTCGTGTCGCTTATTTCACTTGCTTCATGCTGTAAACACGAAAAGAACGTTGTGGAAAAACAGATTGCTGTCTACGAGGCTGCCATTGAACGTGTTGAGGCTGCAGGTAATGCAAAGGAACTAAAATCTATCCGTGAGGAGGTAAAGGGTGAGATAAAGGCTATCAAGGAGGCTGGTGCCCAGGAACTCAAAGAAATAAGATGGAAATCGTTCAAGAAGGATTCAGCCTCAAAAGTACTTACCGACAGTTTGCTTTCCACTATCAAGAAATATGGTGCATTCTGTCGTGAAAAGGCCAAGCAGTTCCGGGTAAAATAAGAAGCTGTTTAAATCAAGAGGGTATTCTTCCTTGTAATGGAAGGGAGGAAGCTATCGGCCGGGGCAGTTCCGGGTCAATGATAACAGAAATACAGAAAATACCGGTTCTTGCTTTGCTGTCAATAAGTTTTGATTGACAAAGGCTGGAACCGGTATCTTTTATTTTTGAGTGTGACTCTCCTGTCCCCAGAAATCGCAGCCCGTTGGGCTCTGGAATGCCTTCAGCCCGAATTCAGGCAGAATGGCAAGGATATATTCGAAAACCTCGGACTGCAGTTTCTCATATGGCACCCATGCTGTACCATTGAAGAAGAAATATAGTTCCAGCGGCATTCCCTGTGGGGTGGGTTGTAGCTGACGGACCATGAATATCATTTCTTTGTTCACTGACGGGTGGTTTCCGAGCCACTCTTCGAGCCATTCGCGGAACAATGTCAAGTTTACAATCTCTTTAGGTTCTACAGACTTGACTAACCCTTTTTTCAGGAATGTGCCCATCTGCTCTGCATCAACGAACTTTATGCTGTTCATGTCGATATAGATTGATCTTTTTATTCGCCTTCCGCCACTGTCAAACATTCCGCGCCAGTTCTGGAATGATTCGCTTACAAGGGCATATGGCGGAATTGTTGTAATGGTCTTGTCCCAATTCTGTACCTTGACTGTGGTAAGTGTCACGTCTATCACAAAACCGTCGGCACCATATTTGGGCATCTCTATCCAGTCTCCCGGGCGCAGCATGTCGTTTACAGACAGTTGCACTCCCGCAACAAGTCCCATGATACTGTCCTTGAATACGAGCATAAGTACTGCTGCTGACGCTCCCAGTCCTGTAAGCAGCATGCTGGGATCCCTGTTTATGAGAATGGCTACAATTATGATAGCTCCGACGCATATTGCAAGTATCTTCAACATTTGGAATACTCCTTGCAAGGTATGGTTCTTTGTCCTTTCTGAACTGTTCGTGATTATGTACAGCGATGACAATACTATGCAAATGAGCCTTACGCCGAGTGCCGTTATGTAAACCCAACAAAGTCTGGATGCTATGGTGAAGAGCAATGTCCCGGGGGTGATTGCAAGCGGAAGCAGTATTGCAAGTATGATAGCAGGAACAAGGTTGCATGCATTCCTTATGGCCTTTTCGTTGAGCAGTATGTCGTCCCAGTTGTTTCTTGTTTTCTTAGTAACGACTCTTATTATGGGAGTGACAACCTTGCGGCAGGTAAAAGAACTCAGGTAGAAAAGTATTATTATGCCTACAACTACAATGGCCCAATATATGTATTTCTCGTATCCGGCAACCATTCCGGTCTTTTCTATCATTTGAAGTAGCCAGTTTTCCATAATTTCAAATACAGGCCGGTGAGAAAAATTTCTCACCGGCCTCATTATAGCTGTGTAATACTTGTTTTAGAAGATATATGCTACAGAAACCTGCCAGGTGTTTGTCTTTGACTTTATTACGTCAAGAGTCTGGCCCAGTGCTGTGTCGATAGCTGTAAATTCGCTTGTCTTGCCGAGTGCAAGGTTGTAGTTCACGTGAAGTTGTATGTGGTCTACAATGATTGCACCCAAGCCAAGGTTCAGGCTCATGTTGCTGTTCTTTATCTTGTATTCGCTCTTTATGCTTCCCAAATCCCAATCAAGGTCCTTGTCACCGAGGTTCCAGCTCCACTGAGGGCCTACAGCAATGAAAGGCTCCAGAAATTTGTTCACGACGGGCAGTGAGAATTCATAGCGCAGGTAAACAGGGAGGTCTATACTCTTCCTTGTTATCCCTTCACCGCCAATCTCACTCTTTTTTTGTGAATAGAGAAGATTGGCCTCAACACCAAGTCCTACAATAGGCAGTGTCAGCTTTGCCATAGGTCCTACAAACCAACCGTTCTTGCCTTTTGCATCTTCCAGCTTAGAGGGCTTGTTGTCAAAATTCATTCCGGCTTTGATACCCCAGTTGAACTGGGCTGCAGCAGGAGCCGATACCAGTAGGCATACAGTCAATAAAAATGTAAAAACTTTTTTCATAATACAATCTTTAATGTTATCAAATAAAACAGCATTGCAAAAAATTAGATTGTTGCAATGCTGTCATTATATCTAATTTGCCACAAAAAAACGTCAAATTCAGTTAAAAAACAAAATTTTTGGCATAAAAATTCTTTGTTTATCTTCGTGTGCGTCTTACCGATACACGTGCGGATGACCTGTTCGAGGACTTGCTTTTCTTCTCCTTTTTCCCTACACTCTTTTCCTTATTGTCGTTACCGCTTGTAGCGCTGTCTTGTTCTTTCTTTTTCTCGACTGTGTTTCCGTCGTCTTTATTGAACTTGCCGGCTATACGTTTCCATATGCTGCCACCGCTTTTCTTTACTTCTTTTTCGGGCTCTGTTCCTTCAATGCTGTCCTTGATTACCTTTGCTGCGGCATCGATGGAGTCCTGCTCTATCTCGGCAACGGTTTTTGTGTTCCAAAGGTTAGTGTGGAAGTCGCTGAGCTGCTTTTCAATCTTCTTCTGCTCTTTCCTTACCTCTGTAGAATCCTTGCAATATTGTGCAAGAGCTAAATTGCGAGTGTTTACAGTTTTGTATATCTCGCCCTCATAGCACGTCTTCTTGAAGTAGTCGTCAAATGTCATTGTGGTTACGTTGTTCAGGCTGCTTGTCATTACATGATGCTGTGTGAGCAGGGGGGCAATCTCGTTGTAGTCAAGCCAGAACATCGGGTACTTGGTCACTTCTGAAGAGAATTCCTCTGCGCGGTGAAGGACTGGGCATATTGCGAGCACGCGTTTGCCGTATGTACCGGTTCTCTGGTCATAGAAATGGCTCTCCTTAATGTAGTAGCTCAAAACCTCTGCACTGGGAATATCACTTTTGCCTATTCTTATTTCACCATCCTTCTGTTCGAAATATATCCTGTAGTTCTCAAGGATATCCATAGGCTTTAGGATGTTCTCTTCGGTAAACTGCTCATATCCGTCAAGGTTGTATGAGTAAGCAGTGATGTTGCCGTTCATAATGTTGTGGAACAAGTATGTGAACAGGTTCATTCTGTTTGCCAAAGGTTCTACAGGGTAGTATAGTGACGCGTTCTTCTCATCCTTAAGGTCGAGGGAACGATAGACATCTCGTCTCCAGTCTACCTCCTGTGGGGCTACTGTTGTCGGGAATTGGCTCTTGGCTCTTTCCGAGAGCTTTACGTTCGCGAATCCGGCTGCAGCTCTCTTCTCCTTGTTTGCTTGTTCTTTCTGGCGTGCGGGGGGCTGCGAAACGGCATTTTCTGCCACAAATAGCAGGGCTACGATAACAAATAATTTGCAGATGTATTGCATAGCTGTATATTGTTTATCTTTTTAGTTTATTATAACTTCAAGGGCTGTAGGCAGCAGACGCTCAACATTGTCGGGGCCTATTGCCCTTACGTGTGATATGTAGAAACGCTTGCCTCGTCCCAGATTCCTGAACATCTCTTTCTGTCGAGGAGAGAAATCCGCACCTTGTGAAATCAGCGGTACGGCATTGCCCATATTGTCGTAGAAAACGGTCTCGAACGAAAGTACCTTGAATCCAATGTTTAGAAGGCCGTCGTCTATTGCTGCGACAATACCGTTTGTGCTCATCAGCGACTGCTTGCTGAACGGTTTGCCTCCACGGTAGCGTTGTGTGTTGCCATCCTTGTCCTTGTATTCGATAAGTGGCATAGGGTCGGGCAACTGACGTACGCGGAAGGAGTATTCTCCCATGCTCTGGCTCCTGCCTTCTTCATTGCGTGCGGTGACACCAATCTTTATCTCCTCACCTATCTTTGTGGGGATAACTATGTATCCGCCTTTTCCGTCGCTCTTTATTGTGCCGCTGCCCTTTGATATGCTTGCCGATATCCGGTTAGATGCTACGCCGGGCGCAGAAATGCTTATGGGGTTCTGGAAACCGGCATAAAGCACGTTCATAAGTGATGCACTCACTGTTGCCGATGGCTCAACTACAGTATATTCCTGCAAGAAGTCATAGCGGGTCTGCTCGCCAGAACCATTGTTCACAAGCATGTAACCGTCGAGAGTGTAGTCTCCGCTTCTGTCGCAGCGTGCCGCATACTCGCCGTTTTCGGTTTCCAGGAGTTTGTCATCGATGAATATCTGCGGTTTTTGTGTAGAGTCCACAGCTGCAAGGATAATCTGGGCTGTGAAATCTCCACCGCGTACCACATTCTTCGATGTCGGTATTACCAGGGCACGTATCTGATTCACGCGCACGTCACCCATATCTATGTTCTTTGCCAGTATGTGAAGCATCTCACCCTCGACATACCGTACGTCGTTCTGTATCTTTGTGAGGAGTGTTATGGCCGCAATTGCAGGCATGTTCTCGAAGTGGTACTCCTCCCAATTCTTCAATAGGGATATGTCCCTTCTAGGAATATCGGTGGTTAGGCTGCTTTCAATAAGGTCCTTGTGTGCCTGGTCTTCAACCATTGACAGCATCTTCTCGCGGTATCCGGTTATGGCTTCGTAGAGCGTGTGCCCCTCACCTGTGCGCGGAGCAAGCATTACGTATGTAGCTGCTTCCAGGTCCTCGCGGTTTTTCAGGTTATGAGGGTTACCTTCTTCTCCGTCTGCCTTTTGGGCAATGCGTTCCTTGAGCCGTTCGGCCAGGCTGCATATGGAGTCGGAGAGGTTCTTAACCTCGCTGGCACGGTTGTACCATTCCCTAACCTTCTCGGGGTTCTGGATCATGTGCTCGCCGAATGTCTTGTATAGCGTCTCGTTCTGTTTGCCCGCATTGGCCGAACTCTTTGACAGGCTCTCGTCTACGAGCGTGAAGCCGTTGAGGACGTCCGAGGAGACATTCAATGCCAGCATCGCCATCAGAAGAACGTACATCAGGTTGATCATCTTCTGGCGTGGTGAGACTCTCTGTTTCTTTATCTTCATTGCTTGACGTTGTTAGATTTGTGTACGGCTCATGTTTGTAGTCATGGCCTCAATCATACGAGCATATATGCTGTTGAGTTCCTCAATCTGCTTTGCCATCTTCTTTGTCTGTTCATTGACTTGGCTGACTGCATCGAGTTGTGTGCTTGCGCTGCGGAGCTGTATCTCGTATACAGCGTTCATGCCTGTCAGGTTACGGCTCAAGGTATCCATCTCTTCAAGGTTGCGTCCCAGGGCCTCGCTCTGCTGTGATATGCGTTCGATAGCCTCGTTCAGTGCGCGTACCTGCTCGACATACTCTTCGGTAACATCGCCCATCTTGTCTGCAACTTCGGGGGATATTGTCTGTGTCGCTGCAACTCCGTTACCACCGCCACCGCCAATGATGACTGGGCCGCCAGAGACGCCCGGTGTCACAGGTGCTGATGCGGTACCGTCTACTGTACCCGTTGAAGGCATGGCTGCTCCTGCAACTAACGGGCCACCAATGATTATAGGCTGTCCTGAAATAGCTATGCCGTTTTCCAGAGCCTCTTCCAGTTCCTCCTCTTTCTTCTCTTCCTCAATCACATCGTATGCACGCTCGAATGCCGAGAAAAAGAACACGATGACCTCGGTGCCCATACCCACGAAAAGCATAAGGTTGGCACCTGCGAGGTGGGTTAACTTGAACAGTGTACCGAGGATGACGATAGCAGCACCCCAGCTGTAGAAATAGTTGAGCATGGTCTTACCTCTTGGCGAATCCATGAATGCCTGAATGGCTCTCAGTAAGCTTTTAGCCTTTTTCATATCTTTTGTGAATTTTCTTTGCGTTAAATGGTATTGTTATCTTCTGCGGTCAGTGCCTGCGTAGCTGCGTACGCAACGGAAACCTATGTATGAACGTGCCTCGTTCTGATATTCATAAGAGCGTGTCGCACCCTGGATGTATTTAACAGGGTCTTTCCATGAACCTCCAC
The DNA here is from genome assembly GCA_017547205.1 of Bacteroidaceae bacterium. Taxonomy (GTDB): domain Bacteria; phylum Bacteroidota; class Bacteroidia; order Bacteroidales; family Bacteroidaceae; genus HGM04593. Next base: position 7,263 of record JAFYQH010000003.1, on the reverse strand, counting down.
GCACGGTTTTCTTCTTCATACTATAAGGGTCTTCCTTTGCGGCGCGGTACTGAAGGTCGGGGTTGATGTCGCTCATTTGCAGTACACCGGCTTCAGTATATACTGTTGATGTCCATTCGGCTACATTGCCAGCCATGTCGAACAGCCCGTTTGAGTTTGCCGAGAATATTCCGCAGCGCGATGTTATGAGGCTGCCATCCTTTGTATAATTACCTTCGTCGGGTTTGTAGTTGGCATAGTAGCATCCCGCATCGCTCTTCGTGTCTCCCTGTTCCCAGGGGAAGCGGTGTCCGTCCTTACCGCGGGCTGCAAATTCCCACTCAGCCTCCGATGGCAAGCGGTAACGCTGTATCCACTTTGCCTGTGCGCCGAGCCCTGCAAGCAGGTATTCTGTACGCCATGCACAGAAAGCGTTGGCCTGTTCCCAACTTACGCCTACAACAGGGTGGTTGTCGTAATTTGGATGGTTGAAATAGAGTTGCAGATATGTCTCGTTGTTGGCATTGGGGAAATCGTTTACCCAGCATGTTGTGTCGGGGTAAACATTTACGATGTATGTGTTCAAGAAGTCATAGGGTCCCGACAGGGGCCTGTTGATGGTCTCCCTTATTATGTTGCCGTCATCGTCGACATATGCGGTGTCCTTTGATATGGTTACGACTGCATCGTAGTCTACCGGGATGTCGGTGTTCAGGATGCGTTTCTCCGGGTTCAAGCGGTTCTTGCGCAATGCGGCCTGGGTGTAGTCATATATCTCATAGCGATAGTTCATCTGGGATGCGTCGAGCATCTTCTCTCCGGTAATGGGGTTTGTAATGTATACGCTTTCGATGGCTCTCAACTCGTCCTCACTAGGCTTTTTCCATGGAATTGGCTTTCTCCAGTTGAGGTATGGAGTTATGGGTTCTCCGAACTCATCCTCTGTAATCTTGTATGTCTCGTCACCTCCGTATGCGGGGTCGGCAAGACGCTCGCGGATTATGGAGTCCCTTACCCAGAACACAAACTGGCGGTATTTGGCATTGGAAACCTCGGTTTCGTCCATCCAGAATGCTTCGACGGAAATGTCCCTTGCTGGGGCACCGGTACCCCATAGCGAGTCGTTCTTCTCGTCACCGACCCTTATGGAACCTCTTTGGACAAGAGTCATTCCGTATGGAACGGGTTCATTGGTGGGTGTTCCACCTATGCCGGTAACCTCTCCGCCTTGTGTGCTTGCCATCTTGCTGCCGGCTCCAAACACTCCACCGATCTTGCTGCCGATATTACCTATTGTGCTACGGACACTTGAGCATGATATCATGCTCAAAGACAGTACAACCGCTGATAGAAAGAATATTTTCTTCATCATTGCAAAATTCTTATACTATTATGTTTATTTTTTTCCTTATTGAACATGTCCAGGTTCATCTTGTAACCCAGGAATATGTCATGGTTTCCATTCTTCATGCCAATGCCTGACGTAAATATTTCATATCCGTAGCTCAATGTTATGTTGAGCATCTCGGCCCCTAAAAATACCGTTACAGATGTACTTGGGCTATATGTTATTCCTCCAAAGAAGTTCTTTTCTTCGTATTTGTATGTTCCTCTTGCCGTTATGTCTGTGCGCCACGAAACGAAATCTGTCATTACCTGCAGCGAAGGCTGTACTGATATTAACGTGTTTTTTATTGGAATATTGCCCCCGGCCATAAAATTAAAGAACGGGTCAATCTGAATCTCATTCCTTTCCCCCAGCAGAATAAGCGGAGCGTTAAGGTGTAAGCCCGATATTCCGACATGGAAGTGTTTATGCTGGTAAAGCAGTCCGGCTCCAATGTCGAACGTGTTTCCGTCGGCCTTGCCCGAGGGGAATGCCGGGTCGTTGCTGTCGCCGCCAAGGATTATCTTGCTGTTGTCGAAACTGCTGTTCACGAGTCCTAACTGTGCTCCTGCCACCATACGCCCATTGAATAGCTTTAGTCCGAACGCATAGTTTAGGTATAGGTGCTGGTTGGTGAAAAGACCTATCTCGTCATTTATGACACCGACTCCAAGGTTGTGGTCTCCTTTAACGAATGGTATAGGGGTGTCCACATTCAGCAGCATGCTTTTAGGATTGTTCTCGAAACCTGTCAGTTGGTTGCTGTATGACGCATATATGTTCATTTTCTTTGTTGAACCGGCAGCGGCAGGGTTATAGAAACTCTGCATCTCCCAATAATGGGTGAAGTGAGCATCGAATTGGGCATCTGCGTTAGCAAATACACCAATAACCAGTACAACTATGAGTAACCACTTTTTCATTTTTTCGCAAGCCGTGTCTCAATATCAACGCAAAACAATGCGCTATATTATAAATTCGTGATTATTTTATGGCATAAAGACCCATTAAACTATCAATTATGCAAATTTCGTTATTTTTTTTCAAAAAATGTCGCGGATATTGAAAAAGTTATTCCAAATGTCAGTATAGCAACTTTGCTGCAGCCATCTTATCCTAAATTTGAGAAACTGTTTAATCAAATTTGTGTTATAATGGATGGTGTAGTTACGGACAACTCGGGCAAGAACAAACTGGGTGGCAATCCTGCACGCAGTGAATCGGTATTCTATTCTATTAGTGTCCGATAAAAATCTTTAGTATATTTAACGAGAAGTGTGTGGGTTCCACCAGTACTAAAAATGTATTTATAGCTACCGGAATAATAACCACTTTTATTCAGCACTTGAACTCTGTCAATCATTACAATAAGCCTGTCATAGTGATATTCACTACTTACTTCCCAGTTAAAAGAAAGCAAACTGCCTCTTTCTGCTTGAATCGTATAAGTATTAGACGATGTTGAACTATCTGTTTTGTTAGTTGATTTCCAGTCTGGATAAGTAACTGCATTTGCTACTGTTGCACATAGCAATAATAATGCCGCGAACAGATGTCTTAGATATTTCATGGGGTATTAATTAATAGCTTGCTGTTCGTGTATTTTGCCTTCAGTTCCGCAGTTAGTTGTGGACCAATAGGGATGTTCATGCTCTCAATAGCACAAAATATGCTATTGCATTCCACTTGCAAAGATTGTAACAAATGAGCGAAAGTTTAATAAGTGAGTGGGTATAAATATTTGTAAAAAGGTAGGTTTAATTTGGTGTTTCTTAAACTTGAAATGTATATTTGTGATATACTTTTGTGTCATTTGTAACTTAATAAATTGATTATGAATGACAATGATTTGGAAATGCTAGAGGAGTATCAGTCCGATAATATTTACGACTTGGTACGTGAGAGAAGAAGGAACAATGCTGTTCATGGGGTGTTTCATAAAAATCCCGGTTCTAAAAAATATTATTATTTGGAGCATTATGCTAATGGCGAAATTGCAAAACGAGAAATTGGAACAGAGTATCTTGATGCTGTAGAAGATGTTTCTTCGTCAAAAGACAGGCAACGCAGTGATTCCTTGTTTTATTCGACGCTTCCTATGGTTTTATGTTATGAAGGGGGCTTCGTAAATAACCCGAAGGATAAAGGTGGTAAAACAAATATGGGTATAACACAAAAGTTTCTTGACACGTACAAGAATAAGTCTGGTGTAAATGTTGATGATGTAGAGAATTTGACACAAAGTGATGCTGTAAAATTGTACAAGGCCGAGTGGGATACTTATGGCTTCGGAAAACTGGACAATACTGATGTTATGAAACTTGTTTATGACTTTTCGGTAAATTCAGGTCCAAAGACAGCAATAAAATATTTACAAAAAACGTTGAACAAGAGAGGGTGCAACTTGAGCGTTGATGGTTATATCGGTGATAGGACTAATCAAGCATTAAATGGCGTTGATAAAAAATGGTTGAAGACAGAACTCCAAAAGTCCCGTGCAGAGCACTATGACAAGATTGTCGACAGGCACCCCGAGCAACGCGTATTTATAAAAGGATGGTTCAGCCGATTGAATGATATTGGTCAAAAACATGGTTGTGATACAATATTTAAAAGCCGGCATTTAAAATAATGATTCATGAAAAGATTTTTGCATTTTTTTCTTGTGATAGGCATATTTGCTTGCAATGGCAAAAAAGATATTGACGTTGCTGGCATCGACCCATCGCCTTTTGTGGGTAGCTGGGAGTGTACCGGTGCAAATGATTCTATTCAGAATCTTTCGGTGCACATAGGCGAGCGAGGCGATTCACTGTTGGTGGCATTCTATTGGGAAAGGCAAGAGCCTTTTTATATGACGGGCAACCCGTTGAGCGATACCAAGGGCTATGCAATACCGCAGACTTGTATGGCAGTGCCAAAAAGTGGAAACAGGGTAGTCGGTACAATTGTAAACCAATATTTCAGTGTATTCCAGAATTATCCAGAAAACGAATATTATCCCCTTGTTCTTGAACTGAAATCGCTCGACACTCTCACGTTCAAGATAAGTGGCGAGGTCAATTATTGGCCCGCAAACGGGGTACTTGTGCGCAGGAGCTGCGAAAATTACCCCTTCTCAACCGAGGTTGTAGATTTATATAAAGAAAATGCCTTTGTGCCCGATGCCGATGTTTCGGCTGAAAATAATTTTGATGTTGCAGGCATTGCACCATCTCCGTTTATTGGTGAATGGGTGTGGGAAAAGAGTGGCTCTTGGGAGAATTTCACTTTAACAGTTTGCGCAAAAGGCGACTCACTGTTGCTCACTGCCGCCGGCGTGTCTTCGGGTGGCGCAAGAATACAAATGTCTGCTTGCAACAACGATGCAGCACACTTGCCACAGGCTCGTTTGCTTGCTCCCAAAAGCGGCAATATAGCGCAGGGGCATTTCTTTTTTGGTGCCGACCAAACTGTAACGTTGGAGCTTTTCGGCAATAATACCCTTCTGTTTAAAACCAGTGAACCTATTGGCTTTTGGCCCGATAGCGCAGTGATGGTGCGTGCAAGCAGCGAAAAACCTGTTTCCAAATAGACGTCGTGTGTAAATTCTAACACTCCCGAGGATTTTTACCCCCCCCTGTAGTTGAGGTGTACTTACGAATTCCAGGTTTAGTAACTTACGGATTTTCAGAGATACAACTTGGTGGTAAGAGGCGATAAAAACTATTTGTTATAAATATGTATTTTTCTCTCCTTGTCCATTATAAACTTTTGGTCAATTGGGAAAATATAATGTTTCTCTACTTCCCTTGAGTCAAAATCAGCATCAACGCATTTTATTTCGCTGTAAGCCTCTACTTTACCGGTTTTTATAAAGAGTAAAGTGGAAAATGAATCAAACATCGTATTATTGTCACACTTTCTTCTTAATATATTTGACATTTTCAGGTTTAGAAATTCGTCTCTTTCAGTATTGAAATAAGAATATACAATGAATATGCTATCATATTCTTCTTCGCAGTAGTCCGAAAACGAAAATGGTTCTTCAATGTTTTGATTATCAAATGATAAACTAATTCTTGGCTCACGCGGGTTCAATAATCCTGCCATATCCAAAGCAAGGTAAAAATTGCTTTTCGCGTTTTCACTACAACTTGTAAACAAGGTGGTGATAATAAGTGTGAAGACAAATGTTTTAAAGCTCAAGTTGTAGTGTCCCATTATTTGCAGCATTTATTACATCGTTTAAAATTTTTCTTCGTTCCAATCTTGCTCATCACGATAATCGGTATAATCGTCAAAGTTGTATTTATAATTTTTGTTATAGTATTTACGATTATATTCTTCCTCTTTGTGCGGTAGTAAATTGGGGTAACTTATGCCTTCGTAGAAATGTTGAAAAGCAATGCGTGAAATTTCCATTTCTTCGGGGTATTTATCTTTGTTTCGGTTGTATATTTTGTTGAAATGTTCGGCTCTGTTACATTCACAGGTGCTTGACCAACAAAATTGCCAAAATTGCATTCTGTGTCCTTTTTTTAATGTAGAAAGATAGTCTAAAACTAATTTTTCGTTGCTACAGATATAACCGATTAAATAATCTTGATAAACACCTGTACGCTCGTCGCTTTCTTTCATTCCAATGGTGAGGTCTACTATTTTCTTGCATTTAATAGTGTCGTTAATGTGTGAAAGGCCAAAAAGAGTGGTAAAGTGTTCGGTACACATATTGCACATATAGTTATCGTATTCTTCATCAGAAACACAACTATATGTCATATAAAATTCCAACCAAGTTGTTGGACAGGCTTCTAAAAACTCCATCTCCTTTTCAACAGTTTGTTCTCCATTTTTCAAAGTTCTATAGGCGTTGTTTAGTCTTGCAGTGTCAATTGGAAAATATTGTGCAGTAGCGGTTGACGCAACAATAAAGAATAGTACGGTATAATATGCTCTTTTCATAATGTGACTATTTGTATAAATCTTCAAAGTCCGGACCGACGTTTATTTTTATTCCATCTTGTCCATAATTATTGAAAAATCTAAAAAGTTCGTTCTTTTTGCCATTGTCGCTGATGAAATAATCAGTATTTTCTTTATTAGGACTGATAGAGTCACCAGGAATAAAACAGCCTGTGGTATTTTCTCCATTTCGTCCACCATGAATAGCTATTCCACTTCGGCCTGGAGGATTATCTATGTACCAGTTGTAGCGGAGTTTAATATCACATTCTTTAATTTGCTTTCCTTTTTGTGTGTTTCTTTCTGCAATTCTTTTTCTCATTTCTGCTTGGGGAATTATTTCGTAGGAGCCAGACATAATAGCTGTATCGCTTCCTTCTCTTTTTGCTCTATTGTAGTCTGTTCCTGGTTCGAGAAAGTATCCTCTCATAGAATCTACAGTGTTGCCTTGTTCGTCGTATGCTGTTGCAAGAAATGCGCTTACCGTGCTTTTTTCACCATACCCAATTCGATTGGTATTGACGACAACATTTGTTTTTGGTTTTTGCTGTCGCTTTATCTCACCATTCTTTCCATCCTCAAATGCTGTAGCAATCTCAAAAATGCTAGGCCTTCTCATACAAATAAAATTTTAGTTAATAATACCGCAAAATTATTGTATGGTTTGATGGCTAGGTTGCTGAATTACCATCTTGTTTTATCAAGGCAATTTCCATTCCGTGTTTACTGCAAATATATGATGTGAAAAAGCTGTTGTCAATTATTTCTTTAAAACCACCCTTCTTTTTTGATAAGTTTTAACACAAAACGAAAGAGGGTGACCCAAAAGTAAAAGGGTCGCCCTCTTTGCTTTTATCTCATTTGCGCTCTGAAGCAGGATAAATTGTAAAAATATAGCTATTCCTTTGATAAACATTGGAATAGCTATTGTTCGTTTGGGAAAATTTTATTAT